>JAGWIJ010000063.1 GCA_028873535.1 Pseudomonadota bacterium
CGGCCGCAGCCGAAGGCGGCGCGCGCCGCCGCGGCAGCGCGGGTGGCATCGAGACGCGCCAGGATGCGGTGCGCGCGATCGAACTGGTGTGCGCCTATCTGGAACGCAGCGAGCCCAGCAATCCGGCCCAGCTGATGCTGCGCCGTGCGCAGCGCCTGATCGACAAGAATTTCCTGGAGCTGGTCAAGGAACTGGCCCCGGATGCCATTCGCGACGTCGCGCGCGTGATGGGCGTCGACCCTGACACCATCGGCGACAATCCTTACCGTTGAAACAGCACCGTTCCACCGGCAACAACACCTGAATCGAGGGGGACCTGAGCATGGCCAGTAGTCAGAAATTCATTGCACGCAACCGCGCGCCGCGCGTCCAGATCGAGTACGACGTCGAGCTCTATGGCGCGCAGAAGAAGGTCCAGCTGCCCTTCGTGATGGGCGTGATGGCCGACCTCGCCGGCAAGCCGGCCGATCCGCTGCCCGCGGTCGCCGACCGCAAGTTCCTCGAGATCGACGTCGACAACTTCGATTCGCGCATGAAGGCGATGAAGCCGCGCGTCGCCTTCCAGGTGCCGAACACCCTGACCGGCGAAGGCAACCTGCCGGTCGAGCTCACGTTCGAGAGCATGGACGATTTCTCGCCGGCCGCGATCGCGGCCAAGGTCGATGGCCTCAAGCAGTTGCTGGAAGCCCGCCAGCAGTTGTCCAACCTGGTCACCTACATGGATGGCAAGGGCGGCGCCGAGGAACTGATCGGCAAGCTGCTCAAGGATCCCGCGCTGCTGCAGACCCTCGGCGCACAGGCCAAGCCGGCCGACGAAACGTCCTGACCCCGACATTACCGGAGTAACCGAAGACATGGCTGAACTCGAACGGGCCGGCGACAACACCCTGGCCGGCGTCACCCTGGAAGGCAACGACTTTGCTTCCCTGCTGCAGAAGGAATTCAAGCCCAAGTCGGACGAGGCGCGCTCGGCTGTCGAGACGGCGGTCCAGACCCTGGCCGCACAGGCGCTCTCCAACACCCGCCTGATCAGCAGCGACACGGTCTCGACCATCGAGTCGATGATCGCGGCGCTGGATCGCAAGCTGACCGAGCAGGTCAACCAGATCCTGCACCACGAGGACTTCCAGAAGCTCGAATCGGCGTGGCGTGGCCTGCATTACATGGTCAACAACACCGAGACCGACGAGCAGCTGAAGATCCGCGTGATGCCGATCTCCAAGCAGGAACTGGGCAAGACCCTGAAGCGTTTCAAGGGCACCGCCTGGGACCAGTCGCCGCTGTTCAAGCGCCTGTACGAAGAGGAATACGGCCAGTTCGGCGGCGAACCTTTCGGCGCCATCGTGGGCGACTACTACTTCGACCACACCCCGCCCGATGTCGAGCTGCTGGCCGAGATGTCGAAGGTGGCGGCGGCCGCGCACGCGCCTTTCATCACTGGCACCGCCCCGGCGCTGCTGCAGATGGAATCGTGGCGTGAACTGGCCAATCCGCGCGACCTGACCAAGATCTTCAGCACGCCGGAATACGCGGCCTGGCGCTCGCTGCGCGAGTCGGACGACGCGCGCTACCTGGCAATGTGCATGCCGCGCTTCCTGGGCCGCCTGCCCTATGGTGCCAAGACCGACCCGGTCGATGCTTTCGACTTCGAGGAAGACACCACCGGCGAGAACCACGACAGCTACTCGTGGTGCAACGCGGCCTACGCCATGGCAACCAACATCAGCCGCTCGTTCAAGCTGTACGGCTGGTGCTCGCGCATCCGCGGCATCGAATCCGGCGGCGCGGTCGAGAACCTGCCCACCCACAGCTTCCCGACCGACGACGGCGGCATGGACATGAAGTGCCCGACCGAGATCGCGATCTCGGACCGGCGCGAGGCCGAGCTCTCGGCCAACGGCTTCCTGGCCATGATCCACCGCAAGAACTCCGACTTCGCAGCCTTCATCGGCGGCCAGTCGCTGCAGAAGCCGGCCGAATACGACGATCCCGATGCCACCGCCAACGCGGCGCTGGCGGCACGCCTGCCCTACCTGTTCGCGTGCAACCGCTTCGCGCATTACCTGAAGTGCATGGTGCGCGACAAGGTGGGTTCGTTCAAGTCGCGCGGCGACATGGAGCGCTGGCTCAACGACTGGATCAGCCACTACGTCGACGGCGATCCCGCCAATTCCTCCGAATACGTCAAGGCCGAACGACCGCTGGCAGCCGCCGAGGTGGTGGTGGAGGAAGTCGAGGGCGCGCCGGGCTACTACCAGTCCAAGTTCTTCCTCAAGCCGCATTACCAGCTCGAGGGCCTCACCGTGTCGCTGCGCCTGGTGTCGAAGCTCCCGTCGGAAAAGTCCTG
Organism: Pseudomonadota bacterium; assembly: GCA_028873535.1. Classification (GTDB taxonomy): domain Bacteria; phylum Pseudomonadota; class Gammaproteobacteria; order Burkholderiales; family Ferrovaceae; genus CAIVHB01. The sequence goes on from JAGWIJ010000063.1 coordinate 2,348, forward strand.
AAGACCCGCGGCGGGTTCCAACAACCTTAAACGTTCATAGATCTGGAGGTTCGTCATGGCAGGAACAGGCGTTTCATTCATCCGCTTTTTCAAGAACGGGGCCCCCATTCCCGGCGAGTCGTTCCACAAGAGCTATCCGTCCAAGGACGGCTGGATCGAGATCGGCGATTTCAGCTGGGATGTCGAATCCGAGCACAAGCACACCGGAACCGGCCTCGCGGTGGGCCGCGCCAAGCCGGGCAATTTCACCTTCACCCACAACTTCGACCGCTCCTCGCCGGCGCTGCTGCAGAACATGATCCGCGGCACGCATTTCGACCTGATCGAACTCGACATGTGCAAGGTCACCGGGGACGAGACGCCGAAGTGCTACTTCCGCCTGAGCGGCGTGTACTTTTTCGTGACCAAGGTCTCGAGCAAGGGCGATGACGGCGGCCAGATCACGCAGGACGTCGAAGGCACGCTCAAGCAGATCCAGATCGACTACGGGCGCCAGCAGCCCAACGGCCAGATCAAGGACGCGGGCGTGCCCTTCATCTACAACTTCTCCGAGCAGAGCGGCGTGCTGGGCCTGGCTTCCGGCACCTCGATCCGCAAACTCTAAGGGAAAAGGAGAATCACCATGGCAGCAGGAAATGCATTCATCCAGTTTCCCCCGGTGGGCAGCATCAAGGGCATCACGCTGGGCGAATCGACCCAGGAGAGCAATCCCGGCGACAAGGGCTGGATCGAGATCAGCGACTGGAGCTGGGATGTCGAGGCCGAAAGCAGTTTCATGACCGGCGGCGGTTCGGCGGTGGGCAAGCCCACCCCCGGGGTCTTCACCTTCAGCAAGCCCTACGACATCTCCTCGCCGCCCTTCCTCAAGAACGCCATCCAGGGCACGCACTTCCCGGTGGCGCGGCTGCAGCTGCTGAAAAGCACCGGGGACGTGAGCGGCAAGCCGCAGCCCTATCTCGACGTGGTGATGGCCGGCGTGTTCATCACCAAGGTCGCGATCAAGGGCGACGAGGAAGGCAAGGTCACCCAGGACGTCGAGTTCGCCTTCAAGGAAATCAACTTCAACTACAAGATGCAGTCCAACACCGGATCGATCGAGCCCACGATCTACTCGGTGACCTGGAACGTCGGCAAGCAGAGCGAGGCGCCCGACCTGCTGACCGCCGCTGCGATCACGGCGTTCAAGTGATCCCCCCCGGGCAGCGCCTTCGCTGGCCTGCCCGGCCCCATTCCCCAGTCCGCAGCGCAGGCAGGCAAGCATGGCCGAGACGGTGATCTTCCTGGAGTTCCGCCCGCCCGAAGGACAGGACGACAGTGCCTGCCCGACCGGCGAGTGCGATGCCGCGGGACACGTCGGCGCGCTCGAAATCACCGGCTTCGAGTGGTCGGCCAAGGCCGAGAGCCGGCGCAATGCGCTGGCCGATGCCAACCGGAACAAGCCGCCCAAGCTGCATGAGCTGACCGTGAAGCGCTATTTCGACAGCGCCACGCCCACCCTGCTGAGCGGCATGATCGCCAAGGACGCGACGCGCTACGAATCGGCGCGCCTGTCGGTGCACAATTTCGAATCGGTGATGCAGTCGGATCAGTCCCCCAAGCGCACGAGCGTGCTGGTCTACCGCATCGACCTGTGGGGCGTCGCGGTCGAGAACATCAAGCTCAACGCGCAGCCCAAGGGCAAGAGTTCGGTCGCACTGGAAGAGGAGATGACCCTCAGCTACCAGAAGATGCGCATGACCTACCTGCGCGCACGGCCCGGCGAAGTCGGCACACGCTCGCAGACCTTGACCTTCGATGGCGGCGCCAGCGAGGCGAAATCGCCCGAGGACATCAAGAAGCACAGCCGTGCCGCCAGGAAGTCGGAGGCGCAGAGCGCCAAGGCCGGCAAGCAGGAAGGCGGTGATGACGATGAAGATTGAGCGCGCGCGCCGCGTGGCCGGCTGCGCTGACGGAGTGCCCACATGAGCAATGCGCACATCTATCTCTCGGCCTGGACCAGTTCGGATACCGACAACCCCAAAGCCAGGATCGCGGGCGAGTCGGAGGACGAATACCATGAGGGCGACATCGTCATCGACAGCTGGAACTGGAATCTGGCGCGCCTCAAGCAGCCGCTCGAACAGGGTGGCGCCGGCGCCTCGATCATGAAGTTCAGCAAGGGCCTGGATGCGTCCACTCCGCCCCTGCTCAACCGCTTGCGTACGCGCGCCCCGCTCGAGATGTGCGAGTTCAACCTGGTCGAGCATTCCGAGGACGCGCGTTTCGGGCTCACCGTGACGCTGTTCCAGGTACAGGTGGTCGACTATGCGCTCAGCGTGAGCGGCGGTGACGACGGATCGCCGAAATTCACCGAAAACTGGGAATTCGAGTACAACGACATCCGCTTCGACTACCTGCCGGAGCTGGCACGCAACCAGAACCTGGGCAAGAAGCGCGAGGGCACGGTGAGCGGCACCGGTGCCTCGGTGGTCGAGATCTACCGCATCAGCGACGACGCCCAGAAGGCCGCCGGCAAGCGCGCCGACGAGGAAGCCATCCTGGGCGGCGACACGGTGGGCGGCGATGCCGCGGCAGCGCCGGCCGCGGCGGAAGGCGGCAGTGCCGGCGGCGGCGGCGCATCGCAGACGCTGCGCTCGCTCGACGAGCTGTGGTACCGCTCGCGCGACGGCTTTTCCGGGGAAGGCATCGCCTCCCCGCGCACCCGCAAGTAGGCCAGACCATGGAACTCGACAACTATCGCGACCTCAGCACCTCGAGCAATGACCTGCACGCAGGTTTCCAGTTCGAGTTCTACTGCACACGCTGCAAGGACACCTGGCGCAGCCCCTTCCGACCCTACCGCCTGGGCCAGCTGGGCGGCTGGATGCAGAGCCTGTCCTTCCTGTTCAGCGGCATGCGCCAGGTCGGCGGCAGCGTCGGCCTGGCTTCCACCGGCAGCCTGCGCGGCGCCAAGGAGGCGGCGCTGCAGGAAGCGCGCGAGCTGGCCGCCAGGCGCTACGTGGTGTGCGGCGGCTGCCATCAGGGCGTGTGCCTGGAGTGCTACGACAACAGCGCCGGCAGTTGCGTCGACTGCAGTGCCGGGCGCAGCGCGGCGCGCGGCGCCGAGACGCGCCAGCCGGCGGCCAATGCCTGTCCCGGCTGCGGCAGCGCCGCCGACGGCGGACGCTTCTGTCCCGAGTGCGGCTTCGACCGCGCCAGCACCCACAAGAGCTGCCCGGGCTGCGGCGTGATGGTGGCGCGCCAGGCGCGCTTCTGCACCGACTGCGGACACGCCTTCTGAGCGGCGGCAAGCGCCGCGCTCCTCACCTGCCGACATGGATACCCTGTGAACCCAGCTGAATCCGCGCTCCGCGCGGGCAATCCCAAAGCGGCACTGGCCGCGCTCAGCGAGGCTGTCCGCGCCGAGCCCGCCAAGGCCGCGCTGCGCGTGTTCCTGGCCCAGCTGCTGTGCGTGCTGGGCGACTGGCAGCGCGCGCATACCCAGCTCAATGTCGCCACCGACCTGGATCCGGAAGTGTCCTCGATGCGCGAGATGGTCGGCCACGCCCTGCGCTGCGAAAAGCTGCGCGCCGAGGTGTTTGCCGGCAAGCGCGCACCGATGGTGTTCGGCCAGCCCGACGCCTGGCTGGCGCTGCTGATCGAGTCGCTGCTGCGCGCCGGACAGGGCGAAGCGGCGCTGGCGGAAAGCCTGGCGGCAAACGCCTTCGAATCGGCGCCCGCGACGGCCGGGCGGATCGACGGCACGGCGTTCAGCTGGATCGCCGACGCGGATTCGCGGCTCGGTCCGGTGCTCGAGGCCATCGTCAACGGCCGCTACTACTGGATCCCGTTCAGCCGCCTGGCGCGCGTCGATTTCGAGCCGCCCGTCGATCTGCGCGACGTGGTGTGGATCCCCGCCCATCTGGTGTTCTCCAACGGCGGCGAAGCGATCGCCATGGTGCCGGTGCGCTACCCGGGCACCGAGCTCAGCGCGGATGGCGCGCTGCTGCTGGCGCGCCGCACCGAGTGGCAAGCGCTGGCGGGCGAGCGCTGGACCGGCATCGGCCAGCGCGTGCTGGCCACCGACCAGGGCGAATACGGCCTGCTCGACATCCGCGCGCTGGAATTCGACGGCACTGACGAGGCTGCGCCTGACGCCGCGGAGGTGGCGGGTGGCTAAGCTGGGGGCTCGCGACCGCCTGCAGCCCTCGCTGCTCGATCGCCTGCTCGACTTCGAACCGGCTTCACAGCAGGAGCCGGTCGAGGCACGCGCCCTGAACCGCCAGCAGTTGCGTGCCGCCGTGCTGCGCGACCTGGCCTGGCTGCTCAACACCGCCAGCGCGCGCGCCAATCCGGCCGGACAGTCGCGGCTGCGCGCCGCCGACTGGGACGCGGCACCGGAGGCGGCGCGGTCGGTACTCAACTACGGCGTGCAGTCGCTGACCGGCACCTCGCTGTCCAGTGTCGACATCGCGGAGCTGCAGCAGGGCATTGCCGACGCCATCCGCCACTTCGAACCGCGCATCGACGGCAAGACGCTGGAGGTCGAACTCGCCACCCACAGCGACGACCAGCCCAACAGCCTGCAGATCCTGATCCGTGGGCAGATGTGGGCGCAGCCCATGCCGCTCGAGCTGATGCTTTCCGCGCAGGTGGACGTCGAGACGGGAACCGCCCGCGTCCGCGACCTGCGCGCCTGAGCCGGGGCCTGACCGTCATGGATGCCCGTCTGCTGCGCTACTACAACGAGGAATTGCGCTACCTGCGCGAAGCCGGCAAGGAGTTCGCCGACGCCTTCCCCAAGATCGCCGCGCGCCTGGGCATGGAATCGCTGGAGGTGGCCGACCCCTATGTCGAGCGCCTGCTGGAAGGTTGTGCCTTCCTGGCGGCGCGCATCCAGCTCAAGCAGGACGCGGAATTCCCGCGCTTCTCCAACCGCCTGCTGGAACTGGTCTATCCCAATTTCCTGGCGCCGGTGCCATCGATGCTGGTGGCGCAGATCCAGCCGGTGGCCGACGCCAACCTGCTCAAGGGACCGCTGGTGCCGCGCGGCGCGGCGCTGACGGCGCCGCCGGGCGAAATCAGCCGCACGCGCTGCGAATTCCGCTCGGTCGCCGACCTGCAGCTGACGCCACTGAGCACCGCATCGGCGGAATATTTCCTCAATGTCGCCGATCTGGGGCTGTCGGCCTTCCGCTTCGAAACGCGGCCGCGCTGCGGCATCCGCGTGCGCCTGCGCGTGCCGGCCGGCATGAGCATCGCCAGCCTGGAGATCGACACCCTGCGCTTCTACCTGGGTGGCCAGGTCGACGTGGCGATGCGCATCCACGAACTGCTGCTGTGTGCCAGCGCAGGCGTGCTGGTCTCGGCACCGGGCCGCGGTCCCGAGGTGCGCCGCACCCAGCTGGCTGCCGACGCGGTGTCGGCGCCGGGCTACGACGACGCCTCGGCCAGCCTGCCGGTCACCCATCGCGGCTTTGCCGGCACGCGCCTGCTGCAGGAGTATTTCGCCTTTCCCGAGCGTTTCCTGTTCATCGATGTCGAGGGCGTGCGCGAGGCCTTGCGCGGCATCCAGGGCAACGAGGCCGAGCTGGTGCTGCTGTTCAACCGGCCCGGCGAAGGCCTCGACGGCCTGGTCGACGCCGGCAATTTCCTGCTCCACTGCGTGCCGGCCGTGAACCTGTTTGCCAAGCGCGCCGACCGCATCGCACTCGACCAGGGCAGCAAGGAGTTCCACGTGGTGCCCGACCGCACGGTGCCGCTGGACTACGAGGTCTACGACATCACCAGCGTGAGCGGCCACGACGCCAGCGGCAGCGAGCGTGCATTCGCACCGCTGTTCGCGCCCGACCATCGCGCCTCGCCCTTCGAGCCGGCTTATTTCACGCTGTGGCGCGAGCCGCGGCTGATGTCCGAGCGCGCGCGGCGCGACGGTCCGCGCTCGGGCTACATCGGCTCCGAGGTGTTCGTCTCCATCGTCGACCCCAACGAGGCGCCCTACGGCGGCGACCTGCGCCAGCTCGGCGTGATGACCCGCTGCACCAACCGCGATCTGCCCCTGTTCATTCCCGCCGGCAGCCTGGCCAATGGCTTCAGCTTCGATGCCGGATTGCCGCTCGAGCAGGTGCGCGTGGTCGCCGGCCCTTCGCGTCCGCACACCGCCCTGCGCGAGGGCGGCGTGGCGTGGCGGCTGATCAACCTGCTGTCGCTCAACTACCTTTCGCTGCTCGACGCCAGCGATGGCGAGGAAGGTGCCGCTGCCGTGCTGCGCGACCTGCTGAGCCGCTTTCCGATGGGCCAGGAGCCGGTGATCCGGCGCCAGATCGAATCGTTGCAGCAGGTACGCGTGGCGCCGATCGTGCGCCGCCATCCGGGTGGCGGTCCGATCGCCTTCAGCCGCGGCATCGAGATCACGCTCAGTGTCGATGAACTCGGCCACGAGGGCGGCAGCGCGGTGCTGTTCGGCGCCGCCTTGCACCAGTACCTGGCGCGCCATGTCTCGATGAACAGCTTTGTCGAGACCGTGCTGGTGTCGCTCAACCGCGGCACGCTGATGCGCTGGGCGCCCGCGCGCGGCCTGCGCGCGGTGATCTGAGGACCGGCGCCATGGACCCTACCGAAGGCGGCCAGCAGCGCGCTTCGCCGGTGCAGGCGGCGTGGTTCGACGCGCTGGCGCGCCATCCGCAGGCGCACGACCTGTTCCTGGCGCTGCGCCATATCGACGCCGCTCATCCCCAACTGCCGCGCCTGGGCACCGCCGCGCGCCCCGCCGACGAGCCGGTGCGCGTGGTGCAGCCGGCCGAACTGAGCTTCGCGGCGGCCGCGATCACCGCCTACGACCCCGGCAGCGCAGGCAGCCGGGCGCAGCTCGAGCAGCGCGTGTTCGGCCTGCTGGGCTCGTTCGGACCGCTGCCGCTGCATCTGACCGAACTGATCCGCGAGCGCAGCCATCAGGCTGGCGACCACACCTTGCAGGCCTTCGCCGACCTGCTCACGCAGCGCTTCGTGCTGCTGTTCTACCGCGCCTGGGCGCAGGCCCAGCCGGTGGTGGGTCTGGACCGTGCCGAACGGCCGGACATCGGCAGTTGGCTGGGCGCGCTGTTCGGCATCGGCGAGCCGCTGCAGTCGGAGCGCGACGCCGCCGGCGACGCCGCCAAGCTGGCCTTCGCCGGACGACTGGCGCGCCAGGTGCGCGATGCCGATGGCCTGCTGTCGTGGTGCCGCCTGCAGTTCGACGTGCCGCTGCGCATCCGCCAGTGGTGCGGGCACTGGATGGCGCTGGCGCCCGCCGACCGCAGCCGCCTGCGGCGCCGCGGCACGCCGGCGCTGGGTTGCGGCGCCACGCTGGGCAGCAGCGTGTGGGACGTGCAGCACAAGTTCCGCATCGAGATCGGCCCGCTGAGCCTGGCCGAATACCAGCGCTTCCTGCCCGGCGGCAGCGGCCTGGACCGCCTGCAGGCGATGGTGCGGCAGTGGGTCGGCCTGGAATTCGAATGGGACCTGCGTCTGGTCCTGATCGGGCAGGACGTGCCGCGCCTGCAACTGGGCGCCGCCGCGGCGGCATCCGGCACCGCGCTCGGCCGCGCCAGCTGGCTTGGCCACTACCGCCGCCAGGGCCCGGCCGACGATCTGCTGATGGACGTCGAACGCATCCTGAGTCCGGAGCGGCTGCGCCGCCGCGCCGCGACCCGTTCCACCGCATCTCGCGCCGCCGATCTCGGCGGCGTCCACCAAGAGGAAGCACTGTCATGAGCGAAATCAGTCGTGCCGCCCTGTTCGGCAAGCTCACACCCGTCGCCTACAAGGCGATCGAAGGGGCCACCGTGTTCTGCAAGATGCGCGGCAACCCCTATGTGGAACTGGTGCACTGGCTGTCGCAGCTGCTCCAGGTCAACGAAAGCGACCTGCACGCCATCGTCGAGCACTACCAGCTCGATGTCGCCACGCTGGCGCGCGACGTGACCGCTGCGCTCGACCGCCTGCCGCGCGGCTCGACCTCGATCCAGGACTTTGCCGAGCACATCGAGCTCGCGATCGAACGCGCCTGGGTCTACGCCACGCTCAAGTACGGCGTGGCCCAGGTACGCAGCGGCTTCCTGCTGCTGGCGCTGCTCAAGACGCCCACGCTGCGCAATGCGCTGACCGGGATCTCGCGGCAGTTCGAGCGCATCAAGGCCGACGACCTGGCCGGGAATTTCGACGCCGTGTGCGGCGGCAGTGCCGAAGCGGCGCTGGGCGCGCAGGACGGTGGCGGCCTGTCCGGCCAGCAGCCGGGCGAGGATGCGCAGGCCATCGCGCCTGCCGCGATGGGCAAGCAGGAAGCGCTGAAGAAGTTCACCACCGACCTCACGGCGCGTGCGCGCGAAGGCAAGATCGACCCGGTGACCGGCCGCGACGAGGAGATCCGCCAGATCGTCGACATCCTGATGCGGCGGCGCCAGAACAATCCCATCCTGACCGGCGAGGCCGGGGTGGGCAAGACCGCGGTGGTCGAAGGCTTCGCAGTGCGGCTGGCGCGCGGCGACGTGCCGCCGCAGTTGCAGGAAGTCTCGCTGCTCTCGCTGGACCTGGGCCTGCTGCAGGCCGGCGCCAGCATGAAGGGCGAGTTCGAGCAGCGCCTGCGCCAGGTGATCGAGGAAGTCCAGGCCTCGCCCAAGCCGATCATCCTGTTCATCGACGAAGTGCACACCCTGGTGGGTGCCGGCGGCGCCGCCGGCACCGGCGACGCCGCCAACCTGCTCAAGCCGGCGCTGGCGCGCGGCAACCTGCGCACCATCGGCGCCACCACCTGGGCGGAGTACAAGAAATACATCGAGAAGGATCCGGCCTTGACGCGCCGCTTCCAGGTGGTGCAGGTGCCCGAGCCCGACGAGGTCAAGGCCATCCTGATGCTGCGCGGCGTCGCCGCGGTGCTCGAGAAGCACCATCGCGTGCAACTGCTCGACAGCGCCATCGAAGCGGCCGTGCGGCTGTCGCATCGCTACATCCCGGCGCGCCAACTGCCCGACAAGGCGGTCAGCCTGCTCGATACGGCGTGCGCACGCGTGGCGGTGAGCCAGCATGCGATCCCGGCCGAGGTCGAGGACTGCCAGCGCCGCATCGAGGCGCTCGAGGTCGAACAGGGCATCATCAGCCGCGAAGCCGTGGTGGGTGTCGACGTCGGCACGCGCGGCAGCGAAGTGGCGGGCAAGCTGGCCGTCGAGCGCGAGCGCCTGGCCGGACTGCAGGCGCGCTGGCAGCAGGAGAAGGGGGTGGTCGACCGCGTGCTGGCGCTGCGCGCCAGCCTGCGCGAAGCGGGCGCGGCGCTGGATGCCGCGGCAGCCGACGGCAGCGCCGCGCCGGGCAGCGCCGGCGACAGTCCCGAGCGCACGGCGCAGCTCGCCGACCTGCGCGGCGCGCTCGCCGAGCTGGCCACACTGCAGGGCGACAGCCCGCTGATCATGCCCTCGGTCGACGACCAGGCGGTGGCCAGCGTGGTGGCCGACTGGACCGGCATTCCCGTCGGCCGCATGGTCAAGAACGAACTCGAAGCGGTGCTGCGCCTGGGTGCGACGCTGGGCGAACGCGTGATCGGACAGCAGCACGGTCTCGACATGATCGCGCGCCGCATCCAGACCTCGCGCGCGCGGCTGGACAATCCCAACAAGCCGATCGGCGTGTTCATGCTGTGCGGCACCTCGGGCGTCGGCAAGACCGAGACCGCACTCGCGCTGGCCGAGGCGCTCTACGGCGGCGAACAGAACGTCATCACCATCAACATGAGCGAGTACCAGGAGAGCCATACCGTCTCCACGCTCAAGGGCGCGCCGCCCGGCTACATCGGCTACGGCGAGGGCGGCGTGCTGACCGAGGCGGTGCGCCGACGTCCCTACAGCGTGGTGCTGCTCGACGAGGTCGAGAAGGCCCACCCCGACGTGCACGAGCTGTTCTTCCAGGTGTTCGACAAGGGCTGGATGGAGGACGGCGAAGGACGCCTGATCGACTTCAAGAACACCATCATCCTGCTCACTTCCAACGTGGGCTCGGAACTGATCATGAACATGTGCCAGGATCCCGAGCTGCTGCCCGATCCGGAAGGCCTGAGCACGGCATTGCAGGCGCCGCTCATGAAAGTGTTCCCGCCGGCACTGCTGGGACGCATCGTCACCATTCCCTACTACCCGCTGTCGGCCGAGATGCTGGCCAGGATCGTACGCCTGCAGCTGGAACGCATCCGCCGTCGCGTCGAGACCAATCACCGCATCCCCTTCGAGTACGGCGAGGACGCGGTCGAACTCATCGTGCGCCGCTGCAACAACGCCGAGGCGGGCGGCCGCATCATCGACGCCATCCTGACCAACACGGTGCTGCCGGTGGTCTCGATCGAGTACCTGAGCCGCATGAGCCAGGGCAACGAGCTCAAGGGCGTGACGCTGGGCGCCGCGGACGGCGAGTTCGCCTACCAGTTCCATTGAATCCGCGCAGCCACGCGGTACAGCGCAGCATGACGGGGAGAGCGGCATGAGCAAAGTGCTTCCGGAGGCGGATTTCCTCTGGTCCGGGCGTGGCACGGCGGGCAAGACACTGGAGTTCCGGCGCATGCGCGGGGTGGAGGAACTCGGACGCCTGCCCAGCTACGAGGTGGAGCTGCTGCACGCGCACGACGAATCGCAGGCCATCGAACCCGACGAGCTGCTGGGCAAGACGGCGGCGGTCAGGCTGCGCCTGGACACCAAGACCGAACGCCACTTCAACGGCTTCGTGAGCCATTTCGAACTCGACGGCACCGAAGAGAACAAGGACCTGTACCGGGTGACCTTGCGTCCCTGGCTGTGGTTCCTGACCCTGAGTTCGGACTGCCGGATCTTCCACCGCAAGACGGTGGTGGAGATCCTCGAACTGGTGTTCAAGGACTACCAGCCGGCCAACGTCAAGAAGCAGCTCAAGGCCAGCTACCGCAAGCGCGAATTCTGCGTGCAGTACCGCGAAAGCGACTTCGCCTTCGTGAGCCGCCTGATGGAGTCCGAGGGCATCTTCTACTACTTCGAGCACACCGAGAGCGGCCATACGCTGGTGCTGTGCGATGGCGGTTCCGAACTGCCGGCCGTGCCCGGCAAGGACACCTTGCTGTGGGCCCAGGCGCATCACGGCAGCGCGCGTTCGAGTGCCGACGATACCATCCTGCGCTTCCGGCGCACCCACGGCATCCACAGCACCGACTACGCGCACGGCGAGTACGACTACGAGACGCCCGCCAAGGACCTCAAGGCGCAGGCGCAACGCACGGTCACGCATGCCAGGCCCAAGCGCCTGTCGGTATTCGAGTACCCCGGCGGCTACCACGACCACGCCGAAGGCGGCGGCAGCAACTTCGACAAGGCCGGCGAGGCCAGGCGCCTGGCGGACATCCGCGCCGGCGCCTTCAAGCTCAAGGCCGATGTCGCCACCGGCCTGTCGCGCGCGCGCACGCTGGCGGTGGGGCACGTGTTCAAGCTCGATGGCCACGGCCAGGCGCACAACAACATCAAGTACAAGATCGTGCACACCGAGATCCAGGCCGAGTTCGGCGGCGCGGATGGCGGCGGCGACCGCTCGGGCAGCGGCTATTCCTGCCGCTTCGAGGCCATCCCGGCCGAGCACGCCTTCCAGCCGGAACGCATCACGCCCGCGCCGCTGGTACCGGGTTCGCAGACCGCCCTGGTGGTGGGCGGCAGCGAAGACGAGATCCTGACCGAGAAGCTCGGCCGCGTGAAAGTGAAGTTCATGTGGGACCGCAGCGTGAAGGGCGGCACCGAAGGTGCGGACGCCGACGTCCATAGCGACTCCGACCGCTCGTGCTGGGTGCGCGTGAGCCATCCCTGGGCCGGCAAGAAGTTCGGCATGATCGCGCTGCCGCGCGTGGGCGACGAGGTGGTGGTGGATTTCCTCGACGGTGATCCCGACCGTCCGATCATCGTGGGGCGCGTCTACAACGCCGTCAACGAGCCGCCTTACGTGCTGCCCGCCAACGCCACGGTGAGCGGCATCAAGACGCACTCGAGCAAGGACGGCGCCGACGACACCTTCAACGAACTGCGCTTCGACGACAAGAAGGGCAGCGAGTACATCTGGTTCCAGGCGCAGAAGGACTTCCACCGCCTGGTCAAGAACGATGCCTGGGACGAGATCGCCAAGAACGCCACTGCCACCATCGGCGAGAACTACCTGGGCAAGATCGGCAAGAACGCCGCGCTGGACATCGGCGAGGCCACCACGCTCAAGGTCGGCAAGGACACCAGCATCACGCTGGGCGCCGACTGCGCGCTCAAGATCGGCGGCGACCTCAGCCTGGCGACCAGCGGCAAGTCGGCGCTCAAGCTGGATGGCGCGACGGCGCTGACGACCGGCGCCGACGTGGACCTCAAGGTGGGCGGCTCGCTCAACATCAGCGCCGATGGCACCATCAACATCAAATGCATGGGCCTGGTGATCGATGCCGGGATGGAGCTCAGTCTCAAGGCCGGGGGTTCGTTCGTGGTGCTCAACGCCGCCGGCGTGGCGGTCAGCGGCACGCTGGTCCAGCTCAATTCGGGCGGCTCGGCGAGTGCACCCGGTGCCGCGAAGCCGGCCAGCCCGGCTGCCCCGCAGGACCCGGCCGCGCCGCCGGAACACAAGGATCCGATGGGCAGTGGCTCCGGTGGCTGATCCGCGCGCGCTGTCGCAGGCGCAGTTCCGCGAAGCGATGGCGGCCGACGGCCGCCTGCACGCGTACGCCGTGCTGAACGGCGCGCGCATTGCCGGTCTGGCAGCGCGGCTCGAGCAGGCCGGGCAGGCCGAATGGGACTGCCTGTGGCCGGGCGCATTGCCGGCATCGGCGCGCGCCCAGGCGCCGTACCTGGTGCGCCTGCGCAGCGGCAGCGCGTTCAGCGACTGGGTGCTGTTCCGCGCCCAGCAGGCGTTCACCGACGGCTGCCTGCTGGTGCTGAGCGCCGCCGACTTCCTGGCCGTGCGGCGCCAGCTGCGCGAACTGCGCGAGGCAAGGCTGCCGGATGGCCGGCTGGCGCCATTCGCCTTCATGGATCCGGAGACCATGCGCCTGCTGCTGCCGATGCTCGACGGCGGACAGCTCGGCGCGCTGATGGGCGCCTGCGAAGCCTGGCTGCTGCCGGACCCGCAGGGCTGGACGCGCTGGGTGCTGCGTGGCGCGCAGCTCGAGCAGCACGCCTTCGTGATCGAGTCCTGAGCGTGCGGCCGTGCTGAGACTGACACCTGCGCAGACGCGCGCGCTGTCCGCGCTGGCGCAGCGGCGCGGCCTGGCGGCGATCGAACGCGCCACGGCGACGGCCTTCCCCGACGTCGCCGCGCGCGCCGGCGAGCGCCTGCCGGCGCTGGTGGCGCACGCTGCCGAGGCAGCTGCCGTGCATGGGCTGTACGACGTGCTGTGCATCGCCCGTCTGCTGGCGTGCTGGTGCGCCTGGGGCGTCGGCTTCGAGAGCAGGCCCGAGTTCGCATGGGCACTGGCGATCCTGTCCGATCATCGCCGCCACGAGGGCGTGAAGGTGTTCCAACTGTGCCTGCGCGTGGCCGAGGAGCTCGAGCGCGTGCCGGCCCGGCCTGGCGTGCCGTCGGCGCAGCCCGGACGTCCGGCCTTCGAGGCCGCGCTGGCCGAATACGATCGCGCGCTCGGCCATTGGGGACCACTGGGTGGCCTGGTGCCGATGCCACCGATCCGCCTGGGAGCCCCCTGTGACCTTGACGCCGTCGACCTGCGCGTGATCGACAATGCCTGGCGCCAGCGCTATGAGCGCAGCGGCGGGCGCTGGCAGCGCGTGACGGCGGTGCCGGCCGAAGATGGCGTGCTGCTCAAGGCCGGCGAACCCGACGCGCTGCCGCAGGTGCTGACCGTGCTGAGCCGCAGCCTGGATGCCGGCGACCCTGCGCAGTTGCGCGTGCGCACGCTGGCGCGCCAGGCGTGCGACGCGGCCGTGCATCCCTGGCTGCGCATCAACGACCTGCAGGGCCTGCAGGAATGGCGCGGCGTCGCCGCTGCCGATGTGTGCGTGCCGCTGATCGCCGCCGCCGCCTTCGAACCCGAGCCGCCGCGGCTGACGCCGGCGATCGCCTACGAGGACAGCGCGCAGCACCTGCTGCTGCGCATCGAGACCTGCGGCCTGCGGCCCAGCGGCCTGCCGCTGCGCGAAGCGCGCACGGAGCTGGCCATCTACCCCGCCGACCAATGGCTGATCGAATGGGAGCGGGCGCCGGCCACCCGGCGCAGCTGGCCGGCGAGCGAGCGTTCCGGCGGCGATACGGCGGTGCCGGCGTGCCGCATCGAACGCGACGGCAGCGCACGCGATGCCAGCGCCTGGATCGCCGGCCTGCAGGCCCTCGACACCCAGCTGCTGGCAGCACTCGAGGGCCTGGTGCTGGCCTGGGAACGCAGCAGCGGCGTGCAGAACGGCCAGGTCCACGCCGAGCCGACGGTGCTCGCCGGGCGCAGCGGCCTGGGCTGGGGCTGGTGCGAGGACGGCGGACGCCTGGACGTGGCGCCGTTCATGGCGGGAACGGGCTTTGCCGAGCTCAGCGCGTGCGCGCTGCAGCTCGAACTCGAAGGTTTGCTGCGCCTGGGCGATGCGCCGGCGCGGCTGCGTCTGGCCTGCGCTGGCAAGGCCGCGCTGAGCGCTGAATGGACGCGCACCGATGGCGGCAAGGACTGGGCCGCCACGCTGGCGCCGGTCAACTGCAGCTTCCGCGACAGCTTCGAGCTCGCACTGCGCCCGCTGGCCGACGACAGCGGCTGCCTGGTCAACCAGGCAGGCCCGGTCGAAGGCGCGCTGGTCGGCGCCTTCGGCATGCGTCCCTGTGTCGGCAGTCCCGGACTGCAATGGTATGCGCAGCTGCGCATCGAGGCGGTCAGCGTGCTGCTCAGCGTGCACGACCCGCTGCTGGGGCTGCAGACGCGGCGTTGTCCGCTGCTGCCGGACCTGACCCTGCTCGACTGGAGTCTGGGCTGATGGAACGTCTGCTGGTGCTCAAGATCGACGCGCACAACTGCAGCGCGGAAGCCCTGCTCAACGACTTCCCGCTCGGGCGGATCGGCCCTGCCGGCGGCAGCCTGGTGCTGCCGGTGCACGAGTTCACGGTGAGCGGTCCCAACCAGCTCAAGCTGCGCGTGGGCCCCCTGGACGCCGGTGGCGAGGCACAGACGCTGACCGCGCCGGGCGACGCACGGGCCAGCGCGCGCCTGCTGCTGCCGCGCGTCGGCAATGAGGCCATGGAGGACTCGGCACGCACGCTGGGCGCGGTGGAATGGACGCTGCCCAAGGGCGAAAGCTACCAGGCGCCGCTGCAGCGCCTGCAGGAGGTCGACCTGCCAGTCAGCTTCCCGCTGTGGCGCTGGCGCAAGGCGCCGCCGGCCGAGACCGGCGCAGCCACCACGGCACTGGTGCTGGCGGCCCTGCAGGACATCAAGGCCGACCTCGAACGCGGTGAACCGGCCTCCTTCCTGCAGCTCACCCGCCTGCGTACCGAGGAGCTCGCGCAGGCCTACCAGCGCGATCCGGCGGCCGAGCAGCAGCGCCTGGAAGCGCATCTGCGCGCGCTGCACGCCAAGGGCGCGCTGGTCTTCGAGGACGTCGCGGCCGACAGCCTGCAACTGCTGCCGGTGGCCAACGGCCGCCTGCTCGAGTGCCGCGACGCGCAGGGCCTGCCGGCCCTGCGCAGCGTGGCCGATGCCGACGGTGCCGTGCATGCCCTGCCGTTGCGATTGGCACTGGTCGCGGGCATCATTTATGCGTTACGTTAATCAGGTGCGATCCTTGCGATCGCGCAGCGGGGGACTGCGGCAATGATTGTGCTCAAGGTGGTGTCGTTCAACGGGCAGGCACCGCAGCAGCCCTTGAGTGCACACTTCGACGAACTCGGCGGCACCATCGGGCGCGCGGACACCAATCAGCTGGTGCTGCCCGATCCCGACCGCTCGATTTCCCGCATCCACGCGCAGGTGGTGTTCCGCTCCGGCAGCTATGCGCTGATCGACCGCGGCAGCAACCCGATCAGCGTCAACCAGCGCCCGCTGGGCAACGGCGTCGAAATGCCGATCAAGGCCGGCGATCACGTGGACATCGGCAGCTACCGGCTGGCGGTGGAGAGCGCCGGCGCGGCGGGCGCCAGCGGGCACGCGCCCGGCGCATCGACGGATCCCTTTGCCGACCTGCTCGGTCCGGCCGCCACGGCGCCGGCCGCCAAAGGCAGCGCCGCCGGTCTGGTCGATCCGCTGGCCCTGTTCGGCGCCAGCGCGCCGGGGCCGGCGGCGGCCGCGCCACACGGTGGCGGCTTCGGCAGCGGATCGGGCGGCTTCGGCAGCGGATCCGGCGGCAGCAACGCGGGCGGCGGCATTCCCGAGGACTGGGACCCGTTCGCGCCGGTCGACCCGGCACCCGCTCGTGGCGGCAGCGCGGGTGCCGGCCATGATCTGCTGGGTCTGGGCGGCGGCGGCGCCGGCGGCGGACAGTTCGGCCTCGACACCGGTTCGGCGGCCGCGGCACCGCTGCTGCCCGAGTTCGGCAAACCGGGCAACGACGGCGGCGGCCTCGACCAGCTGTTCGGGCTGGGTAGCGTCGGCGCCGATCCGCTGGCAGGATCGATCCTGGCCGATCCGCTGTCGCGCCCCAATATGGCGGGCAGCCACGATCCGCTGCGTGCGCTGGGTGCCGCGCCGGTCGCCAGCGGCGCGGCCAGCGCCGACACGCTGTCCGACCTCAGCAGCCCCTTCATGTCGGCACCGCTGCGTGCCGCGCCTGCAGCGCCGGCCGCGCCTGCGCCGCAACTGCCCAGCGGCGCCGTGCTGTCGTGGCAGGACCAGGGCGGTGTGGAAGGCCATACCCTGATCCGGCCAGCGGGTCCGCGCAACGCAGCACCGCCGGCGGCAGCGGCCGCGCCAGCACCGCTGCAAGCCCCTGCAGCGGCACCCGCGATGCCCGCTGCCCTGCCGGCCGCGCCGCTGATGCCCGCTGCGCCGCCGCTGGCGCCACCCGCCGCCGCCCGGGCCACTGCAGCGGCACCACCCGCCTCCGGCGCCGGCGCGCCGGCTGGCGCCCATGCCGATGCCCTGCTGGCCGCCTTCAAGAAG
>JAGWIJ010000004.1 GCA_028873535.1 Pseudomonadota bacterium
GGCACGAGGGGCTGGCGGCGAATGAAATGCATGGCGCGGAACGCAATGCGCGCTGCCAGTCAAGGTATTTCAAGGGCATTGAATCGGCGTTTCATTTCGGCGTGAAAGGTTTTCGTAATCGGCAATATCCGGGTCTGCAATTATTTGCAATACTTAAGACAGCGGGGCTGGATGACGCCGGCAAAGTTTATTTGGTGTCGACAGAAATCGTTTCTTCGAATCGTGAAAGCTTGGCGATCGTGCTTTGCAGTTTGTTGAAAACAAACATTTATTATTTTTTATTAAGAATATTACCTACGGTCTTTCAGGTAGCCAAAATGAAACATCAACCCGCCCTGATGTAACGTCATTTTGAATTTCGATTTAAATTTTTACGGGGTTGCGTCGTTAGCGATTACGGTTAAGCGCTTACAGCCTATTTGCTGTTGCAGCCTTAGTCTGCATAGCGCGGCAAGAAGGGGTCCGGTGACCGCGACCTTGCTCGCGACCAGGAGCTGCGCGCTGCTGATCGCTGCTGTGACCGTCCCGATTCCCTTGGGGGGGATCGAACTTCCGACTGATTTCAAGGAGAAGTTGATGCAACACCTGGCCTATCCAGGCACACGAAAGTGGCCGATGATTGCCGCTGCCGTTGCTGCCGTGCTGTTCACGGACGTCAATGTATTTGCCGGGCCGGGTATTGCGCCGGTCTACAGCAAGAACGCCGCGCCGCCGCCCGCTGCACCTGATATCGCGGCGCCGACCTACTTCGCCAACAGCCCGCTGGGTCTGCGCCCCGACCTGATCGGCGGCGCCGGCGCGCCTGGAATCAACACCGGCGTGGCCATGCGCAAGTTCGTCGATACCCTGCCGGGTGTCGCCGGCTGGGCGCCGACCACCACCATCGGCACCGGCAACATCGGCGGTGTCGCGCCCAAGTACATCCCGGTGGCCGTGCCCAAGACCTGGCCGGCCGACGGCGCCGACTACTACCATCTGGCCATCGTCGAAGCCAGCGAACCCCTGCATACCGACCTGCCCAAGGCCACCACGCTGCGCCTGTACGTGCAGATCGAGGAGCCGGGCGAGACACCGACGCCAGCCGGCTCGCTGCACGTGCCGCTGTACTACCCGAACGGCACCGCAATCACCCTGCCGGATGGCAATGGCGTCCAGCAGCCGGTGTACGGCTACGACACGCCGCACTACGACGGTCCGATCGTGACCAGCACGCGCAACAAGCCGGTGCGCATCAAGTACTCCAACCTGCTGCCGATCGGCGGTGCGCTCGATGTCTTCGGCAACGGCGTCCCGGGCCGCAACGGCGACCTGTTCCTGCCGGTCGACGCCACCCTGCCGGGCGGCGCACTGCAGCAGAACCGCGTCGACATCCATCTGCACGGCGGCGTGACGCCCTGGATTTCGGACGGCAACCCGCACCAGTGGACCATCCCGGTGGGTGACCCGCGCTTCGGCCTGGTGACCCAGGCGGCCATCACCAATGCCGGCGGCGGCTACAGTGCTGCCCCGGTGGTGGCCATCGATGCGCCGCAGTCGGTGGCGGTGGCCACGGCCACGGTCGGCTCGACCGCCACTGCGGTCGGCGCCGTGACGGCGCTCAATGTCAGCAATGCCGGCGCGTTCTACACCGCGGCCACGCCGCCCGCCGTGACGCTGGCGGCGCCGCCCGGACTGGCTGCCGGCGCTGCCGCGCCGGTGGCGGCCTCGGCGACTGCCACGGTTGCCAGCGGCAAGGTCGCGACCATCAGCGTGCCCGCTGGTGGTGGTGGCATCGGTTACCCGATCGCGCCGACGCCGGTGGTGTCGGCGCCGACGCCGTCCGTCAATGCCACAGCCACTGCCACCCTGGGCGTGGCTGGTGCCAAAGGCGCCACGGTCACGGGCCTGGTACTCGGCGTCGCCACCCCCAACGTCGGCTACGCCACCGCTCCGGCGGTGAGCATCGGCGCGCCGGCACCCGCGGTCGCGGCCCGCCCGGCGCTCGCCGTGGTGGCCAGCAATGGCAGCCTGAGCCTCAGCAATCCGGCCAACTTCGGCTATTGGACGGCCCCGGCCGCGCCTGCGCTGCCGGCCCCGAACGCCGCCGTGAATGCCACCGTGACCGGTGCCACGTTGTCGGTCAATGCCGTCACCGGCAGCCCGCAGCTGGCCACCATCACCGGCCTCAATGCGGCCAACTTCGGCTACTGGCCGGGCACCAACCCGGTCGTGACCATTGCCGCGCCGGCGTACACGCCGACCCAGGCCAAGGTCACCAACAATCTCAAGATTTCGACCACGCGCGGCGCCGCCACCGGCACCGTGCTGGCCAGCGCCGGCAACGCCGGCTACTGGCTGAGGGTGCCGAGCAGCAATGCCAGCAGCGTGGTCAGCGTGTCGGCGCCGCCGGCCAATGTGCAAGCCAACGGCACGGCCACCGTCGGCCCCAACGGCACCATCACCGCGATCACCCTCGGTGCTGCAGGTCAGGGCTACTTCTCCGGCGCCGGCACCGTCACTGCCACCCTGCCGGCTCCGGCTGCCGCTGTCACCGCCACGGCCAGCGCCACGCTGAATGCCGGTTCGCTGACCCTCGCGGTCGGCAATGCCGCCACCAACTGGGGCTATTTCACGGCACCGCTGGTGACCCTGAGCGGCGGTACCCATGGCGCCGGCACCATCACCGCCACGGCCACCGTGAGCAATGGTCGGGTCACCGCGATCACCTACACCGGCACCGCCGTCTGGTCGGCGGCGCCGACCGTCAGCATCGCTGCGGCACCCGCCTCGGCCGCAGCCCGGATCAGCGTGATCGCTGCCACCGGCAGCGTTCCGGCCGTCAGCACCGCCGCCGCGCCGACCGGCAGCTACACCCGTCTGCTCAGCGCCGGCGCCGGCTACGCGCCGAACACCACCATTCCCATCACCTTCAGCGCACCCAACATCGTTCCGGCAAACGCGGTGGTCACCCCGACCATCGGCACCGGCATCAACGCCGGCCGCATCATCGGACTGGTGCTGAGCGGCGGCGGCGCGGGCTACGTGACCCCGCCGGTGGTGAGCATCGTCGCGCCGGTTGCCAACCAGACCGCCAGCGCGGCGCTGGTCATGAGCAATGGCAAGATCACCGGCTTCACCATCAGCGGCGGCGCCAACTACACCACGGCGCCCAAGGTGACGATCAGCGCTGCGACCAAGGGTACCCAGGCCACCTTGACCGCCACGGTCGACGGGCTGGGCCACCTGAGCTATGCCCTGGCCAACCCGGGCACCGGCTATGCCACGGCACCTGCGCTGGCAGCACCGGCGCCGGTGGCCAGCGTGACGGCAACGGCCACGGCCAGCGTCAACGCCAGCGGCAGCGTGACCGGCTTCACGGTGACCAACGCCGGCACCAACTACGTGCCGGGCAGCGTGCCGACGGTGACCGTTGGCAACGCCACGCTGGCCGTGCCGGCCACCGCCACGGCCACCCTCAACCCTGCCACCGGTTCAGTCACCGGCTACACGGTGACCAATGCCGGCTTCGGCTACTGGACGCCACCAACGGTGACGCTGGCGGCCCCGCCGACGCCGATCCAGGCCACCGCCACCGCCAATGTGGCGGCTGACGGCAGCATCGGCGGCTTCACCATCACCAACCCGGGCCAGGGCTACACCCTGCCGCCCAGCGTGACCGTGGCCTGGCCCGCGGTGGCAGTGCAGGCCACGGCCAGCGCCACCACCACCGCAGGCGCCCTGTCCAGCGTGGCCATCACCAACCCCGGCGGCGGCTACACCGCGACGCCCGGCTTCACCATCACCGATGTGAGCGGCAAGGGCGGCATCATCAACGGCCTCGTCAGCACGCCGGTCGGGCCGAGCTTCCGCAATGTGCCGGACATGGTCGGCAATCTGGCCGCCGCGCAGGCGCCGGCGTTCTACGTGCCGCCGGCGACGGGTGAGGGCACGCTGTACTACACGAATCAGCAGACCGGCCGGATCATGTGGTACCACGACCATACCTCGGCGATGACGCGTCTCAACGTCTATGCCGGCCTGGCCGCACCGTATCTGATCCAGGATCCGGCCATCGATCCCGTGCTGCCGAACGCCGTTCCGGCGGCAGGCGCGCCGGCGCCGGCACTGCAGGGGCTGGTGCCCGCGGAAACCATCCCGCTGATCTTCCAGGACAAGACCTTCGTGCCGCAGGACATCAACCTGCAGGATGCCTACTGGGACCAGGCGCACTGGGGCAGCTACGGCGACCTGTGGTTCCCGCATGTCTACGAGACCAACCAGAATCCCTCCTTCCTGCGTAACCTGTCCAACCTGGGGCGCTGGGACTGGGGTCCCTGGTTCGCGATCGTCTACCCGGCGCAGTACGCGCTGCCGACCGGCCAGTATGGCGACGTGACCACCACGCCGGAAGCCTACCAGGACACCATCGTGGTCAATGGTGCGGCCTTCCCGACCATCACGGTCGAGCCGCGCGCCTATCGCCTGCGCATGCTCAATGCCGCCAACGACCGTTTCATGAACATCGGCTTCTACCTGGCCGATCCGGCCCAGGTGTCGGCGGATGGACGTGCCAACACCGAGGTCAAGACCGGTCCGGCCGGAACCGCGCAGCCGGGGACGGTGGCGGGCGCTGCGCCCAACGTGTTCCAGTCCAGCGCCACCAGCCAGGCCTATACGCCGTGGCCGAGCGATGGCCGCACGGTGCCAATGCCGACCGAAATGGGTCCGCCGATGTTCCAGTTCGCCAACGAAGGCGGCCTGCTGCCCAACTGGGTGGAAGCGGATCCGGTTCCGGTCAGCTTCGACTACAACCGGCGCAGCGTCACCGTGCTGAACGTGTCGCAGAACAACGACTTCACCCAGTTGTGCTACCCCGAGTGCCACGGCATGTACCTGGGGCCGGCCGAGCGTGCCGACGTGGTGGTCGACTTCTCGCACTACGCGGGCAAGACGCTGATCCTGTACAACGACGCGCCGGCACCCAACCCTGGCTACGATTCGCGCATCGACTACTACACCAACGACGACCCGGTCTATCCTGGCACCATCAACTACGCCAATGGTGGCGCACCGAACACGGCGACCGGTTTCGGTCCCAACACGCGCACCATGATGCAGGTGGTGGTTGGCACGGTGCAGAACGCGGCGGGTAGCCATCCGATCGACTACACGGCGGCCATCAGCCCCACGCCGGCGACCTATATCGATCCGGTCACCGGTGTGCAGAGCGCCCTGCAAGCCTGGGATCCGAACGCCCTCGGCGCCGGCAAGGTGCTGGGCACGCTCACCACCACGGCACGCGGCCCCCTGCAGACCCTGTATGCGGCTACCCAGGCGGCGCCGATCGTCGGCGAGTCGGCGTACAACAACGCGCTCAACCAGAGCTATGTCGACCAGTACGGCGGCATGCACCTGGCCTCGGCGGACCAGCCGGTGTTCTATGTCACCGATCCGGGCCCGCTGACCCTGACCGGCGTGACCCTGGTCGGCACCACGGCCAACGTCAATCCCTCGGGCGTGGCGACCAACGGCAGCAACCCGAACAACGGCAAGGGTGTCGGTACCGGCTACACGGTCGCGCCGACCGTGGTGCTGTCGCCGCCCAACTGCGTGGCGGGTCCGACCTGCGTGCAGGCCACCGCCACGGCCACGGTGGCCAACGGCCAGGTGACCGGTGTGACGCTGAACAACGTCGGTGCCGGCTATACCGAGGTGCCGTTCGTGAACTTCGTGTCGAGCGGCAACCTGACCACCATCTCGGTCAGCAACGGCGGTGCCGGCTACAGCCCGGCCAGCCCGCCCACGGTGACCCTGACCGGTGGCGGCGCCGGTGCGGCCGGCACGCCGCCGGCGGTCCCGGCCACTGCGGTGGCCACGGTGAGTGCAGCCGGCGTCGTGACCGGCATCACCATCGTCACGCCGGGCTCCGGCTACGCCGTGGCGCCCACGGTCACCATTGCCGCGCCCAGCGTCGGCACGGGTGCCAGCGCCAGCGCGGCGCTCAGCGCCACCGGCACGGTGGCGGGTCTGACCCTGGGCGCCGGCGGCACCGGCTACACGGTGGTGCCGGCGGTGTCGATCCAGGCGCCGGCTGCCTCGGTACCGGCGGCAGCAAGCGCCGCGGTGCCGGTGGCCGGTGGCGGCATCACGCTGACCACCACCTCGGTGGGCACCAACTACAGCGTGGCGCCCAACGTCACCATCAGCGCACCGCCCAGCGCGACTGCGACCGCGACCGACACCACCACCTTCCCGGGTTATGGCGCCGGCACCTACGCAGGCCTGGTGCTCAATGCCATCACCGTGACGGGCGGTGGCGCCGGCTATGCGGCCGCACCTGCCGTGACCATCACCGACCTCGGCGCGACCGGGACCGGTGCTGCCGCCACGGCGACGGTCAGCAATGGCGTGGTCACCGGCATCTCGGTGACCGCAGTGGGCTCCGGCTACAAGGGTCCGCTTGCGATCAGCGTCGCTCCGCCTGCCGGCCCCTTCACCCCGGCAACGGCGACCGCCACGGTGGTGACCCCCGGCGCGGTGCAGCTGACCTTGAGCAATCCGGGTTCGGGCTATGTGGTTGCGCCCAGCGTGACCATCGATCCGCCGCCGGTGGCTACCCAGGCCACGGCCACGGCCACGGTGGCCAATGGCGCGGTGACCGGACTGACCCTGACCGGCGCCGGCAGCGGCTACACCACGCCGCCGCAGGTGACCCTCAGCAATCCGGCGGCGACCAACGCCACGGCCATCGCAGCCGTGACGGGTGGTGGCTACGGCGCGGAAGCCGTCGCTGTGGCGTCCACCACCAAGGTGTTCGCCGTGCCGACGACGGCGCCGCAGGCGGCCAATTCGGTGCCCTTCACGCTGCCGGCCCTGCCGCCGGGCGGTGTGGTCGGACGCCTGATGAACCCGGCGATCCAGGAACTCTTCGAGCCCTACTACGGCCGCATGAACGCGACCCTGGGTATCGAGATGCCCTACCAGTCGCTGGCCGTCCAGACCACCGTGCCGCTGAACTTCGTCGACCCGGATACCGAGACGATGGAGCCCAATACCGTGCAGATGTGGAAGATCACCCACAACGGCGTGGACGCACATCCGGTGCATTTCCATCTGGTCAACGTGCAGGTGGTGAACCGGGTGGGTTGGGACGGTACCGTCAAGCCGCCTGAGGACAACGAGATCGGCTGGAAGGAAACGGTCAAGATGAACCCGCTGGAGGATGTCATCGTGGCGATGAAGGCGGTGCTGCCGCAGGTGCCGTTCGGCGTGGACCATAGCGTCCGCCTGGACGATCCCTCGCAACCGCTGGGCGTGCCGGGTGGCTTCACCCAGTTCTCGACCCTGGGCCTGAACGGCCAGATCGGGGCGGGTGCCGCAGCGGTCTATCCGCCCAGCATGGTGCCGGTCGCCACGGCCGCAGCGCCGGGCATCGGCCAGCCAGCCACCATCGTCAACTCGATCGAGAACTACGACAACGAGTACATCTGGCACTGCCACATCCTGGGGCATGAAGAGAACGACTTCATGCGGCCGTTCGTGTTCACCACCAGCCCGACGGTGCCTGCTGCCGCGACGGTGACGGCGGTGGGCCAGGCTGCCGCCGCAGGCGCGATCACGGTCAGTTGGACCGACCCGACGCCGACCGGTGCCCAGGCCAGCGTGCCGGCAACCTACGGCAATCCGGCCAACGAGCTGGGCTTCCTGCTGCAGCGTTCGACCAGCCCCAACGGACCCTGGTTGACGGTGGCGAAGGCGCCTGCCAATGCGGTCAGCGCGGTCGACCCGCAGTACAGCCCGACCACCGCCGGAACGCAGTACTACTACCAGGTGGTGGGCTACAACGTGGCCGGCAACGGCCCGGGCTCCTCGCAGAGCGTCGCGTCGAGCATCGTCGCCAAGTAATCGTCGCAGGCAGTACGGCAGGGCTCGCCGCCTGAGCCCTGCCGGCAGCACCCGGACTGGACCGCAAGGTCCGGTCGCCGCACCGGGCGGCGAGTCCTTCCCGGCCCCGAATATCCGGGGCGGCGCCCAGGCGCCGCTCCATCCCCGCTTCCTGCCTCACTTGTTCCGGAGTTGCACGTTCATGAAAGCATTGCTCAGAATGTCCTTGCTCGTGGCCTGCCTGAATGCCGCGCTGGCCTGTGCTGCGGATGCCACGGCCACCCCGGCGGCCGCGCCTGCCAGCGCCGGCACGCCGGCCTTCACCAGCCAGAAGGACCGCATCAGCTACGCCGTGGGCGTCTCCACCGGCCGCGCCCTGCGCACGGCCGACGGCGCCGAAGTCAATCTGGACAGTCTGGTGCGCGGACTGCGCGATGCGCTCGAAGGGCGCAAGCTGCAGATCCCGGACCGCCAACTGTCCGAATTGATGGGCGAGTTCCAGCAGACCCTGCGCCAGAAGATGGCGGCCTCGCGCGGCCACGCCATCATCGAGAATCGCGCTGCTGCCGAGGCCTTCCTGGCCCAGAACAAGGTCAAGGAAGGCGTGGTCACGCTGGAAAGCGGCGTGCAGTACCGCATCCTGGCGACCGGCCAGGGCCCGATGCCGCAGGAGTCCGACGAGGTGCTGGCCAAGTACCACGGCGCCCTCCTGAACGGACAGGAGTTCGACGCCACCGAAGAAGGCCATCCGGCACGCATGCGCGTGTCGCAGCTGATCCCGGGCTGGCGCGACGCGCTCAAGCACATGCCGGTCGGGTCGCACTGGCAGATTTTCGTGCCGCCCCAGCTCGCCTACGGTGAGCGCGGCGTTGGCGCCGAGATCGGCCCCAACGAATTGCTGGTGTTCGACGTCGAACTGCTGTCGGCCAAGCCGGCCGCGCTCGACTGAGTTCGCAGCCGATGCCTGCCGTCGTGCCGTTCTTGCGCGTGTTGCCGCAGCGCCAACGCAGCACGCCGCTGCTGCCGCAGTGGGCGCTGTGCGGCTGCCTGCTGCTGGCCGCCGTGATGCTGCGGCCGGCACCGGCGCTGGCGGCGTCCGCCAGCGAGAGCGCCGCTGCCATCCAGGCGGCGGTGGCGCGCTCGGCCCAGGCACCGGGTACGCCGCCGGCTGCGGTGGCGGCAGCGCCTGGCGCGACGGGTCTGGCGGTGGCCGAAGCAGCGCCGTTGACGGCGGCCGACCGTGCACGTTATCTGGCGCAAGGTCGACGCCTGTACCGCGACGGCGTGCGCCACGACGGCTCGCAGGTGCAGGCCTCACGCGTCGGTGCCGCTGCCGGTCAGTGGCAGGCGCCGGCCTGCGTGAGCTGCCACCGGCCCAGCGGCATGGGCACGGTGGAAGGCAACATCCAGGTGCCGCCGATCAACGGCCGCGCCCTGTTCGCGGGCGAACGTCTGCGCGAGCGCGTGATCGTCTCGCTTGATCCGCGCCGTGGCCGCCTGTTCAATCCTTCGCACGCTCCCTACGATGCGGCCTCGCTGCTGCAGGCGGTGGCGGCCGGCGTGCATGTCAGTGGCCGCGCCATGAATGCGCTGATGCCGCGCTACGCCGTGGATCGAGAAGACATCCAGGGCTTGATGATCTATCTGTCGACCCTGTCCGACGCCGACGCGCCTGGCGACCGCGACGGTCACCTGCGCTTTGCCACCGTGATCACGCCCGAGGTGACGCCGGAGCGGCGCGCGATCTTCCTGGAGAATCTGCGCGCGGCCTTCGACCAGAAGGAAGGCGGTACGCTGCCCGGCAAGCGCCACATGGCGAGCGCCGCCGAGATGATCTATCGCACCGAACGCCACTGGGACCTGGACGAATGGCAGTTGTCGGGGCCGGCGTCGGAATGGATGGCGCAGATGGATGCGCTGTACGCACGCCAGGCAGTGTTCGCGCTGGTGTCCGGGCTGGGCGAGGGCGAGTGGTCGCCGGTCCAGGCCTGGTGCGAGGCCCGCCAGGTGCCGTGCTGGTTTCCCAGCGTCACGGCGCCGCCGCCGGCCGGCGACACTTTCTATTCGCTCTATTTCTCGCGCGGCGTGCTGCTCGAAGCCGACGTGATGGCCACGACGATCGGGCACTGCGCCGCGGGCAGCCGGGTGGTGCAGTGGGTGGCCGACGATGCTGCGGCACGCGCGGCGGCGGCGCGCCTGGCCGCTGACCTGGCGGCCTCGGACTGTCAGGTGGTCGCGCAGGACGAGCCGGGTGCCGACGACATCCTGGTGCTGTGGCAGCGCGCCGATGGGCTGGCGGCGCTGGGGGCGCCACCTGCGGCGCGGCGGATCCTGGCCTCCGGCCAGCTCGCCGGCGACGAGCGCGCGCCCCTGCCGGCGGCCTGGCGGCCGCGCACCGAACTCGTGGTGACGCGCGAACTGCCGGCGCGTCGTGGTCAGAATCTGGCCACCTTGCACTCCTGGCTGGCGATCCGTGGGCTGGCGCTGCGCGACGAGGCGCTGCAGTCCGAGGTTTTTTTCGCCTTCAACTATCTGCAGAACACCCTGACCGACATGCTGGACAACGTGTATCGCGATTTCCTGGTCGAGCGTGGCGAGTCGATGCTCAACCGTCGCGAAGCGCAGCGTGCCGAGGAAGAGACCATCACGCGCATGCAGGGCCATCCGCCGGCGCCCAGCGTGGCGGCGGCCTCACGGCTGGCGCCGGGCGCGATCTTCGGCGCCGATCCGGATGGGCCGCTGGCCCAGCGCAACACGCCGGCCTACCTGTCACGCAGCGGCACCACCATCTATCCGCATCTGGGATTGGCGCCCGGCCAGCGCTTCGCCTCGCGCGGCGCCTATCTGGTCAGGCTGTCAGCCGCGGGCGCTGCCGACCCGGTGATGCAAGCCAGCGCCTGGATCGTGCCGGACATTGTCGGCAGCGAAATCGCGGGCCGTCTCGCCGCTGCTGCACCGGCTGCGGATGCGCTTTCTTCACACCACCCCATCGGAGTTGCTGCCCATGCGCCGTGAACACATCGCCATTGCCCTGCTGGGCGTGCCCCTGTTGCTGTCCAGCCTGCCTGGCCAGGCGGCCAGCGTGTATGCCTGTCCGGGACCCGATGGTTCGACAGTGGTCAGCGATACCGCCAGCAGCAGCGCCTGCGAACTGATCGGCGACGACGGTCGCGCCGCTGCGCCCGCAGTCCCGGCCCCGAGCGCCATCGCGATGCCGGGCGCTGCTGCCGCCGAGGGTGCCGGTGTGCCGCACGCCGGCGATGCTCAGGCGGCCGCGACGCCGGCCGCAGGTGCCGGCCGCGCGCCGGAGGCCGGCGACCGGCCGCCGGCCGCAGCGCTGGTGGTCCCGGCGGTGGCGGTGACGCCACGTTCGGGTGCCCCGGCGGCGGCGCGCAGCGACGTGGTGGTGGCTCCCGAGGCCGCGCCGCAGCGCAGCGAATACGGCAGCATGATGCGCTCGGACACTGATCTGGCGGGCAACCCGCTGCCGTCCGGTCCGACCTCGGCGCAGGGGCGCCGCTACAAGATGATCGATCGCGCCACCTACCAGCAGGCCGTCGAAGGCAACTGAACGCCGCCGTGGCGGCGGCGCGCCGGCGCGTCCGCCTCAAGTCGGGCCGCCGGCTGCCGTTGTCGTATCCAGGGGCAGTCCGCTTGGGGGCTGTCCGAGCGATGACCTTCGACTGGAGACGACCCGATGAAACTCCGCAATGCAGTCCTGCTGACCGTGCTGGCGACCGCACTCAGCGATGGCGCCTGGGCTGGCGTCTATGCCTGTAGCGATGCCCTGGGCAACACCACCCTTGCCGATACGCCGGTGTCCGGCATGCCTTGCGACAAGCTTGGCGACGACGATCCTGGCGCAGCGCCCGGCGCGCCGGCAGCGCAGCCGGCGCCGGAAGTGGCGGCCGCCGTGCTGACGCCCAAACCGCAACCGAAGCCAGCCCCGGCTGCGCTGCCCCCGGCGGCGGACTACGCCGTCATGATGCGCACCGACTCCGACCTGGAGGGAAACCCCCTGCCGGGCGGTCCTTTGCAGGCGCGCGGCCGCCGCTACAAGATGCTGGACCGTGCGAGCTACATGGCGCAGAACGGCATTCAGTAGGTGCTGTGCCGGCGGTGCTGTGACGGAGTGCAGCGCTGCCGACGATCTGGACAGTGTCCAGTTCCGCCCGCGGGTTACACGCAGTTTCAGTCGGCCGCACCCAAACCCGCAGCCTGCCTTTATACTGCCTGCAGAGGGCGTCGACGCCCCGATAACAACAGGATCCGTGCGCGCTTTCGATGGATCGGCGGATCCGAAAAAAATCAGCAGGGACGCGTTTGTCCCCCCGGGCCATCCCCGGGGCAGGTAAGCCATTACAGACTGCAGGCAGGAGAGGAACACACCATGAGCATCGAATCGGTCCTTCACGAGAACCGAGTATTTCCCCCGAGCGAAGCTTTCAAGGCCGCCGCGCGCATTTCCGGTATCGAGGCCTATCGGGCCCTGTGTGCCGAAGCCGAGGCGGACTACGGCGGTTTCTGGGGCAGGCAGGCACGTGAGCTGATCGACTGGCACAAGCCCTTCACGCGCACGCTCGACGAGAGCAATGCGCCATTCTTCAAGTGGTTCGAGGATGGCGAGCTCAATGTCTCCTACAACTGCCTGGACCGCCATCTCGCCACGCGCGGCGACAAGACCGCGATCATCTTCGAAGGCGACCGTGGCGACGTCACCAAGGTCAGCTACCGCGAACTGCACGCACGCGTGTGCCGCTTCGCCAATGCGCTGAAGGCGCAGGGCGTGGTCAAGGGCGACCGCGTGGTGATCTACCTGCCGATGAGCATCGAAGCCGTGGTGGCCATGCAGGCCTGCGCGCGCATCGGCGCGATCCATTCGGTGGTGTTCGGCGGCTTCTCCTCCAAGAGCCTGAACGAGCGCATCGTCGATGCCGGCGCGGTGCTGGTGATCACCTCGGACGGGCAGTTCCGCGGTGGCAAGGCCATGCCGCTCAAGCCCGCCGTCGACGAGGCGCTGACCCTGGGCGGCACCGGATCGGTGCGCGCCGTGATCGTCTACAAGCGCACCGATGCCGGCGCCGAAATGCAGGCCGGACGCGACATCTGGTGGCACGAGGCCGAAGCCGGACAGCCGGAGCAGTGCGATCCGGTGTTCTCGAGCGCCGAGCATCCCCTGTTCATCCTCTATACCTCGGGTTCCACCGGCAAGCCCAAGGGCGTGCAGCATTCCAGCGGCGGCTATCTGCTCGGCACGCTGGCCAGCCTGAACTGGGTGTTCGACCTCAACGAACAGGACGTGTTCTGGTGCACCGCCGACGTGGGCTGGATCACCGGGCATTCCTACGTGGCGTATGGTCCGCTGGCGGCCGGCGCCACCCAGGTGGTGTTCGAGGGCGTGCCCACCTATCCGGATGCCGGACGCTTCTGGCGCATGATCCAGGACCACAAGGTCAGCATCTTCTACACGGCACCGACCGCGATCCGCTCGCTGATCAAGGCCGGCGGCGACCTGCCCAAGTCCTACGACCTGTCTTCGCTGCGTCTGCTGGGGTCGGTGGGTGAACCGATCAACCCCGAGGCCTGGATCTGGTACTACAACGTGGTCGGCGGCGCGCGCTGCCCTATCGTCGACACCTGGTGGCAGACCGAGACCGGCAGCCACATGATCAGCCCGCTGCCGGGTGCGGTCGACCTCAAGCCGGGGTCCTGCACGTTCCCGCTGCCGGGCATCATGGCCGACATCGTCGACGAGGTCGGCGGTGATGTCGAACTCGGCAAGGGCGGTTTCCTGGTGATCAAGCGTCCCTTCCCTTCGCAGGTGCGCACGCTGTGGGGTGATCCGGAGCGCTTCAAGTCGGCCTATTTCCCGCCGGAACTGAAGGGCTACTATCTGGCCGGTGATTCGGCCAACCGCGATCCCGACGGCTACTTCTGGATCATGGGGCGCATCGACGACGTGCTCAACGTGTCCGGCCACCGCCTGGGCACCATGGAAATCGAGTCGGCGCTGGTTGCCAATCCGCTGGTCGCCGAAGCGGCCGTGGTCGGCAAGCCGCATGACATCAAGGGCGAGGCCGTGGTGGCCTTCGTGGTCCTCAAGGGCGCACGTGCCGAGGGCGAGGAAGCCAGGAAGACCGCTGCTGCGCTGCGCGAGTGGGTGGGCCAGCAGATCGGACCGATTGCCAAGCCGGACGAGATCCGCTTCGGCGAGAACCTGCCCAAGACGCGCTCGGGCAAGATCATGCGCCGTCTGCTGCGCGCGCTGGCCAAAGGCGAGGAAATCACCCAGGACGTGTCCACGCTGGAGAACCCGGCGATCCTGGAGCAGCTCAAGGAAGCGGTGAAGTAATGTGCACGGCAGGGGCGGCAGGTGACAGCCGCCCCCGTGCCGGGGCACACTGCGCCCCTTGAAGCTCCTCTACCGCTACATTGCCCGCGAAGTTCTGCAGGGTTTCGGTCTGGTGTTCTGCGGCCTGGTGCTGCTGTTCGCCTTCTTCGACCTCATCCACGAACTGTCCGACCTGGGGCGCGGCCACTACACTGTCGGCCGCATGTTCATCTTCGTGCTGCTGGAGATGCCGGCGCACGCCTATGACGTGTTCCCGATCTCGGCGCTGATCGGCACGCTGTACGGGCTCTCCAACCTGTCCCTGCATTCCGAGATCACGGCCATGCGCGCGGCCGGCCTGTCGCGCTTCAACCTCGGCATGGCACTCATGCGCGTGGGTGCGCTGCTGGTGGCGGCAAGCTTCCTGCTCGGCGAACTGGTGATGCCGATCAGCGAAAGCGAGGCCCAGCAGTGGCGCCTGTCGGCGCTCAACTCCCTGGTGGCCACGCAGTTCCGTTCCGGACTGTGGGTCAAGGACGAACGCAGCTTCGTCAACATCGAGGAGATCCTGCCCGATACCACGCTGCGCGGCGTGCGCATCTACACCTTCGACGGCAAGTCGCGCCTGAGTTCGATCCGCTTTGCCGACGCCGGCGAATACGCTGGCGAAGAAGGCTGGCGCCTGCGCCAGGTGGTCGAGACGCGTTTCCTGGGCGAGGGCACGGCCTTGCAGCGGCTGCCCGAGCAGCTGTGGCACTCGGTGCTGACGCCGCGCATCCTGTCGGTGCTGCTGGTCGAACCCGAGCAGATGTCGCTGTGGAACCTGTCGACCTATGTGCAGCACCTGCGCGAGAACCGCCAGAAGACCACGCGCTTCGAGATCGCGCAGTGGAGCAAGGCCCTTTACCCGCTCAGCATCCTGGTCATGATGTGGCTGGCGATGCCGTTCGCGATGCACCGCGCGCGTTCCGGCGGCCTGGGGCGTCAGATCATGCTGGGCATCGGGCTGGGGCTGACCTTCTACCTCACCACGCGCCTGTTCAGCTATGTGGGCCAGCTCTACGACTGGAGCCCCCTGATCAGCACCCTGGCGCCGAATGTGGTGTTCCTGATGCTGTCGCAGGCTCTGGGCCGCTGGCTGGAGTCGCGCCAGTAGTACCCCGGCCGGCGGGCTGGCCGGGCCTGGCCTAGCCGAGATCGACGATGCGCGTGTGCAGGATGCGGTCGTGCAGGAACTGGCGATCGCGGTCGAACAGCGCCCACAGGAAGTGCGCGCCCAGCAAGCCGAAGCCGGCCCAGACCAGCACCATGCGCAGCAGGGCCTGGTCGATCGCCAGCGGACGTCCGTCGGCGCGGCACAGCCGGATGTGCCAGGTCTTCATGGGCAGGGTCTGGCCGCCGTGCAGCCAGAACCAGATGAAGTAGGCGCTGCTCACGGTCATCATCCAGGCGCGCGTGAAACGCCGGAAGTCGTCATCCTGCAGGCCGGCAGCGTGCGCCAGTGGCACCAGCACGAAGCCGGCCAGCACCAGGGTGCCGACCAGCAGCAGGCCTTCGTAGAGCGCGCACAGCAGGCGCGGCAGCACGCCGGCCGACGGCAGTGCCGCCAGCGCGGCGCCTGACAGGCTGGTGGGACCCGGCGCGGCTGCCGCGTCGCTGGATGGGCCTTGCGTGCCCTGGCTGGGGGGCATCAGTGCGGGACTTCGTCGCGCTCGGCACGGCCGCGCGCAGCGGCATCGGCGGCACCGGCTGCAGCGGCATCGGCCGCAGCGGCGCCCTCAGCAGAGGGGGCCGGCGCATCACTGCTGCGCCAGCGCTGCTTGATCTCGTCGCGCTTTTCCTTGGGCAGGGCGTGAAACTTGCGGTAGGTGGCGCGCGCTTCATCGCGCGAATCGTGCGGCAGGCGCGCCCAGCCCGGCAGGCGGGCGCGGAAGCGCTGCTGCTCGGCCGGGGTCAGCTGTGGATAGTGCTTGACGGCGTTGAGCAGGCGCTGGCGCTGGTAAGGCGGCATGCGCTCCCAGTCCGGTGCCAGCGGCGTCAGGATCTGCTTCTGCTCCGGCGACAGCGACTCCCAGCGCAGGCCGCCGTCGGCGGCGCCGGCCGCCTGCGCCGGCACGGTCGCGCTGCACAGGCAGACGAGCAGGGCCAGGATCAGTGCGAACTGTTGACCCATTCCTTGAAATCCGGGTGGACGAAGGCGTGCAGGGGCAGTTCGCTGGACAGCATCTTGGCGTCCAGCAAGCCCTGTTCGTCGTCGTCGTCGTTGGCCTGTTGCCAGTAGAAGGCCCCCGCCAGCAGCGCCAGCAGGCTCAGGCCGATGAACAGCATGCGCGTATGGTGCGGATGCTCCCCGTCGCCCCCCCCCAGGTGCAGGGCCAGCGTTCCGTTGCGGTGACTTGCCACGGCAGCCGGGCGTTCCGCGGCGCGCACCTTCCCCAAGGCACGCTGACGCGCCTGCTCCAGGCGATTCAGGGTGATACCATCGATCTGTTGGGTGGCAACGTTGAGCCGGTCCCGGATCTTTTCAGAAAATTCCTTCTCATTCATAGCTTTACCCCCCTCGCGCCAAGCATCCCTGCCAGCGCATGAACCGCGCGCGAACAATGGGTCTTCACACTCCCTTCGGAGCATCCCATTGCCGCTGCGGTCTCGGCCACATCCATCTCTTCCCAGTAACGCAGCAGGAACGCTTCCCGTTGACGCGCCGGCAATCTTTGCAGCGCGGCCTCGATTTCGGCCAGAGTCTGCTGCTGGTCGACCTGGGCCTCCGGGTTTTCCAGCGGACGCTCTTCCTGCTGGCTCTGGAGCATTTCCAGCACGTCGTGTTCTTCGTCGTCGTCCTTGGTGAAGAACGACGAGAACAGGCGCGTCCAGGTGTTGCGCACCTTGGAGCGGCGGAAATGGTCGTTGGTGGCGTTCTGCAGGATGCGCTGGAACAGCATGGGCAGTTCTTCTGCCGGCCGGTCAGGGTAGCGCTCGGCGAGCTTGAGCATGGCCTCCTGGACGATATCCAGCGCCGCGTCCTCGTCACGCACCGCATAGAATGCCTGCTTGTAGGCGCGCCGCTCGACACCGGCGAGAAAGTCCGAGAGTTGCTTGTGGGTAGCCAGTTTCTCTTCCTTGCTGGGCAGTCTCTGGCCGCCGCCCGCCACGGCCGTTCCGGCCGGGCAGGCGGCGGATTTCCGCCACCTTGACCTGCGCATGTGCAGGGATTATTGTTTCGGGTTCCCACTCAATTATATACGTGACCCTGCGCGGACTGCGGAGGTCATGCTCAGGGTCACCATGCAACTCTCAGGCGCCGATATCACCCTGCGCTGTCTGGCAGAGGAAGGTGTTGAGTACATCTTCGGCTATCCAGGCGGCGCCGTCCTCTACATTTACGACGAAATCTTCAAGCAGGACAAGGTCAAGCACATCCTGGTGCGCCATGAACAGGCGGCCGTGCACGCTGCCGACGGCTACGCGCGCAGCTCCGGCCGGCCGGGCGTGGCGCTGGTCACCAGCGGCCCCGGCGTGACCAATGCCGTCACCGGCATTGCCACCGCCTACATGGACTCGATCCCGCTGGTGATCATCAGCGGGCAGGTGCCCACGCGTGCCATCGGCCTGGATGCCTTCCAGGAAGTCGACACGGTCGGCATCACGCGGCCCTGCGTCAAGCACAACTTCCTGGTCAAGGACGTGGCCGAGCTCGCCACCACCATCAAGAAGGCCTTCTACGTCGCCACCAGCGGCCGGCCGGGCCCGGTGCTGGTCGACATCCCCAAGGATGTCAGCGCGCAGCTCACCGAGTACAGCTATCCCAAGAGCGTCACCATGCGCTCCTACAACCCGGTCACCAAGGGGCACGCCGGCCAGATCAAGAAGGCCGTGCAGATGCTGCTCGAGGCCAGGCGACCGATGATCTATGCCGGTGGTGGCGTGGTGCTGGGCGAAGCCTCGCCGCAGCTCACCGAGCTGGTGCGCCTGACCGGCTATCCCTGCACCAACACCCTGATGGGCCTGGGCTGCTATCCCGCCACCGACCGCCAGTTCGTCGGCATGCTGGGCATGCACGGCACCTACGAGGCCAACCTGGCCATGCAGGGCTGCGACGTGCTGCTCGCGGTCGGCGCGCGTTTCGACGATCGCGTGATCGGCAACCCCGAGCACTTCTACCAGCCTGGCCGCCGCATCATCCACATCGACATCGATCCTTCGTCGATCTCCAAGCGCGTCAAGGTGGACGTGCCCATCGTGGGCAACATCGCCGATGTCGTCGACGAGATGCTGCGCCAACTGCGCGCCAGCGAAGCGCGGCCCGACGCCGCAGCGCTGGCGGCGTGGTGGGCGCAGATCGAGGAATGGCGCAAGCGCGACTGCCTGCGCTACGACCGCAGCAGCGAACTGATCAAGCCGCAGTCGGTGGTCGAGGCGCTGTACCGGGTCACCAACGGCGATGCCATCATCACCTCGGACGTGGGCCAGCACCAGATGTGGGCAGCGCAGTACTACAAGTTCGACAAGCCCCGTCGCTGGCTGAACTCCGGTGGCCTCGGCACCATGGGCTTCGGCCTGCCGGCGGCGATGGGCGCGCAGTTCGCCTTCCGCGATGCCACGGTGGCCTGCGTCACGGGCGAAGCGAGCATCCAGATGTGCATCCAGGAGCTCTCCACCTGCAAGCAGTACCACCTGCCGGTGAAGATCGTGAACCTCAACAACCGCTATCTGGGCATGGTGCGCCAGTGGCAGGAACTGCAGCACGGCAACCGCTACTCCGAGTCCTACATGGAGGCCCTGCCGGACTTCGTCAAGCTGGCCGAGGCCTACGGGCACGTGGGCATGCGCATCGAGCGCCCGGCCGACGTCGAGGGCGCGCTGCGCGAAGCATTTGCCCTCAAGGACCGAACCGTGTTCCTCGATTTCATGACCGACCAGGCCGAGAACGTCTTCCCGATGGTGCCGGGCGGCAAGGGACTCACCGAGATGATCCTCGGATCGGAGGACCTGTGAGCCAGCGCCATATCCTTTCGCTGCTGATGGAAAACGAGGCCGGCGCGCTGTCGCGCGTGGCCGGACTGTTCTCGGCACGCGCCTACAACATCGAATCGCTGACCGTGGCCCCGACCGAGGATCCCACGCTGTCGCGGATGACCATCGTGACGCTCGGATCCGACGACGTCATCGAGCAGATCACCAAGCAGCTCAACAAGCTGATCGAGGTGGTGAAGGTGTTCGACCTCAACGAAGGTCGCCACATCGAACGCGAACTCATGCTGGTCAAGGTCCGCGCCGAAGGCAAGGACCGCGAGGAGATCAAGCGCACTGCCGACATCTTCCGTGGCCGCGTCATCGACGTGACCGACCGCATCTACACCATCGAGCTGACCGGAACCCGCGACAAGCTCGATGCCTTCCTCGAGGCGATCGGCAATGCGCAGATCCTGGAAACCGTCCGCACCGGTGCCTCCGGCATCGGTCGCGGTGAATGGATCCTGCGGGTCTGACCCGGTCCGCCCCGTACCCATCCACGCTGCCACCAGGAGCTGAAACCATCATGACCATGCAGGTTTACTACGAAAAAGACGCCGACCTCTCGCTCATCAAGGGCAAGAACGTCACCATCATCGGCTACGGCTCGCAGGGCCACGCGCACGCCAACAACCTGAAGGACTCCGGTGTCAACGTCACCGTCGCGCTGCGCCCGGGCGGCGCCTCGTGGAAGAAGGCCGAGGCCGCCGGCCTGACCGTCAAGGATGTGCCCGAAGCAGTCAAGGGCGCCGACGTGGTGATGATCCTGCTGCCTGACGAGAGCCAGCCCGAGGTCTACCGCAACCATATCGCCCCCAACATCAAGCCGGGTGCGGCGCTTGCCTTCGCGCACGGCTTCAACGTGCACTTCGGCCAGATCGTGCCGCGTGCCGACATCGACGTGATCATGATCGCCCCCAAGGGCCCGGGTCACCTGGTGCGCTCCACCTACACCCAGGGCGGCGGCGTGCCTTCGCTGATCGCGGTGGCGCAGGATGCCAGCGGCCGGGCGCGCGACATCGCGCTGTCCTACGCGGCTGCCAACGGCGGCGCGCGTGCCGGCGTGATCGAGACCAATTTCCGCGAGGAGACCGAGACCGACCTGTTCGGCGAGCAGGCCGTGCTGTGCGGCGGCGCCACCGCCCTGGTGCAGGCCGGCTTCGACACCCTGGTCGAGGCGGGCTATGCCCCGGAAATGGCCTACTTCGAGTGCCTGCACGAACTCAAGCTGATCGTCGACCTGATGTACGAAGGCGGCATCGCCAACATGCGCTACTCGATCTCGAACACCGCCGAGTACGGCGACTTCAGCCGCGGTCCGCGCATCGTGACCGAGCAGACGCGTGCCGAGATGAAGAAGATCCTGCACGAGATCCAGTCGGGCCAGTTCGCCAAGGAGTTCATCCTGGAAAACCGTGCCGGCGCGCCTTCGCTGCACGCCATGCGGCGCATCGGCCGCGAAAGCCTGATCGAGACCGTGGGTGCGCGGCTGCGCGGCATGATGCCCTGGATCTCGAAGAACAAGCTGGTCGACCAGTCCAAGAACTGAGTTGTCGCGCGCCCTCTACCCCCACCCCTTGATTGCCCGCGAGGGGTGGCCTTACCTGAGCGGGATCACCGGTGCTGCATTGCTGGTGACCCTGATGAACGGCGTGGCATGGGCGATTCCGCTGTGGATCGCCGCGCTGTTCGTGCTGCAGTTCTTCCGCGACCCGGCACGTGCCGTCACCGCCGCCCCCAACGCGGTGGTGTCGCCGGCCGATGGCCGCATCGTCGCGGTGATGCCGGTCACCGACCCCTGGCTGCAGCGGCCGGCGGTCAAGATCAGCGTGTTCATGAACGTGTTCAACGTGCACTCGAATCGCAGCCCGGTCGACGGCGAGGTGCTGGCGGTGCACTATCATCCCGGCAGCTTCGTCAACGCCGATCTCGACAAGGCCTCCGAGCACAACGAGCGCAATGCCGTGTGCCTGCGCACCACCAGCGGGCACGAGATCAGCTGCGTGCAGGTGGCCGGCCTGATCGCGCGGCGCATCCTGTGCTACGTGCAGCCGGGCAGCGTGCTGGTGCGCGGGCAGCGCTACGGCTTCATCCGCTTCGGTTCGCGTGTCGACGTCTACCTGCCGCCGGGTGCGCACGTGCGCGTGGCGATCGGCGACAAGGTGAGCGCCGCGCTCAGCGTGCTTGCCGAACTTTCCTGACCCGGAGGGCGCAATGGCTGATCCGATCGGCGATCCCCTGACCGGCGGCCCGCGCCGCCGCGGCATCTACCTGCTGCCCAACCTGTTCACCACGGCGGCGCTGTTCTCCGGCTTCTACGCCATCGTGCAGTCGATGAACGACGACTTCGTCGGAGCCGCCCAGGCGATCTTCGTCGCCATGGTGCTCGACGGGCTCGACGGCCGCGTGGCGCGGCTCACGCGCACCCAGAGCGCCTTCGGTGCCGAGTACGACAGCCTGTCCGACATGGTCTCGTTCGGTGCTGCGCCCAGCTTGCTGATGTACGAATGGGCGCTGCAGCCGATGGGCAAGCTGGGCTGGCTGGGCGCCTTCGTCTATTGCTGCGGCGCAGCCCTGCGGCTGGCACGCTTCAACACCCAGATCGGCACCGTCGACAAGCGCTGGTTCGTGGGTCTGCCAAGCCCTGCCGCAGCGGCGCTGATCGCAGGACTGGTGTGGGTGCTGCACGGCGAATACCAGGTGGTGGGGCGCGATATCCACTGGTTTGCCTGGGGCCTGACCCTGTTCGCCGGGCTGTCGATGGTGTCGAACATCAAGTTCTACAGCTTCAAGGACATCAATCTGCGCCGCGCCGTGCCCTTCTGGGCGGTGCTGGTGGTGATGCTGGGATTCGTGGTGATCACCATCGACCAGGCGCGGGTGCTGTTCGGACTGTTCGCCGCCTACGCCCTGCACGGCTACGTGCTGTGGGCACTGAGCCGGATCGGGCGCTGGCGCCGCGGCCGGCGGCTCAGCCCTGGAGCCGGAAGCTCGCCACGTCGGCCTTGAGGGTGTCGGCCACCTCGCGCAGGTCGACAGCCGTACGCGACACCGTCGCAATGGCCACGGCGTTTTCCTCGGAGGCCTGAGCCACCGTTTCGACCGAGCGTGCCAGTTCCTGCGAGGCCGCACGCTGCTCGTCGAGTGCGGCGGAGATCGACGCAATGGCCTGGCTGAGAGTTTCCGCGGAGGTGACGATGCCCTGCATCGAGCGGCCGGACTGCTGCGAACTCTCGACCACCTGCGCCACCATCTGGCGGCTGGTGTCCATGCTGGCCACCACCTCGGTGGCGCCG
Source organism: Pseudomonadota bacterium (assembly GCA_028873535.1). Taxonomy (GTDB): domain Bacteria; phylum Pseudomonadota; class Gammaproteobacteria; order Burkholderiales; family Ferrovaceae; genus CAIVHB01. Next base: position 22,504 of record JAGWIJ010000004.1, read on the forward strand.
CGCTGGATGCGCTGGATCACTTCGCCGATGCTGTGCACCGAGGTGGTGGTGCGCTCGGCCAGCTTGCGCACTTCGTCGGCCACCACGGCAAAGCCGCGGCCCTGCTCGCCGGCGCGCGCTGCCTCGATGGCGGCGTTGAGCGCCAGCAGATTGGTCTGTTCGGCGACCTCGCGGATCACCGTGGTGATGCTGCCGATCTCGATCACGTCGCTGGACAGCTGCCCGACCTGGCTGGCGGTGTGTTCGACGCGGCCGGAGACATCGCCGACCTGACGCACCGCGGTTTCCACGCTGCCGGCGCTGCTGTCAGCCAGCGTGCGCGAGGCATTTGCGTGCTGATGGGCATCCTGGGCATTGCTGCTGACGTGGTCGATGCTGACGGTCAGTTCCTCGATCGCCGCGGCGGCCTGGGCGGTCGACTGCGACTGGCGCTCGCTGGCGGCCGAGGTCTGCTGGGCCGCGGTCGACAGCGAGGTGGCCGATTGCAGCACCGCCGTCGAGCCGTTGACCACGCGTGCCAGCGTGGCGGATAGCCGTTCGCGCATGCGCTCCAGCGCCAGCAGCAGCTGGCCGATTTCGTCGTCCCCGGACGCGCGCGCGGCGCTGTCGCGGCGCAGGTCGCCGTCGGCGATCCGGGCGGCGATCCGGTTGGCCTCGTCGAGCTGGCTGCGGATGCGGCCGATGGCCAGCATGCCCTGCGCGCCCATCAGCGCGGCGGCCAGCAGCAGAGTACCGATGCCCAGCCAAAGTGCGCTGCGCTTGGCATCCAGGCCGCTCGCGGCGGCCGTTGTGCCGAGTTTCATGTTGTACACGCGATGCGCATCGAAGGTGGCGAGCAGCTTCTCGGCGGCGGCGACTTCGTGTTCCAGCGCCGGCAGCAGCGCAGCGCGGTCATTGGCCCGCATGGCAGCCAACAGGCGCGCACGCGCTTCGTCGGAGGTCTGCAACTGTTCGCGTTCCAGGTTCCACAAGCGGCGGTCTTCCGCGTCGGCGAGCAGCGGCTCGTAGGCCGCCAGCTGGCGCTCCACGTCCTGGTGCACGGCGGCGATCCGGCTGTCCAGGTCGGCGCGCGCCGCCGGCGCGTCCTCCATGATCATGTGCGCGGTGCGCGTGCGCAGGGTGCCGTAGCTCTGGACCGCCTTGTAGAGGATGTCCAGGCTGGGCAACACGTTCTCGTTGGTGAAATCCGCGCGCCGGTAGATCTGTTCTGACTGGTAGAGGTTGACGCCGGTGATGCCGAGCAGACTCAGTACGGCGGTGGCGACCAGGAGCTGCAGCCGGTGGCGGATTTTCATTGTGATCTCGTTATCTTGGAGGACCAGATCGCTATTTCGGCAGCTTCCAGAGCAACTTGAGCGGTTTTGCGCTAAAGCCTGAAACCGGCGACGCTTGCCTGCAGGCCTTCGGCGACGCCCAGCAACTGCTGCGCGGTGTCCGACACCGTGGCCACCGCGTTCGCGTTCTCTTCCGAGCCCTGCGCGATCGCCTCCACGTTGCGCGCCACGTCCGCAGAGGCGACACGCTGCTCGTCGAGCGCAGCGGCGATCGCCGCGATCGATGCGCGCAGCACGTCGGCCGACCCGACGATGGCCTCCATGGCGCCACCCGATGCGCTTGCCGCCGCGACCACCTCGCCGACCATGTCGCGGCTGGTGCTCATGCTGCCGGCGGCTGCGAGCGCGCCGCCCTGGATGCGTTCGACGACTTCGCCGATGCCGCGTGCGGAGGCGGTGGTGCGCTCGGCAAGCTTGCGCACCTCGTCGGCGACCACCGCGAAACCGCGGCCCTGCTCGCCCGCGCGCGCTGCTTCGATGGCCGCATTGAGCGCCAGCAGGTTGGTCTGTTCTGCGACTTCGCGGATCACCGTGGTGATCTTGCCGATCTCCTGCACGTCCTGCGACAGGCCCCCGATCTGTTGCGCCGTGTGTTCGATCCGCGTGGCCACGGTGCCCACCCGGGCGGCGGCGTCACGCACCTGGCGGCCGCCGCTTTCGGCAACGCTGCGCGATTCGAGCGCGTGGGCATTGGCATCGCTGGCATTGCGCCCGACCTCGTCGATGCTGACCGTGAGTTCCTGCACGGTTGCGGCCACGGCGGCACTGGCCTGCGACTGCTGCTGGCTGGCGCTGGCCGTATGTGCCGCCGCTGCGGAAAGCCCGCCGGCCGACTGCCGCAGGACCTGCGCCGACGTCACGACCTCGGTCATGGTTTGGGCGAGCTGTGCGCGCATGCGCTCGAGGGCGCCGAGCAGCGCGCCGATTTCGTCCTGCTCGGCGCGACTCGCCGGGTCCGCCCGGCGCAGGTCGCCGTCGGCGATGCGCTGGGCGATGGTGTTGGCGCGCGCCAGCTGGGCGGCGATGCGCGCCCGTGCATAGAAACCCTGCAAGGCCAGTGCGATGGTCGCGGCCACCAGCACGCCGATCGAGATCCACAATGCCGCCTGCTTGGCGGCCATGGCGCGGACGGCGCCCTGGCGCCCCAGTTCGGCGTTGTAGGCGATGTGGTCTTCCAGGGTCCTGGTGATGTTCTGCGCCAGATCGACGTCCTGCGCCATGAGCGCGATCGCCTGGCTGCGTTCGACCGCGCTGACCGCGGCCATCACCTTGTCGACATGGGGATAGAGCTGCTCCAGCAGCGCGCGTTCGTCGTCCAGATACTGGCGGTCGCGCGCATCGGACACTTCGGCCTGGTAGTCGCGCAAGGCCTGATCCAGTTCGCCGCGCGCCTTGCCGACCAGCGGTCCCAGCCGGGCGCGCTGCGCCGGGTCGTCGAGCAGGGTGAAGCGGTACATGCGCACGCGCATGCGGCCCAGCGCGGCCACCGCGCGGTCCAGCGTGACCAGGCTCGGCACCGTGTTCTCGTTGCCGTAGTTGGCGGCCGCATAGACGTGTTCAGCCTGGTACATGTTGGTGCCGGCGACCAGCAGCAGGGCGCAAAGCGCGGTGCACACCAGCAGCAGCAGTCGGGTCGAAATGGTCATGGCGGTAATGGCCTTGGCGTGGAATGGAAAGGCGTCAGGTAGTTCGCACTAGCGGCCGGCGGGCCGGGAACTTGAAGACGGCGCGCGCCGGCGCTTCCGTCTGCGGTGCCACTCGCGGTACAGTGCCTGCCCGCTCCGCCGGCCCGAGTCTTCCATCCATGCCAGGCTTTCCCTCCTTTGCGCACTGGCGGCACCGCCTGCCGCCGGTGCTGCTGCGTCTGGGCTTCCGTCTCTACGAAGCGCTGCGCAGCGTGCGGCCGCGCGACCATCTGGTGCCGCTGACGCCGCTTCAGCGCGCCTTCGGTTTCGCCGCCTTCGTGGTACGCCGTTTCCACCGCACGCGCAGCCTGCAGACCGCCGGCAGCCTGACGGTGACGACGCTGTTCGCGCTGGTGCCGCTGCTGACCCTGGCGCTGACCGTGCTGACCGCCTTCCCCGGATTCAAGGTGCTGCTGGCGAAGGTGCGCGAACTGATGCTGACCCAGCTGCTGCCCGATGCGGCCAGCCGGATCATCGCGCTCTACATGACCCACTTCTCCAACAACGCGGCACAGCTGCGCCTGGCCGGCACGCTGGTGCTGGTGGTGGCGGCGGCCATGGCGATGATGACGGTGGACCGCGCGTTCAGCGAGATCTGGCGTGTGCGTGCGCAGCGGCCCCTGGCCACGCGCCTGATCAGCTACTGGCTGCTGCTGGTGCTGGGACCCTTGCTGGTCGGCGTCGGCCTCACGCTGTCGACCAGCCTGGTCCGCGCCTCGCTCGGTCTGGCGCACGGGCTGCCCTGGCTGCCGCGCACGCTGCTGGCGCTGCTGCCCTGGCTGGCCATCACCACGGCGCTCACGGCGGCGTATCGCTGGCTGCCGCACCGCCATGTGCCGTTCGCGCACGCGCTGGCCGGTGGCGTGCTGGCCGGGCTGGGCTTCCAGCTCATGAAGTGGCTGTTCAGTTTCTACGTGCACCACTTCCACGCCTACACGCTGATCTACGGCGCCTTCGCGGCGTTCCCGATCTTCCTGCTGTGGATCCAGCTGTCATGGTCGGTGGTGCTGGGGGGCGCGGTGCTCACGGCCAGCCTGTCGCACTGGCACCGCGACGCCTGGCGGGTGCCGCGCGACCATCCCGACCAGCGTTTCCGCGACGCGCTGCAGGTGATGCGCCTGCTGATGGCGCTTGGCGAGGAGGGCCTGGCCCTGCCGCAGCTGCAGCGGCGCGCCGGGCTGGGCTACGATGACCTCGAGACGGTGCTGGAGCCGCTGCAGGCGGCGGCACTCATCCGCCAGGGCCGGCCGGGACGCTGGCAGGCCAGCGCGGGATCCTGGCATGCCAGTGTCGGCGATGTGTGGGTGCTGTTCCATCGCGGGCCGCTGGCCGGCGGCCACTGGTCGGGCGACGGCGAGTTGCGCGAAGTGGCGGCGGTGCTCGACGCCTTGCCGGCGCGTGAACTGGGCATGGGACTGGCCAGGCTGGCCGCCGTGCCCGCTGCCGCGGAGGCCGCTCAGACGCCGGCGGCGCCCTCCAGGATCTCGAACTCGAACACGTCCACCTGATAGGTGTGGTCGTCCAGGCGCACGGCACGTGCGCGCTGGCGGCCGTGCGCGCCGTCGAGGCCCCATTCGCGGCCGGCCTGGAAGGTGCCGCGGGCGGCCAGCAGCAAGGGCGGACGATTGAGCGCGGGCACCTCGGGCAGGCGCAGCCCCAGCCGGGGTGGGCCGCTTTCGGCGCCGGCCGGCTGCAGCGATACCACCTGGCAGGTCGGCGCCAGCAACTGCACGCCGCATTCCATCAACTGGTCCTGGCGGTCGTGCACCCAGCGCACGATGCCGGGCTGCCATTCGTCGACTTCCGGATGCAGGATCGCCACCACTTCGCCGACCGTGACATCGCTGGCGATCGGGCCGTCGCGCCGCAGCGCGAAGCCGCCCGGGCTTTCGTTGGCCACCTGCCAGTTTTCCAGCTGGGTGGTGAGGTCGCCGCGGCCGGCGGCAACGGCGCCGGCCACCAGCGGAATCCCGATCGCGACCGCGACGTCGTGGCCGCCGGTCTTGCGATTGGCGCCGCGCCGGGGTGGCGAGGTCCAGTGGCGTTCCAGGCGGGCCAGCAGGGCGTGCAGGGCGCCGCGCCCCTCGGCCACCGGAATCAGCGTGAGTTCGGCGCTGTCGCCTGATTCGGAGCGACGCCGGGTGGCGCCGAGTTCCGCGACCAGACGCCCGGTGTCGAGCAGCTTGTCCATCGGAGAGATCACCACGCCGCCCGAGGCCGCCAGCGGGCGCGGCGGCTTGTCCTGGCTGGCCTGGATCAGGAACACGCCATCGGTGTGGCTGACGTCGCGGTAGGGCTCGACCACCAGCAGGCGCTGGAAGTGCGACACCAGTTCAAGCACCGTGCGTGCCTCGCCCGGCTGCAGGTGATAGGGATCCATCAGCGCGAACAGCAGGACTTCGCGATAGATGGCGCCCAGCGTGGTGCTGGGGTGGCCGCCGAAATCCTCCACCAGGCTGTTGTCCAGCCCATAGAACTGGGCGTAGTGGAAGATGTGGTGGATCTCCTGCCAGATCCCGGACGGGGTCGGGCAGTAGGTGCAGTAGGCAGTGACCAGGGTGTCGGCGAGTTCGCGCATGGCGCGGCACAACAGGAAGGGCAGGGCCTTCTGGCCTTCGGCGGTGAGCTTCTGGGTATGTTCCATCAGCACGCGCTTGAAGCCGTAGCCGAGTTCAAGCTGGATGCTGCGCGCCACCGTGGCGGCATCCCGGAAGGGACCGGTCAGCGGCAGGCTGCCGACTTCATAGACGGCGGCAAGCTCGTCCAGCGTGGTCTTGGCGGTGGGCAACAGCGATTCCAGGGCGCGCAGGCGGTCGTCGGTCCTGGCGGGCGAACGGTTGGCCAGACACAGCCAGCCATTGAGCAGGCGGGCTGCCTCCGGCGCGGGCGCCTGCTCGACCTCGCGGATCAGCAGACCCAGCTGGCGGGGGCTGAAATCGGCGGCCTGATCGGCATCCAGCTCTGGTACCGCGAAACGGAACGACATGGGCGGAACGCTTTCGAAGAAGGGAAAGGCAGAGCCTTCGACTTAACCGTGGAACTGAGGCGATTCTAGATCAATGCACACGCTACTTGCAGTTTTTTCGCATTACAGGACTATAACTTGTTGAAAGGTTGAATGAATAGAGGGCGTTCAAGTGATCCGTCCGGCTGCCTGGCGGGCTGTCGGCCGCGCGCCGGCAGGGTGAAACACTCGTCGCGGTGGCGTGCGCTGACTTATCATGCGCGCATGTTCCCGGCCGTCAGCATCCCGTCCTCCCAAGCCAGACACGCGCTTGCTGCGCTGCTGGCGCTGCTGCTGCTGGGCAGCGCACCCGCGGTGCGCGCCGGCCAGCAGCGCGAGGAACCGCTCAGCGCCTCGGTGCGCTCGCTGCTCAGCCGCAGTGTCGCCGACAGCCCGACCGACCACAGCGGCCTGGGTGACGAGACGGCGGAGCGCAGCTGGCTGGCGGCGATGTCCGGCCGACTGGGTACGCGCATGCCGGATCTGCGCCAGCGGGTCGAGCTGCTGCGCACGGTGCACTACGAGGCCACGCGTGCCGGGCTGGAACCCGAGCTGGTGCTGGCAGTCATCCAGGTGGAAAGCGCTTTCCACAAATACGCCGTCTCGAATGTCGGTGCGCGCGGCTACATGCAGGTGATGCCGTTCTGGCTGCGCGACATCGGCAGTGCCAGCCAGGACCTGTTCCACCTGCGCACCAATCTGCGCTATGGCTGCACCATCCTGCGCTACTACGTCGATCGCGAGCACGGCGACCTGTTCCGTGCGCTTGGGCGCTACAACGGCAGTCTGGGCCAGCCCGACTATCCGTCTCTGGTGCTGCAGGCCTGGAAATCCAACTGGGCCTCGCAGGGCCTGAGCAGCACCGCGCTGGCGCGCTGAGGCGCCCGCGCGCTCAGACCAGCGGCTCGAACGCCAGCCCGCTGAAACGCGCAAAGTCACGATCGAAGGAAGCCAGTACGGCGCCGTGCTCGATGGCGAGCGCTGCCAGATGCGCATCCGTCGTGAGGTTGCCCGCGTGGCCGGCACCCGTCAGAAGTCGGGACAGCACCTGCAGATGCCGCTCTGTCGGATGGAGGATCCTGGTGTTCGGATGATCGACCCAATTCCGCACCAGCTCCAGCGCCTGCTGGTGATCGAGCGGGCGCGGCAGTATGGCGTGGCGGGTGCTCAGACGGATGAATCCCAGCAGGGACATCCATGCAAGGCCGACGCCATCGCGCGACTTGATGGCGGTTTCGAGCCAGTCGCGCGCCGCCGGGTGCTGCCGGGACGATGCATTGACGGCGTGAAGGAGGATGTTGACGTCGGGAATGACCATCATTCAGGAACTGAAGGTTGCTGGCCCATGCGCAGCAGGATGTCCAGATCTTCGAGTTCTCCAGCCAGGGCGTTGGCCTTGCTCAGGTCGACCTGTGGTTCCCCCAACTCGTAAACGCGCTGGCGGAACGGTTCCGCTGCGGGCATGGCCTGTCGTGTCAGTCCGGTGCGGATGGCCGCATTCAGGACTTCCTTGAAGGAGGCTTCGCGCTCGTGCATGGCACGCCGCAGCAGGGCCTCGACGTCTGCATCCAAGGTGACGGTGGTTCGCATGGCATCATGACAGCAAAGTTCTTGCTGTCATGATGCTTTGGTGTGAGCGAGGCGTCAAGCCGCGGCACCCGCCCGCCTTTCAGTGGGCGATGGCGGCCTTGAGGGTGGCGACCAGATCGGCGGGGGCGATCTTGCGTGCCTCGGCATCGCGGCGTCCCTGGAATTCGACCAGGCCTTCCTTGAGGCCGCGCTCGCCGATCACCACACGGAAGGGAATGCCCAGCAGTTCCTGATCCGCCAGCAGCACGCCAGGGCGTTCATCACGGTCGTCGAGCAGCACGTCGAAGCCGGCGGCGCGCAGCGCGTCGTACGCGGTCTCGGCAGCGGCGCGCACGGCTTCGCTGCGGGCCAGCCCCATCGGCACGATGGCGACCTCGAACGGCGCGATGGCCCGCGGAAAGATGATGCCGCGCTCGTCGTGGTTCTGTTCGATCGCCGCCGCCACCACCCGGCTCACACCGATGCCGTAGCAGCCCATCTCGGCCGGGGTGGCGCTGCCGTTGCGATCGAGGAAAGTGACCTGCATCGCCTCGGAGTACCTGGTGCGTAGCTGGAAGATGTGGCCGACCTCGATGCCGCGGCAGATCTCGAGCGTGCCGCCACCGTCCGGGCTGGGATCGCCCGCTTCGACGGTGCGCAGGTCCGCCACCAGGTCGGGTTCCGGACAGTCGCGTCCGAAGTTGACGCCGGTGAGGTGGAACGGCGCCTCGTTGGCGCCGCAGCAGAAGTCGGCCAGCAGCGCGGCGCTGCGGTCGGCGATCACGCGCACGCGGCTGCGGTCCACGCCGACCGGACCGATGTAGCCCTTGGCGTCGCCGAAGTGTTCGCGGATTTCGGCGTCGCTTGCCAGACGCATGTCCGGCACCACCTTGTTGGCCTTGATCTCGTTGAGCTGATGGTCGCCACGCATCAGCGCCAGCACCGGCCGGCCCTGGCCGTCGATCAGCAGCAGCGCCTTGAGGGTCTGCGCCAGCGCGATGCCGAGGAATTCGGCCAGCTCGGCATTGCCGGTCTTGCCGGGGGTGGGCACGCGCGTCAGCGCGGCGCCGGCAGCCGCACGCTGGCCGGCCGGTGCCAGCGCCTCGGCCAGCTCGACGTTGGCGGCGTAGCCGCTGTCCGGGCACCACGCGATGGCATCCTCGCCCGAATCCGCCAGCACGTGGAACTCGTGCGAGCCCGATCCGCCGATCGCGCCGGTGTCGGCGGCCACGGCGCGGAAGTGCAGGCCAAGGCGCGTGAAGATGGCGCTGTAGGTGGCGTACATGCGCTGGTAGGTGGCTTCCAGCGAAGCGTAGTCCTCGTGGAAGGAATAGGCGTCCTTCATGAGGAATTCGCGCGCGCGCATCACGCCGAAGCGCGGACGGATTTCGTCGCGGAACTTGGACTGGATCTGGTACCAGTTGACCGGCAGTTGGCGGTAGCTGCGGATCTCCTTGCGCGCCACGTCGCAGATCACCTCCTCGTGGGTGGGGCCGAACAGGAAGTCGCGCTCGTGGCGATCACGGATCTTGAGCATCTGCGGTCCGAACTTGTCCCAGCGTCCGGATTCCTGCCACAGTTCGGCCGGGATCACCGCCGGCATCAGCAGTTCGAGTGCACCGGCACGGTCCATCTCTTCGCGCACGATGTTCTCCACTTTGCGCAGCACGCGCAGGCCCAGCGGCATCCAGGTGTAGAGGCCGCTGCCCAGGCGCCGGATCAGGCCGGCGCGCAGCATCAGCCGATGGCTGACCAGCTCGGCCTCGCCCGGAGCTTCCTTGAGGGTGGAGATGAAGAACTGCGACGCGCGCATGGTGAAGGTCCTGTGCGGAGAAAGCCGACATTTTAGCTGACCGCGCGCATTCCCCGGGGACGGCGGTAGACTGCGGGCTTGATCCTGTGCGCTGCATGCCTTGCGTCCGATGCCTTTCGTGTTCCTTCTGCTTCCTCTGCTGCTGCTGTTGAGCGCGTGTGCCGGTGCGCCGCCGCGACCGGCGCCGGTCAGCAGCCCGGCGATCCCGCCGGCGCGCCCGGACCTCGCGGCACCCGGCGATCCGCTGGCCCGTGCGCGCAACACCATCACCGCACGTGACCTGCTGACCGGCATCGAGAAGCTGGCGTCGGATGAATTCGAGGGCCGTGCGCCCGGCACCCACGGCGAAGCCGTGACCGTCGACTGGCTGAAGGCGCGCTTCAAGGCGGTGGGACTGTTGCCGGCGGGCGAGGGTGGCAGCTGGACCCAGATCGTGCCGATGGTCGCCTACACCTCGCAGCCGCAGCTGACCCTGAGCATCAAGGGCAAGCCGCACGTGCTCGCGCCACAGCGTGATTTCGTGGCCTGGTCACCGGCGCCACTGTCCGAGGTGGCGGTCGACAATTCGGATGTGGTGTTCGTGGGCTACGGCGTGATCGCCCCGGAATACGGCTGGAACGACTACAAGGGCATGGACCTGCGCGGCAAGACGCTGCTGATGCTGATCAACGATCCCCAGGTGCCCGACCGCAACCGGCCCGACCGGCTCGATCCGGCCATGTTCAAGGGCGCGGCGATGACCTACTACGGCCGCTGGACCTACAAGTACGAAATGGCCGCGCGCCTGGGGGCTGCCGCCGTGCTCATCGTGCACGACACCTCGCTGGCCGCTTACCCCTGGTCGGTGGTGGTCAACAGCTGGGGCCAGGAAAACTACATCCTGCAATCGGCCACGGCCAACTCCGACTACCCGCTGGTGCCGGGCTGGATCGAAGGGTCGCAGGCCAGGACGGTGCTGGCCGCCGCCGGCTATGACCTCGATGCCCTGCGCGCCCAGGCCGTGCGCAGCGACTTCCGTCCGGTGAGCCTGCCGATCCGCGCGCGCTTCCGCATCCAGAACCATTGGCGCGAGGTGCGCTCGGCCAATGTGATCGGCCGCATTGCGGGCAGCGATCCGGCGCTGCGCCATGAGGCGGTGGTCTACACCGCGCACTGGGACCACTTCGGGCGCGACGAGCATCGCAACGGCGATCCCGTCTACCACGGCGCCATCGACAATGCCTCCGGCGTGTCGGGCATGCTGCAGATCGCGCAGGCCATGGCGCAGGCGCGGCCTGCACCACGCCGCAGCATCGTGTTCATCGCCACCACCGCCGAGGAGCGCAACCAGCTCGGGGCGCGCTGGTATGTGCGCCATCCGGTGGTTCCGCTGGCGCGCACGGTGGCCGACATCAACATCGACGGGCTCAACCCGCTGGGCCGCAGCAGCGGTGTCGATGTGGTGGGCTACGGTGCCAATACCCTCGAGGACACCCTGCTCGACGCGGCGCTGGGCCAAGGGCGCGAGGTTTTCCCGGAAGCGCGGCCGGATTCCGGCATGGCCTACCGCTCCGATCAGATCGAGTTCGCGCGCGTCGGCGTGCCCACGCTGTTCGTGACCGCCAATCTGCGCCTGCGCGGACACAACCTCGCGTATGCGCGCGAACACAGCGAGGACTACGCGCGTCATGCCTACCACACGCCGCTCGACGTGGTGCGCGACGACTGGGACCTGAGCGGTGCCGTCGAGGACCTGCAGCTGCTGCTCGATGTCGGCTACCGCACCGCCAATCGCGACGAGCCGCCGCAATGGAAGCCGGGCGCCGAGTTCCACCGGCCCTGAAGCCCGCTCAGCGCTCCAGCCAGGCGCGTGCGCCGAGTCCCGCAGCCAGTCCGCTGGCAAGACTGGCGGTGAGCAGGTAGCCGCCGGTCGGCGCCTCCCAGTCGAGCATTTCGCCGGCCACGAACACGCCCGGCCAGGCGCGCAGCATCAGCTGCGCATCGACGGCTTCGCGGCCGACGCCGCCGGCGCTGCTGATCGCCTCGGCCAGCGGGCGTGCCGCCTGCACGCTGATCGGCAGCGCCTTGATGGTGCGCGCGAGCAGATCGGTCTGCAGGATGCGGGTCTTGCCCAGCACCTCGAACAGCAGCGCCACCTTGATGCCGGTCAGGCCCAGGCGGCTCTGCAGGTGGCTGGACAGCGAGCGCGCGCCGCGCGGGTGGGCCACGGCCTCGGCCACGCGCAGCGCGGAATGATCGGGCAGCAGGTCGAGCGTGAAGCCGGCGCGGCCGCCGGCCGCCAGCTGTTCGCGCAGGATGCGCGAACATGCGTAGACCAGGCTGCCCTCGACGCCGTGCGCCGAGATCACCAGCTCGCCGCGCTGGCGGTGCACCCTGCCGTGTGCGTCGATGACGTCGAGACAGACCGACTTCAGCGGGGCGCCGGCGAAGCGCTCGCGCAGGTGCGCACTCCAGGCCACATCGAAGCCGCAGTTGGCAGCCTGCAGTGGCTGGATCGCCACGCCTGCCGCCGCCAGCAGCGGCACCCAGCTGCCGTCCGAGCCCAGCTGCGGCCAGCTCGCGCCGCCCAGTGCCAGTACGGTGGCGGACGGCCGCAGCGTGAGTTCGCTGTGCGCTGACGCCAGGCGCAGGCTGCCGTCGGCAGTCCAGCCCAGCCAGCGATGGCGCGTGTGCAGCTGCACCCCGGCGCTGCGCAGGCGTTGCAGCCAGCGCCGCAGCAGCGGCGCCGCCTTCATGCCGAGCGGAAAGATGCGTCCCGAACTGCCGACAAAGGTCTCGATGCCCAGGCCCTGCGCCCAATCGCGCACGGCCTGCGGCGGGAAACGGTCGAGCATGGGCTGCAGCCAGGCCTGGGCGTCACCGAAGCGCGCACAGAACTGCGCCGGATCTTCGGCGTGCGTCAGGTTGAGGCCACCGATGCCGGCCAGCAGGAACTTGCGGCCGGGCGAGGGCATGGCGTCGTAGAGGTCGACCTCGATGCCAGCCGTGCTCAGTGCCTCGGCAGCCATCAGCCCGGCAGGGCCGCCGCCGATGACGACAGCCGCTGCGCGCGGGCGCGACCCGGCCGCGCCGGGGTCAGTCACTGGCCAGGACCACCAGGTTGTCGCGATGGATCAGTTCGGCTTCGTCGATGAAGCCCAGAGTGGCCTCGATCTGGCTGCTCGGCAGCCGCATGATGCGGCGCGCTTCGTCGGCCGCGTAGTTGCACAGGCCGCGCGCCACTTCGCGGCCGTTGGCATCGACGCAGGCGACCACCTCGCCGCGGCCGAAATCACCGTCAACGCCGGTCACGCCGATCGGCAGCAGGCTCTTGCCGTCCTCGAGCAGGGCGCGGCTGGCGCCGGCGTCCAGGTGCAGGCGGCCCGCCACCTGCAGGTGATCGGCGAGCCACTGCTTGCGTGCCGCCAGCGGGCGCGTGTCAGCCTGCAGATGACTGCCGATTTCCTCGCCGTCGGCCAGGCGCTGCAGGACCTGCGCTTCGCGGCCGGAGACGATGATGGTGTGTGCGCCGCTGCGCGCGGCGCGCTTGGCGGCCAGCACCTTGGTGGCCATGCCGCCGGTGCCGACGCTGCTGCCGGCGCCGCCGGCCATGGCTTCCAGCGCGGGGTCGCCGGCCTGGGCATGCCGCACCAGTTGGGCGTGCGGATCCTTGCGCGGATCCGCGGTATACAGGCCCGGCTGGTCGGTCAGGATCACCAGGCAGTCGGCCTCGATCAGATTGGTGACCAGCGCGCCCAAGGTGTCGTTGTCGCCGAAGCGGATCTCGTCGACGACCACGGTGTCGTTCTCGTTGATGATCGGCAGCACGCCCAGATCGAGCAGGGTGCGCAGCGTGGAGCGCGCGTTGAGATAGCGGCGGCGGTCGGCCAGATCCTCGTGGGTGAGCAGGATCTGGGCGGTGCGCAGGCCGTGTTCGTGGAAGGCGCGCTCGTACACCTGCACCAGTCCCATCTGACCCACGGCGGCGGCGGCCTGCAGTTCGTGCAGGGCGCTGGGCCGGCGCGACCAGCCCAGGCGCTGCAGGCCTTCGGCAATGGCGCCCGACGAGACCAGCACGATTTCGCGGCCCAGCCGGCGCAGGGCGGCGATCTGTCCCGCCCACAGCGCGATGGCGGCATGGTCGAGTCCGCGCCCTTCATCGGTCAGCAGGCTGCTGCCGATCTTGACCACGATGCGCGGCGCCTGCGCCAGCAGCGAACGGCTCATGCCGGGTCGCCTGCCTGCGTGTGCGCGTCGTCCGGCTCTGCGGCGTCGGCGGCGTGGCCTTCGGCACCGGCGTCCATGTCCGCTGCCGCTGTGGCATCCGCGTCGGCATCCGGTCCGGCGGCGGCGCGATTGGCGGCGTGGCGCTCCTCGACATGGCGCGCGATGGCGAAACACAGCGCGCGGCAGCCATCGCCGGTCAGCGCGGACAGCACGTGGATCGGCACCTCGGGACCGAAGGCGGCCGCGAAGCGTGCGCGCAGCGCATCCATGGCCTCGGGGTCGCTCAGGTCGGCCTTGTTGAGCACCAGCCAGCGCGGCTTGGCCGCGAGTTCGGGGTCGTACTTGCGCAGTTCCTCGACAATCGCGACCGCCTGCGCGACCGGGTCGACGCCTTCCTCCAGCGGCGCAGCGTCGACCAGGTGCAGCAGCAGTTCGGTGCGTGCCAGATGGCGCAGGAACTGATGGCCCAGGCCGGCGCCTTCGGCGGCGCCTTCGATCAGGCCGGGGATGTCGGCGACCACGAAGCTGCGGCCGTCATCGACGCGCACCACGCCCAGATTGGGGTGCAGCGTGGTGAAGGGGTAGTCGGCCACCTTGGGACGCGCGGCGGAGACCGCGCGGATGAAGGTGGATTTGCCGGCATTGGGATAGCCCAGCAGGCCGACGTCGGCCAGCACCTTGAGCTCGAGGTGGATCTCGCGTTCTTCGCCCGCTTCGCCCGGCGTGAACTGCCGCGGTGCGCGGTTGACGCTGGACTTGAAGTGCAGGTTGCCCATGCCGCCGTTGCCGCCGCGTGCCATCACGAACGTCTGGCCGTGGCGCGCGAGATCGGCGAGTTGCTCGCCGCTGATCTTGTCGCGGATCAGGGTGCCGACCGGCATGCGCAGCACGACATCGTCGGCGCCCTTGCCGTAGCAGTCCGAACCGCGGCCGGGTTCGCCGTTGCGCGCGCGGTGGATGCGCGCAAAGCGGTAGTCCACCAGGGTGTTGATGTTGCGGTCGGCGATGGCGATCACGCTGCCGCCGCGCCCGCCATCACCGCCGTCGGGGCCGCCGCGCGGCACGAACTTCTCGCGGCGGAAGCTGGCTGAGCCGTCGCCGCCCTTGCCGGCAAATACCTGGATGCTGGCTTCATCGATGAACTTCATCGCCGTACTCCTGATGCTGCCTGCCGGCCGCGCCGCAAAAAAAGCAAAACCCAGCGAGCGTGAACCCGCTGGGCTTTTCGGAAGACCTGCCCGTGCCCGCCGTGGCGGGGATCAGGCGTCCTGCGCGACCGGCTCGATCGAAGCGAACTTGCGCTTCATCGCGCCCTTGGTCGCAAACACCACATGGCCGTCGGCCTTGGCGAACAGGGTGTGGTCCTTGCCGATGCCCACATTGCTGCCCGGATGCACGCGGGTGCCACGCTGGCGGATGATGATGCTGCCGGCCGACACCAGCTGGCCGCCGTAGGCCTTGACGCCCAGGCGTTTCGCTTCGGAGTCGCGACCGTTGCGGGAACTCCCGCCTGCCTTTTTGTGTGCCATTGTTCAGTCTTCCTGAAGAAGGATCAGTTGGCCGAGATCGCTTCGATGCGAACTTCGGTGTAGTGCTGGCGATGCCCCTGGTGCTTCTGGTAGTGCTTGCGGCGGCGCATCTTGAAGATCTTGACCTTGTCATGGCGGCCGTGCGCGATCACCGTGGCGGTGACCTTGGCGCCGGCAACCAGCGGGCGGCCGATCGTGACATTTTCACCGTCGGCGACCACCAGCACCTGGTCCAGGGCGATCTGCTCGCCGGCTTCGGCGTTCAGCAGCTCGACTTTCAGCTTTTCGCCGGGGGACACACGGTACTGCTTTCCACCGGTCTTGATGACTGCGTACATGGCTAAACCTCGACACCCTGGGCAAACAGGGGCAAATTGATTGCGTGTAATCCACGATATTAACCTGCGCGCCTGGTTCGCGCAAGGGTCATGCCGCGTCAGCTGCTGCGGTTGATCGCCAGTTCTGCCAGTTCCGCCAGCGCGTCACGGTAGTGGCCGGGCGGCAGCGCTGCCAGGCAGGCGCGGGCGGAATCGGCCTCGCGGCGCGCGCAGCCGCGCGCATAGTCGAGCGCGCCCGAGCCTTCGATGGCAGCGACCACGGCCGCCAGGTCGGGCAGGCCGCCGTGCTCGCCCAGGATGGCGGTGCGCACCGTGGCGGCCTGGGCCGGCGTGCCGGCACGCATGACTTCGATCAGGGGCAGCGTCACCTTGCCTTCGGCCAGGTCGTCGCCCAGGTTCTTGCCGGTTTCGGCGGCGTGGCCCGAGTAGTCGAGCACGTCGTCGACCACCTGGAAGGCGGTGCCGAGGTGCGCGCCGTAGCGCGCCAGCGCGTCCTCGACGGCAGCCGGGGCGCCGGCCAGGATCGCGGCCAGGCGCGTGGCTGCCTCGAACAGGCGCGCGGTCTTGTAGCGGATCACCTGCAGATAGCGCGCCTCGTCCACGTCGGGATCGTGGCAGTTCATCAACTGCAGCACCTCGCCCTCGGCGATCACGTTGGTGGCGTCGGCCAGCACTTGCATGATGCGCATCGAATCCAGGCTCACCATCATCTGGAAGGCGCGCGAATAGACGAAATCGCCCACCAGCACCGCAGCGGCATTGCCGAACTGCTCGTTGGCGGTCTTGCGGCCGCGCCGCAGTTCGGAGGCGTCGACCACGTCGTCGTGCAGCAGGGTGGCGGTGTGGATGAATTCGACCACGGCAGCCAGGGTGTGATGGCCCTGGCCCTGGTAGCCCAGCGCGCGTGCCGCCAGCGCGTGCAGCATCGGCCGCAGCCGCTTGCCGCCCGCCGAAATGATGTATTCGGAGACCTGGCTGACCAGAACCACTTCGGAATGCAGCTGGCTGCGGATCACCGCGTCGATGGCGGTCATCTCGGGCGCTGCGAGCTGCTGGAGCGTGGATTGGGGCATGCGGAAAGGCGGCGGGGGAACAGCGGGTGGCCGGAGCGGCGGATGGAGCCATGGTAGAAAGTCCCTGCAGGGCCGTCAAATCCGCAAAGCCGGCGCCAACGGGCGCGACCCCCAAGATTCCACTGAAGGGTCTGGATTTTTGGCTCTCTTGCTGTTACGATTGAGAGCTTCGTGGCGCTGCAAGCGTTGCGAATTCGGGGTGTAGCTTAGCCTGGTAGAGCGCCACGTTCGGGACGTGGAGGCCGGAGGTTCGAATCCTCTCACCCCGACCAGTCTCCCATCTCCCGCAGTTCTCGAGTCGGTCCCAGACCTTCTCCCGCAGCCTCGCAAGGCTGAATCGCAGTGATCGGCGCCGCATGCCTGGCCGCCTTGATCCCTCCGTGCCCTGTTGGACGATGTGATCCTCGAACCGCAAGCCGCTGGCACCTGCCTTGGCTTGCAGGCGCGTGCATTGGTGCGCGTCGTGTCCTTCAGGAGGCCCGTCCGCGGGCACACATGTCACAGACTTTTGCATCTCTCGAACTTTGCACTCCCCTGCTTCAGGCCGTTGAACGCCTGGGCTACACCGCACCCACCGCCGTCCAGTCCCAGGTCGTGCCTGCCGCCATGCGCGGTGGCGACCTGCTGGTCAGCAGCCAGACCGGCAGCGGCAAGACCGCGGCCTTCCTGCTGCCGGTGCTGAACGGCCTGATGGCCGAGGCGCTGGCCGGCCGCATCCTGCCGGGCCGTGCCTCGCCGCTGGCGGTGGTGCTGTGCCCGACGCGCGAACTCGCCCAGCAGGTGTCGGCCGACGCCATCGAACTGGTGCGTGGCGGTCGTGGCGTGCGCATCGCCACCATCATGGGCGGCATGCCCTACGGCAAGCAGATCGCGGCGCTCAAGGGCGCTGCGCTGGTGGTGGCCACGCCGGGCCGTCTGCTCGACCTCTGCAACACGCGTGCGATCCGCCTGGACCAGGTGCGTTGCCTGGTGGTCGACGAGGCCGACCGCATGCTCGACCTCGGCTTTGCCGACGACCTGCAGGCGATCCATGAGCGCTGCGCGCAGCGCAGCCAGACGCTGATGTTCTCGGCGACCTTCGCCGGCCGCGTGATGACGCTGGCCAGCGGCATGACGCGCGATGCCGTGCGCATCGAACTCAACACCGCGCAGGACCGCCACGACAACATCACCCAGACCCTGCACTGGGCCGACAGCCCGGAACACAAGCGTCGTCTGCTCGACCATTGGCTGTCGGATGTCACGCTCGATCAGGCCGTGGTGTTCGCCAGCACCCAGGTCGAGAGCGAACAGATCGCCGACGAGCTGCGCGCGCGCGGCTTCCAGGCCAGCGCGCTGCACGGCGCCATGCCCCAGGCGCTGCGCAACCGCCGGCTCGACGGCCTGCGCCGTGGTCAGACCAAGATCCTGGTGGCAACCGATGTGGCGGCGCGCGGCATCGACGTGCCCACCATCAGCCACGTGATCAACTTCGGCCTGCCCATGAAGGCCGAGGACTACGTGCACCGGATCGGCCGTACCGGCCGGGCCGGACGCAGCGGCGTGGCGGTCACGCTGGCCGAACACCGTGAACGCGTCAAGGTGCGCGCCATCGAGCGCTTCACCCAGCAGCCGCTGGACGCCTCGGTGATCGCCGGCCTGGAGCCGCAGCGCAGCGAGCGTCCGCGTGGTCCTTCCGACAACCGCCGCCCGGGTGGTCCGCGCGCCGGCCATCGCCCGGGTGCACCGCGCGGTGCCGGGGCGCCGCGTGGTCCCGGCGGTCCCGGCCGCGGCGGCGCGCCGCGCTCGCATGCGCCGGGCGGCAGCCGTGACGGTGTCGCGCGCGCGCCCTCGCGTCGCAGCCAGGAGCACTGAGCGGCAGCGGCTTCGGCCACCTGGCTGATCGAAAACCCGCCGCGTCCGCGCGGCGGGTTTTTTTGCGCTCGAAATTTGCCAGGAGGCTTCCACGCCCGGCGTCGCCGGGGCGATGGCGTCCCCGCCTGGCGGCCTCAGGTCGATCGACTGCAGAGCGGCGAGCTCATTCTGAGCGGTGTGCGGACATGACGGAAGCTTCAGTTTGACGTTGCGAATGAGAATGATTATCATTCATTTCATCGTCCACGCGTCAAGAGATCCCGTCATGTCACTGCGTCAAACCCTGTCGTCCTGTCTGTTGCTCGCCCTGATCACGAACCATCCGGTGCTGGCCTCGGATGCCACCGTGCATCTGGTCATCCACGATCACCACTTCCAGCCCGAAGAGCTGCACGCACCGGCTGACCGGCCGCTGGTGATCGAAGTCGAGAACCGCGACAGCACCATCGAGGAATTCGAGAGCTACGACCTCGACCGCGAACAGCGCGTCAAGGGCGGCGAAACCGGTGCGGTGCGGCTGGGTGCGCTGGCGCGCGGCCGCTATCCCTTCTTCGGCGATTTCCATCGCAAGACCGCCCAGGGCGTGCTGGTGGTGGAGTAAGGGCACGCCATGATCTTCATTTCACCGTCGGACTATGTGTACACCCCGGTGGTCGAGCCGGGCGAATACGAAATCGACCTCAAGTACGGCAGCGCCCGGCCGCGCCCCGGTGACGAGCAGCAGGCCGCCAACAGCATCGGATTCGGTGCCACGCCGGGCGAGCGCTGGTTTACCGAGCTGTATGCCAAGTGGCAGCAGAACCCGGTCGATGGCCATCATTTCGACGCCGTCGAATGGGAGAACCGCTACCAGCTGACCGAGCGTGGCGCCCACGACTACGAACTGGGCATCGTGAGCGAGATCGAGCGTCCGCACGATCGCAATGACGGCTACGAGTTCAAGGTCGGTGGCATGTACCAGACCCGTCTGGCGCAGCGTTGGGTGGTCAATGCCAATGTGCTGCTGACCCGCAATTTCAAGGCTGTCCAGGATGTCGGTCCGCAGCTGGGCTATCAGTTCCAGCTCAAGTACCGCCTGGCTGAGCGCTTCGAACCGGGTCTGCAGGTGTTCGGTGCGCTGGGGGACGCCACGCACTGGCTGCCGGCCAGCCAGCAGTACCACGCTGCGGGACCGGCGCTGTTCGGCGTGCTGCCGCTCGGCGGTGGCCAACACCTGCGCTATAACGCGGCCTGGCTGCGCGGGCTGACCGAAGGCGCACCGCGCGACACCCTGCGCGTGCAGGTCGAACTCGAGTTCTGAAGCGGGGCGGCGGGCGCCGGCGGCCAGCCGGCGCCGCTCAGTGCGCCAGCGCGCGGTAGGTGGCCATGCCGGCGGCAGTCAGCGCGAAGGAGCCGAACAGGTGCACCGAGGTGCACGCGAGTGCCCAGCCGAAGCGGCCGTCACCGATCAGGCCGACCACTTCCGCCGAATACGAGGAGAAGGTGGTGAGGCCGCCCAGGAAACCCGTGACGATCAGCAGCCGCGCTTCCGGCGGCAGTTCGCCGTGTGCGCTCAGCCAGGCCACCGCGAGACCGATCAGGTAGCCGCCGATCAGGTTGGCCGCCAGGGTGCCGAGCGGAATGTAGGGAAAGACCGGATTGAAGGCCATGCCGAGCTGCCAGCGCAGCAGGGCACCCAGGGCCGAGCCCAGGCTGACGGCAAGAATGGCGAGCAGGTTCATGCCGCAAGGTTAGCGTGTCGGCCGGCGATGGCAAAGCACCTCAGCGACGCACGCCGTGTCCGCCAGTGGCGCCCACCACGGCGCCGGTGGTGACCAGCAGCGCACCCAGCACGGTTTCGACCGTGAGCGCTTCGCCCAGAAACGGCACTGCCAGCACGGCGGATATCGGCGGCACCAGCGCCAGCATCAGCGAGGCGCGCGTGGGTCCGATGCGCAGCGTGGCGAAGCTGTAGCAGGTGGCGGCCACGATGCCTGCCACCACGCCCTGGTAGACCGCCTGCAGCAGGATCTGTCCGCCGGTGGCGGCAGCGAATCCCTTCGGCAGCCACAGCAGATAGACCGGAAGATAGAGCAGCGACGAGCACACCGCGGTATTTGCCGCGACCGCGCGCGGATTGATCTGCCAGCGCCGCACCAGTTGACCGAACAGGCCCCACAGCGTGGCCCCTGCCAGGAAGCACGCATCGCCCAGCAGCACCTGCGAACCGTCACCCAGGCGGAAGGCATGACGGCCGATCATCAGCATGCCGAAGGCGGCGATCACCAGTGCCAGCCAGGACCTGCGCGTCGGATGCTGGCGGAACACCAGCCAGCCGATCAGGGTGGTGAACAGCGGGATGCCGCCATTGACCAGCACGCCGGCATGCGCGGCCGGCGCCAGCGAGAACCCGACATAGACCAGCAGGCCGTAGCCCAGCCCACCGCTGCATGCCAGCGCCAGGCGGCGCGGCAGGGTCAGGGCGGGGTCGCCGACGGTGGGCAGGAACAGCGGCAGCAGCAGCAGCGCCGAGACGCCGAAGCGCAGCGCCGCCACGTCATAGGGCGTGAGCGGACTGCGCCCGCCCAGGCGCGACACGATGTTGAATCCGCTCCAGCACACCACCACCACGCCGGCGGCGATGAATCCCAGGCGCACGCCGGCGCGCTCCTGCTGGCTGGCGGGGCTGGGTGTGGAGCCCGCGGGCGCCTGCAGGTCTGAACTTGGCATGGCCTCAGGGTATCATGAGCCCGACCTGGTTCCGAACGCACTCCCATGCTCCTCCGCCTGCTGTTGACGCTGATCGCGATTGTCGTGCTGCTGCGCCTGCTGGGCTGGCGCCCGCCGGCGCAGCGTCCGCGCGACTTGCCGCCGCCCCCGCCCCAGACCGGCGATCTGGTGCAATGCGCACGCTGCGCGGTCTACCTGCCACGCGCCCAGGCACTGGCGCGCGACGGGCTCTGGTACTGCTGCCACGATCATCGCGACGCCGCATGAGTGCCACAGCGGCGGCCACGGTCTGGAGTCGCGAAAGTGACGAGCACTGGACCTCGCTGTTCTATTTCTGCCTGTACCGGCTGATCTCGGCCGCACTGTTCCTGGGCCTGGGTGGTGTCGCGCTGTGGCGCGGCACGCTGGCGCCTGAGCGCGTCGCGCCCTATTTCACGCTGGGCGCGGTCTACCTGCTGCTGGCCGCCTGCTTCGTGCTGCTGTCGCGCGGCGAGCGCGCGCTGTTCCATCTGCAGCTGTCGGCCCAGGTGATGATGGATGCCTGCCTGATTCCCGTCCTGGGGTATGTGCTCGGCCCCCTGGGCGGCGGCATGCCGCTGCTGGTACTGGTGTCACTGGCCGGTGCCGCCATCATCGGCCGAGGCCGCCTGGTGGTGTTCTACGCCGCGTGCGCTGCGCTGATCCTGATGTTCATCCACGCGCTGAGCGTGTTCCTGGGCGAGTCCTCGAGCGCCGACTTCCTGCAGGTCGGCCTGATCAGCTGTGCCTACTTCGCCACCGCCCTGGCCAGCCACCGCCTGGCGCGCTCGGCACGCGCCAGCGAAGAGCTGGTGCGCCGTCAGGCGATCGATCTCGCCAACCTCGCCGAGGTCAACCAGGCGGTGTTGCGCGACCTTGAGCAGGCGGTGCTGGTGGTCGACCGCAGCCGCCTGGTGCGCCACTCCAATCCGCTGGCGCTGGAACTGCTGGGTCCCTTGCCCAACGATCCGGGGGGGCCGTCGCTGGCCCGCTACAATGCCGAGCTGTCCGAGCGCCTCGATGCCTGGCTCGACGGCGATACCGATGCCGCGCGTGCCACGCTGATGGCGCCCGCCAACAGCCGCGAGCTGCGGCCGCGCTTCACCCACATCGGCGGCGAATCCGGGCAGGGCGTGAGCGTGTTCCTGGAGGATGTCACCGATGCGCGCGAGCAGGCGCGGCAGGGCAAGCTGGCCGCGCTCGGCCGCCTGACCGCCAACATCGCGCACGAGATCCGCAACCCCCTGGCCTCGATCAGCCATGCCGCCGAGCTGCTGGCCGAGGAGGGACGGCGCGATCCGGTCGAGCTCAAGCTGGTGCGCATCATCCGCGACAACACCGAGCGCCTCAATCGCCTGGTCAACGAGGTGCTCGAACTCAACCGCCGCGATCGCGCCAGCCCCGAGGGCATCGATGCCGACAGCTGGTTCACCGAGTGGCGCGATACCTTCTGTGCCGCCGAGGGCCTGCCGACGCAATGGATCGCGCTGGAACTCGCGCCGGGCCTGCGGCTGCGCTTTGACCGCAACCATTTGCATCAGGTAGTGTGGAACCTGGTCCGCAATGCCGTGCGCTTCTGCCGCCGCCGCAACGGCAGCGTGCGGATCTGCCTGGAGCGCGCGCCGGGAACCATCGGACTGCAGCTCGACATACTCGACGACGGTCCGGGGGTGCCGGTGGACCAGCTCAACCAGCTGTTCGAACCGTTCTTCACCACCGACAGCCAGGGAACCGGTCTGGGCCTCTACATCACACGCGAGCTGTGTGCCGCCAACGGCGCCACCCTCGAGTACATCGAATTCGCCCCGGGCGCGCAGTTCCGACTGCTGGTGCGCGAGGCATGAAGGGGAGCCAGTCCGCACCATGAGTGCGCAAGCGAAGCCGGTGCTGGTGGTCGATGACGAGGCGGACATCCGCGACCTGCTCGAGCTGACCCTCGCCAAGATGGGGCTCGAGACGGTCGCTGCCGGTTCCGTGGCCGAGGCGCGACTGTGCATATCGCGTGGCAGCTATTCGCTGTGCCTGACCGACATGCGGCTGCCGGATGGCGAAGGCCTGGAACTGGTCAGCCTGATCGCCGAGGTGCTTCCCGGCACGCCGGTCGCCGTGATCACCGCGCACGGCAGCGCCGAGAATGCCGTCGCCGCGCTCAAGGCCGGCGCCTTCGACTACCTGTCCAAGCCGGTCTCGCTTTCCCAGTTGCGTGATCTGGTCAAGGCTGCGCTGCGTGCCAACGGCAGCAACGGGCGCGGTGCGCGCGGCGAGGGCGTGCCTTCGGCGGCGCTGGAACGGCTGGTCGGCACCTCGCAGAGGCTGCAGCAGGTGCGCGAGATGATCGCGCGTCTGGCGCGCAGCCAGGCGCCGGTCTATGTGACCGGGGAGTCGGGTACCGGCAAGGAGCTGGCTGCGCGCGCCATCCATGGCGCCAGTGCGCGCGCCGGCGGCCCGTTTGTCGGCGTCAACTGCGGTGCGATTCCCGAGAACCTGATGGAAAGCGAGTTCTTCGGCTACCGCAAGGGCGCCTTCACCGGCGCTGCCCAGGACCGCGACGGCTTCTTCCAGGCAGCG
This sequence comes from Pseudomonadota bacterium, assembly GCA_028873535.1. Classification (GTDB taxonomy): domain Bacteria; phylum Pseudomonadota; class Gammaproteobacteria; order Burkholderiales; family Ferrovaceae; genus CAIVHB01. Next base: position 46,204 of record JAGWIJ010000004.1, read on the forward strand.
CACGGCGGCACGCTGTTCCTCGACGAGGTGGCCGACCTGCCGCTGCAGATGCAGGTCAAGCTGCTGCGTGCCATCCAGGAGAAGCGCGTGCGCCGGGTCGGTGATACGGCCGAAGAGAATGTCGACGTGCGCCTGATCAGCGCCACCCATCAGAATCTGGCCGACCTCGTGCAGGCCGGCCGCTTCCGGCAGGACCTTTACTACCGGCTCAATGTGATCGAGCTGCGCATGCCCTCGCTGCGCGACATGGCCGAAGACGTGCCCGGCATCGCACGCACCCTGCTCAAGCGCCTGGCCGACGAGGACGGCAGCGCGGCGCCGGTACTGGCTGCCGACGCCATGGCCGCGCTGCAGGGCTATGGCTTTCCGGGCAATGTACGCGAGCTCGAGAACCTGCTCGAACGCGCCATGGCGCTGTGCAACGGGCGTGAGATCCGGGCCGCCGACCTGCTGCTGGGGGACGGCGGCATGTCGCAGGAGCCGCCGCCGGAACCCAGGGCGCGCGCCGCAGCGGCGTTCGACGATGGCGGCTTCGACGCGCCGGAGGCCGAGCCGATGGCGCCCTTGCCGGGCCGCTACCACGCCGATCCGCCGGCCGATCCGCGCGCCGCGGCGGGTCTGCCGGACTGCCCGCTGCCCGAATATCTCGATCTGATCGAACGGCGCGCCATCGAAGCCGCGCTGACGCGCACGCGTTTCAACAAGACGGCGGCGGCGCGCCTGCTCGGCATCACCTTCCGGGCGCTGCGCTACCGCATGGAACGCCTTGGCATCGAATAGCTCCGGCGTCCGGCGACGGCTGCGCTGATGCGCTTCGACGTCGACATGCACGGCTGGGTGCGCCAGGCGCGGCGCCTGCCGTCGCCCAACTGCGACGCGCGTCCGTGCGGCATGCCGGTATGCCTGCTGGTGATCCACTGCATCAGCCTGCCGCGCGGCTGCTATGGCGGGGCCGCCGTCGCGCAACTGTTTGCCAACACCCTCGATACCCAGGCCGATCCGCGCCTGGCCGATCTGGCCGGACTGCGCGTGTCCAGCCATTTCCTGATCCGCCGCGACGGCGAACTGCTGCAGTTCGTGTCTGGCCACCAGCGCGCCTGGCATGCCGGTGTCTCGTGCTGGCAGGGTCGCCCGGGCTGCAACGATTTCTCGATCGGCGTCGAGCTCGAAGGCGTCGATGACGGGCCTTACACCGATGCCCAGTACGAGGTGCTGGCGGCGCTCCAGCAGGGCCTGCTCGGGGCCTATCCGCTGCGCGCCCAGGCGGCGCACAGCGACATCGCGCCCGGCCGCAAGACCGATCCTGGCCCCGGATTCGAGTGGTCGCGCGCCAGCGCACAGCTGGAGCGGGTTGCGCGCTGAACGCTCAGGCGCCGCAAGGCCTGCGCGCCGGTGACATGACACGTTTGTTGCAATGCGGCATCGGGCGTCTGTCCATGACAAATCACCAAATCCCTGATTCGCCTTAAGAAAAATCGAGGCAAAAAAAACTCCTGACGGCTGTTGCCATGGATCAGGCTGACCCCTAGAATCTGTGGTCGTTGCTGCTGCCAACCACAAGATCTGGTGTTTTCTTGTCCACAGCTTGTGCACAGCCTTTCCCCAAGCCCCCCTGCCGACCGCCAAGGAGCGCGCATGCAAATCAACCCCGAAATCTCCCACGCCGACAAACCGAATCCCGGCGCTGCCTTCCAGGCAAGTGAGGCCGGCAATACGCGCGACGCCCGTTTTGCGCAGTACAAGGTGATCCGTCGCAACGGCGCCGTGGTGGGTTTCGAGCCCGAAAAGATCTCGATCGCGTTGACCAAGGCCTTCCTGGCCGTCAACGGCGGGCAGGGCGCCGCCAGCGCGCGCGTGCGCGACCTGGTGGCACAGCTCACCCAGATGGCGGCGGCGGCCCTGCTGCGCCGTGAGCCGGCCGGCGGCACCTTCCACATCGAAGACATCCAGGATCAGGTGGAACTGGCCCTGATGCGCTCGGGCGAACACGAGGTCGCGCGTTCCTACGTGCTCTACCGCGAGCAGCGCAGCCGCGAGCGCGCGCGCGTCGCCGAGGACAGCGGCGCTGCGCCGCTGTCGATCTCGGTGGTCGACCGTGGCGTCGCGCGTCCGCTCGACCTCAAGGCACTCGAAGCGCTGGTGGCGGAGTGCTGTCAGGGACTGGAGGCCGCGACCGACACGCCGCTGATCGTGGCGCAGACGCTCAAGGACCTCTACGACGGCGTGCCGCTGGAGGAGGTCTACAAGTCGGTGATCCTGTCGGCGCGTGCGCTGATCGAAAAGGATCCGGCCTATGCCCAGGTGACCGCGCGCCTGCTGCTCGACAGCGTGCGCCGCGAAGTGCTGGGCGAGACGGTGAGTCAGGCCGCGATGGCCACGCGCTATGCCGAGTATTTCCCCGTCTTCATCCGGCGCGGCATCCAGGCCGAGCTGCTCGACGAGCGGCTGGCCCAGTTCGACCTGCCGCGCCTGGCCGGCGCGCTCAAGGCCGAGCGCGACATGCAGTTCGACTACCTTGGCCTGCAGACGCTGTACGACCGCTACTTCCTGCACGTCGAGGAAGAGCGCATCGAACTGCCGCAGGCCTTTTTCATGCGCGTGGCGATGGGCCTGGCGCTCAACGAGATCGACCGCGAAACGCGCGCCATCGAATTCTACGAAGTGCTGTCGAGCTTCGATTTCATGAGCTCGACGCCGACCCTGTTCAACTCCGGCACGCGCCGCTCGCAGCTGTCGTCGTGCTACCTGACCACCATTTCGGACGACCTCGAAGGCATCTACGAAGGTCTCAAGGAGAACGCCCTGCTGTCCAAGTTCGCGGGCGGCCTCGGCAACGACTGGTCGCAGGTGCGCGCGCTGGGCTCGTACATCAAGGGCACCAATGGCAAGAGCCAGGGCGTGGTGCCCTTCCTCAAGGTGGTCAACGACACCGCCGTGGCCGTCAACCAGGGGGGCAAGCGCAAAGGCGCCGTGTGCGCCTACCTCGAGACCTGGCACCTCGACATCGAGGAGTTCCTCGAGCTGCGCAAGAACACCGGCGATGACCGCCGCCGCACCCACGACATGAACACGGCCAACTGGATCCCCGACCTGTTCATGAAGCGCGTGATGGAAGCCGGCGACTGGACGCTGTTCTCGCCCTCCGACACGCCCGACCTGCACGACAGGTTTGGTGCCGATTTCGAGGCGGCCTACACGGGCTACGAAGCGCGTGCGGCACGCGGCGAACTCAAGCTGTTCCGCAAGGTCCCGGCGCTGCAACTGTGGCGCAAGATGCTGTCGATGCTGTTCGAGACCGGTCATCCCTGGATCACCTTCAAGGATCCCTGCAACATCCGTTCGCCGCAGAACCATGTCGGCGTGGTCCACAGCAGCAACCTGTGCACCGAGATCACCCTCAACACCAGCGACAGCGAGATCGCCGTGTGCAACCTGGGTTCGGTCAACCTGGTGGCCCACCTCAAGGACGGCCAGCTCGACGGCGTCAAGCTGCAGCGGACCATCCGCACCGCCATGCGCATGCTCGACAACGTGATCGACATCAACTACTACGCGGTGGCCAAGGCGCGCAATTCCAACCTCAAGCACCGTCCGGTGGGCCTGGGCATCATGGCCTTCCAGGACTGCCTGCATGCGCTGCGCGTGGCCTACGGTTCCGACGCGGCAGTCGAGTTCGCCGATCGCTCGATGGAAATGGTGTGCTACCACGCCTACTGGGCCTCGACCGAACTCGCCGAGGAACGCGGCCGCTACGCCAGCTACCGGGGTTCGCTGTGGGATCGCGGCGTGCTGCCGCAGGACAGCCTGGACCTGCTGGGCGACGCGCGCGGCGGCTACCTGGAGGTGGACCGCAGCAGCACGCTGGACTGGGACGCGCTGCGTGCGCGCATCGCCAGCCACGGCATGCGCAACTCCAACTGCGTCGCCATCGCGCCCACCGCCACCATCGCCAATATCGTGGGCGTGTCGGCGTGCATCGAACCGACCTTCCAGAACCTGTTCGTCAAGAGCAACCTGTCGGGCGAGTTCACCGTGGTCAACCAGTACCTGGTGCGCGACCTCAAGGCACGCAAGCTGTGGGACGACGTCATGGTGTCCGACCTCAAGTATTTCGACGGCTCGCTGTCGCGCATCGACCGCATCCCGGCCGACCTGCGCCAGCTCTACGCGACGGCCTTCGAACTCGACCCGCGCTGGCTGATCGAAGCCGCCTCGCGGCGCCAGAAGTGGATCGACCAGGCGCAGAGCCTGAACATCTACATGGCCGGCGCCTCGGGCAAGAAGCTCGACGAAACCTACAAGCTGGCCTGGGTGCGTGGTCTCAAGACCACCTACTACCTGCGCACGCTGGGCGCCACCTCGGCGGAGAAGTCCACCTCCAAGGCTGGCGCGCTGAATGCGGTGCCGGTCGATGGCGGACTGCCGGCGCAGGCCTCGGCCGATGAGGCCAAGTTCTGCATCATCACCGATCCCACCTGCGAAGCCTGCCAGTAAGCCTCGCTCCCGCCGGGCAAGCGCCTGGCGGGCCCCGCCTGCGAATCAAGAGGAATTCCCCATGCTGACCTGGGACGACGAACCGACCCCGTTGCCTGCCCCCCAATCCCTGCCGCGCGTGCCCTTCGAGCCGCCGCGCATGCCTGCCGAGGTGTCCGCCGCGCGCCAGCAGGCGACCATCAAGCCGGTCGAGGTGCTCGCCGAGGAACTCGACCTGGATCGCCCGCTGCAGGGCCCGGTCCACCACGACGACGCCGGCCTGCACCCCGAGTCCAACGGCCGCGTGCGCGTCGAGGACAAGCGCATCATCAACTGCCGCTCCGACGTCAACCAGCTGGTGCCCTTCAAGTACAAGTGGGCGTGGGAAAAGTACCTGGCCGGCTGCGCCAACCACTGGATGCCGCAGGAAGTGAACATGAACCGCGACATCGCGTTGTGGAAGGATCCCAACGGCCTGACCGACGATGAGCGTCTGGTCGTCAAGCGCAACCTGGGCTTCTTCACCACCGCCGATTCGCTGGCGGCGAACAACATCGTGCTCGGCACCTACCGCCACATCACCAACCCCGAGTGCCGCCAGTACCTGCTGCGCCAGGCCTTCGAGGAGGCCATCCACACCCACGCCTACCAGTACATCGTGGAGAGCCTGGGCCTGGACGAGGGCGAGATCTTCAACATGTACCATGAGGTCCAGAGCATCCGTGACAAGGACCAGTTCCTGTTCGAGTTCATCGAGACCCTGACCGATCCGGACTTCCGCACCGGCACGCCGGAAAACGACCAGAAGCTGCTCAAGAGCCTGATCGTGTTCTGCTGCATCATGGAAGGCCTGTTCTTCTACGTGGGCTTCGTGCAGATCCTGGCGCTGGGCCGCCAGAACAAGATGACCGGTTCGGCCGAGCAGTACCAGTACATCCTGCGCGACGAGTCGATGCACTGCAATTTCGGCATCGACGTGGTCAACACCATCAAGCTCGAGAACCCGCACCTGTGGACGCCCGAGTTCCGCGAGGAGATCCGCGGCCTGATGCTCAAGGGCGTGGAGCTGGAATACCGCTACGCCGAGGACACCATGCCGCGCGGCGTGCTCGGCCTCAATGCGCCGATGTTCAAGGAGTACCTGCGCTACGTGGCCAACCGGCGCTGCCAGCAGCTCGGCCTCGACGCGCTCTATCCCGGCGCGACCAACCCCTTCCCGTGGATGAGCGAGCTGATCGACCTCAAGAAGGAAAAGAACTTCTTCGAGACGCGCGTCACCGAGTACCAGACAGGCGGCGCGCTGAACTGGGAGTAGTCGGGCTCAGGCCGCGTGCGTGACGCGGCGTCCGCCGCCGGCGCGCTTGGCGGCGTACATGGCGGCATCGGCGTGCCGCAGCAGCACGCCGGGGTCGTTGGCGGCGTGTTCGGGACCGACCACGCCGATGCTCGCCGTGGCCAGCACGTGCTCGCCGTGCACGGTATAGGGTTCGGCGAAGCCGTCCAGCAGGCCGTCGGCGACGGCAGCGGCATCGGCACTGCAACGGATGCCTTCCAGGACCGCCACGAACTCGTCGCCACCCAGCCGGGCGGCGGTCCAGGCCGAGGCGCCGGATTGCGGTGCGTGCAGCGCCAGGCCGGCGCGCAGCCGTTCCGCCATCTCGCGCAGCACACTGTCGCCTGCGGCGTGACCCAGGCGGTCGTTGATCTGCTTGAAGCCGTCCAGATCCAGGTAGAGCACGGCCGGGCCGGCGTGGCCGTCCTGGTGCGCCGCTTCGACGGCCGCGCGCAGGCGGTGCTCGATCACCGAGCGGTTGGCGAGCCCGGTCAGGCCGTCGGTTTCGGCGTGCGTGCGCCAGCGTTCCTCGCGCAGCTTGCGCGCGGTGATGTCCATGTAGACGCCGACCACGCGCAGCGGTCGGCCCTCCGCATCGCGTTCGACCGCCGATCCGAAGGCCTGCATCCACACCCAGTGGCCATTGCGGTGGCGCACGCGGATGTCGCAGCGGTAGGGGGTGGCGGGATCGGCGAAATGGCGATCGAGCTGCACCTCCATCCTGCGCCGGTCGTCCGGCTCGATGCGCTCGCGCCAGCGCGGCAGCAGTGGCGCGAACTCGGCGGCGCTGTAGCCCAGCATGCGGCAGCTGGCCTCGCTCCATTCGCGCTCGCCGGTCGTCAGCAACCATTGCCAGGTGCCGATTTCCGCCACCTCCAGGGCCAGCTGCAGCAGGGTCCATGCGGCGCGCTGCTCGGTGATGTCGACGAAGCACGCCACGGCGCCGCGGATGCCGCCGGCGGCGTCGCGCAGGGGCTCGCTGTTGATCAGCAGCCAGCGCTGGCCGTCGTCGGGCGTCATCACGCCCATGGTTTCGCCGCGCACACTGGCACCGGTGCTCAGTGAGCGCACCGTCGGATAGCTCTCGACCGGAAAGGGGCTGAGGTCCTCGTGCACGGTGCACCAGCGCGGGTCGATCGAGGCGCGCCCGAGCAGCTGGTCGCGCTGCAGTCCCAGCGCCTGTTCCGCAGCCTGGTTCGCTTCGACGATCACACCGTTGCTGTCGTGCTCGATGACGCCGGCGGGCAGGGCGTCGAGCAGCGCGCGCAGGCGCAGGCGTTCGCGCACCTGGGCGGTGATGTCGCTTTCGACGGCGATGAAGCCCGTGACGCGGCCATCCGCCGTGCAGATCGGCTGGATGTCGATGTCCAGCCAGTACTCGCGGCCGCCCTTGCCGCGGTTCAAGAGTTCGGCGCGCACGCCCATGCCCTGGTCCATCGCCCGCCGCATGCGCGCCAGCGTGCTGAGGTCCGTGGCCGGCGCGCCGAGCAGTTCGGCCGGGTTGCGGCCGCGCGCTTCTTCCAGCGTGTAGCCGGTGACGCGCGTGAAGGCTTCGTTGACCCAGACGATGGTGCGCGCGACATCGCTGATGACCACCATGTTGTTGGTGCGCCTGGCCACCAGGGCCAGTCGGCTCAGCTCCTCGCTGTGTTCGAGCAGACGGCGCTGCTGTTCCTTGACGGCGCGTGCAGCGGGCTCGACGATGGTCAGCAGCAGCACCAGCAGCAGTCCGCCGCACAGCGCTGACGACACCAGCAGGCCGCGACTGGCGCCGCTGGACTTGGCGTCCGCCGCGTGCTGCAGCAGCGTGACCAGGCTGCGCACCGTGGTCAGGGTCCGATCGGCCTGGGCACGCAGCTGCGCGTCGGCATGCAGCGTGACCTGCGCGAGCGCGTGTGCGGATTCGGGGGCTGCGAGGACGCGCACCTGCGCCCAGAGCAGGCTGCGCTCGACGCGCCAGCGATCGATGGCCGCGAGCAGGCGCGGCGCATCCTCGACGCGGTCGGCAACACCCTGCGCATCGAGCACGGCATCGATCTGCCGCGCCTCGTCCTGCGCGCTGCGCAAGCCGGCTGCCAGCGCGGCGTGATCGACGGAAGGCGAGGTTGCCAGCAGCGCCAGACGCATGGTCCACATGCGCTGCGCGCCCGCCAGATTGATGAGTTCGGCATCCTCGCTGCGGTGCTTTTCGCCCCGCCAGGCAACACCGGCCGCGACCGCCAGCACCACGGCCAGCGCCAGCAGCGTGCCGTAGGTGGCCGCGCGCAGCCGGATCACGGCGGACGTGCCGGTGCCTCCTGTCTGCCGGTGGCCGTCAGGCAGTGCATCCCGGGCGCGATCGCGCTGGGGGCTGGCGCGCTTCAGAGGAAGGAATGGCATGCACCGTTAACGGCGCAGCCACTCCAAACTGATGTCGCGGCCGGCATGAAAGTGACTGGCCTGCAAGGTGCCGCCTACCCGCGCCTGGCGGCCACCGCGGGCTTGGTCTGACCGTGCGGCGCGCCGCCGCGGGTCATGGCGCGTCGTCGCGCAGACCCAGGCGGCGTGCCAGCTTGTGCAGATTGCTAGGGTCCACTTCGAGCCGGCGCGCAGCCTGGGTCCAGTTGCCACGGCTGTCGGCCAGGGCCTGGCGGATCGCCTGGCGCTGGACCGCCGCGACAGCGTCGCGCAAGGCGCCAGGCAGCGCCGCCGCGTCTGTGCCGGCCGGCGCTGCGTCCGGCAGTGCCGCGGCAGCAGGCGTGGCCTGGGCATCGAGATCCAGCAGTTCGGGCTCCAGGGTCACGATGTCGGCGCGCACCGCACCGCGGCTCAGGGCCTTGATGGCAGCCCGGCTGATCACGTGTTCGAGTTCGCGCACATTGCCCGGCCAGGGATAGCGCAGCAGCAGCAGTTCGGCCGCCGGCGACAGGCGCAGGCTGCGCATGCCGAGCCGCGCGCGATTGCGTTCCAGGAAACTGCCGGCCAGCAGCAGGATGTCCTTGCCACGCTCGCGCAGCGGCGGAATCGTGACCGGGTAGACCGACAGGCGGTGGTAGAGGTCCGAGCGGAAGCTGCCGTCGCGCACGCATTGCTGCAGGTCGCGGTTGGTGGCGACGATGACGCGCACATCGACATGGCGGGGGCGATCCTCGCCCAGGCGCTGGATCTCGCCGTTCTGCAGCGTGCGCAGCAGCTTGGCCTGGACCGACAGCGGCAGTTCGCCGACCTCGTCGAGGAACAGCGTGCCGCCGTCACCGGCCTCGAAGCGCCCGGCGCGATCGGTGGTGGCGCCCGAGAAGGCGCCGCGCACATGGCCGAACAGCTCGCTTTCGGCCAGCGACTCGGGCAGTGCGGCACAGTTGACGTGGACCAGGGGCTTCGGGCGCGCCGAGCTGCGATGCAGGCGATGCGCGAACAGTTCCTTGCCGACGCCGGTCTCGCCCAGCAGCAGCACCGGCAGTTCCGAGCGTGCGACCACCTCGATTTCGCGCAGCAGGCGTCGCAGTTCGGGGCTCTGGCCGATGATCTCGTCGCCGACCGGCCGCCCCTCGACGGTTTCGACCAGGCTGGCATCGGCGCGCACCAGACGCAGGCCGCGCACCTCGTCCTCCAGGCGTGTCACGCGCACTGCGGCCTCCAGCAACAGTGCGTGGCGTTGCAGCAGCTTGCGGCGTTCGGCGGTGAAGACGTCGGTGCCGAGCGCGTCGAGCGTCAGCGCGCCCCACAGTTCGCCTTCGACGAACAGGCTGACCCCCATGCAGTCGTGGACCGGCAGCGGCGCACCGGCGTGGGCCTGCAACAGGCCGTCGTAGGGGTCGGGCAACTCGCTGTCGGCGGCAAAACGTACCGGCTCGCGGCGCGCCAGGATGGCGGCGAAGCGCGGGTGCTGGGCGACCAGGAAGCGCCGGCCCAGTGCTTCGTGGACGAGTCCGTCAACGGCCATCGGCAGCAGGCAGTCGTCCTGCAGGCGCAGCAGGGCGACCGCATCGCAGGCGTAGTGGCTGCGCAGGACCCGGGTCAGGCGCTCCAGACGGATCGCTGAGGGGAGGGCGGTGACCAGATCGGCCAGCAGGGCATCTTCAAGCATGGTCAAGTATACCCGATTCGGGTGAATGGGACCCGATCCAGTGTGGGTGGATATGACCCGATTGACTGACCTGGCATTGAATGCAAAAGGATTTCTTTTGGCACGCGGCTTGCGAGAAGGAACGCATCCCTAAGTTGCTGATGAGGAGACGTCCCATGACCCAGTCCGAGCAATCACCCGATCCGCTCGCCGATGCCAGTGCCGAGGCTGTCAAGCACGACTGGCGGCGTGTCGGCACCCAGGGCCTGATCGCCCACATCCTGGTGCGCTTTCACCAGCGGCATCGCGAACAGTTGCCGGAAATGATCCGCCTGGCACGGCGCGTCGAGGTGGCGCATGGAGAACAGCTCAGTTGTCCGCGCGGGCTGGCGGACCTTCTGCTGGCGCTGCAGCAAGGTCTGGAGAGCCACATGATGAAGGAAGAGCAGGTGCTGTTCCCGAACCTGGCGTCAGCGGATCCCGCGGTGCTGGCGGCGCCGATCGCAGTGATGCGCTTCGAGCATGAGCAGCACCTTGCGGCGCTGGCGCAGATCGACGCCTTGACCGGCAGCCTCACGCTGCCCGCCGCAGCCTGCAACAGCTGGCGTTCGCTGTACGGCGCGCTGGCGACCTTCCGCCGTGATCTGCGCGAGCACCTGCAGCTGGAAGAAACGGTGCTGTTTGCGGGAACGGCAGACGTCGTGGCCGCTGCCTGAGCGCAGTCCCTTCGCATCCAACGTAGCGAACAAGGAGATCCCCATGCAGCAAGTCTTCACCAAGGCCATGGCCCGCAACATCTTCCTGGGCGGGGCCGTGTTTTTCCTGGCGATCTATGTCGCCCTCAGCGTCGATACCTGGCGTCAGATCCCCGTGCGCGATCACGCCAGCGAACTCAGCGCCGCGGTGCGGCATGGCAAGTACCTGGTCGACAGCAACAACTGCATCGGCTGCCACACCGTCAACGGCGAAGGCGCCTATTACGCGCCGGAACTCGGCAACGTCTACACGCGCCGTGGCCCCGACTTCATCAAGCAGTGGATCAAGATCCAGCCGACCGGCGTGCCCGGCCGCCGCCAGATGCCGCACTTCGATTTCAGCGATGCCGAGCTGAATGACCTGGTCGCCTACCTGCAGTGGCTGTCGCACATCGATACCAACCACTGGCCGCCCAACGCCGAAGGTTGAGCCCGCCTTCCCGTTCCGCCTCGTCGCCAAGATCAAAAACCATGGAGCCCACATGAACTTCCGGTCCCAGCTGGTCGCAAAACCCTACTTTGTCGCTGCCCTCGCGCTGTTCCTGGGGCAGATCCTGTTCGGCCTGATCGCCGGATTCCAGTATGTCGACGGGACCTTCCTGTTCCCGGCGATCCCCTTCAGCGTCAGCCGCATGGTGCATACCAATCTGCTGATCGTGTGGCTGCTCATGGCCTTCATGGGCGCGGCCTACTTCATCGTGCCCGAGGAGGCGCAGACCGAGCTTTACAGTCCCAGGCTTGCGCTGGCGACCTTCTGGGTGTTCCTGGTGGCCGGTGCGCTGACCATCCTCGCCTACCTGCTGGTGCCCTATTCCGACCTGGCCGCGGCGACCGGCAACGCGATGCTGCCGACCATGGGGCGCGGCTATCTCGAACAGCCGCTGCCGACCAAGGTGGGCATCGTGCTGGTGGCGCTGTCGCTGCTGTTCAACATCTCGATGACCCTGTTCAAGGGACGCCGCACCTCGCTCAACGTGATCCTGGTCGGCGCGTTGTGGGGTCTGGCGCTGCTGTTCCTGCCGGCCTTCTACTTTCCGGAGGACACGGTCAAGGCGAGCTACGGCTGGTGGTGGGTGGTGCACGGCTGGGTCGAAGGCGACTGGGAACTCATCCTCAGCGCGCTGCTGGGTTTCATCCTGATCAAGATGACGGGCGTCGACCGCGAGATCGTCGAGAAGTGGATGTACGTCATCATCGCCATGACGCTGATCTCCGGCATCATCGGCATCGGCCACCACTATTACTACATCGGCGCACCGGAATACTGGATCTGGCTGGGCTCGGTGTTCAGCGCCATCGAACCGATCCCGTTCATCATGCTGATCGTCTTTTCGATCCGCATGCTGCTCAAGCGCCGGCGCGAGAACCCCAACCAGGCTGCCATGCTGTGGGCCCTGGGCACGCCGATCGTGGCCTTCCTGGGCGCCGGCCTGTGGGGCGCGATGATCACGCTGGCACCGGTGCAGTACTACGCCCACGGCAGCAACTTCACCGCTGCCCACGGCCACCTCGCCTTCTTCGGCGCCTATGCGATGGTCTCGCTGGCCATCATCTCGTATGCCATGCCGCTGCTGCGCGGCCGCGTCGCCAACGGCATCGCGGCGCAGCGCTGGGAAATGTCGGGCTTCTGGATCATGGTGATCAGCATGCTGGCGATCGCGCTGGCACTCAGCGGCGCCGGCATCGTGACCGCCTTCTCGCAGCGCATGGGCGACCACCCGCTGAGCTTCATGGACACCCAGGCGCAGGAGCAGGTGTTCTTCTGGCTGCGCGAACTCGCGGGCGTGGGCTTCCTGGCCGGGCTGCTGGCCTACCTGGTGAGCTTCTTCGTGCCGGGCGAAGCGGGCTACGACGCCGCCGTCAAGCGCGCGCTGAGCTGACTTCATGCGCGCGCAAGACCGCGAAGCCCTGCCGGGCGACCTGGCGATCTGGATCTTCATCTTCGCCGAGCTGCTGGTGTTCGGCATCCTGTTCGCGGTCTATGCCTTTGCACGCAGCGCCCACGTGGCGCTGTTCAACCAGGGCCAGGCCCTGCTCGACCGCCGCCTGGGCCTGGCCAACACCCTGGTGCTGATCACCAGCAGCTATGCCGTGGCGCGTGCCACCGAGGCGATCCATCGCGATCGCGTGCAGGCGTGCGGCAGATGGCTGCTGGCGGCGCTGCTGCTGGGGTCCCTGTTCGTCGGCATCAAGTGCCACGAATTCGCGCGCGATGCGCAGGCCGGCATGAACCTGTCGCACGACCTGTTCCAGATGTTCTATCTGTCGCTGACCGGTTTCCACTTCCTGCATGTCGTGATGGGCATGGCGATCCTTGCGGCCGTGGCGGCGAAGACCTTCGCCGGCGGCTACCGCGCGCACGACTGCACCGGCGTCGAGACTGCCGGCGCCTGGTGGCACATGGTCGATCTGGTGTGGATCATCCTGTTCATCCTGGTCTACGTGCTGCGATGAGCGCGCCGACCGTGGCCACGCTGCCATCGCAAGGCCTGTCCGGCGCCCGGCTGCGCCTGACCCTGGTGTGGCTGCTGCTGATGCTGCTGACCGTGGCGAGCGTGGAGCTCGGTGCACACGGCACGGCACGCCAGACGCTGTCCGGGGTGCTGCTGCTCGCGCTGCTCAAGGGACAGTTCCTGGTCGACCATTTCATGGGACTGCGCCGCGTGCATCGGGTCTGGCGCGCCCTGATGGCCGCCTGGCTGGCCACCGTCGGCGCGCTGATTGCCATTGCCTTCCTGCTTGCCTGATCACCTGATTGCGGAGAACCCACATGAGCATCCTGTCCCTGAATCGCCGCGACGCAGCCCTGCCGCACTACACGCCCACCGGCGAGGAAGTGGCCGTCTTCGAGATGGCCTGGGCGTCACGCCTGCCGGTGCTGCTCAAGGGGCCGACCGGCTGCGGCAAGACGCGCTTTGTCGAGCACATGGCGGCCCGGCTGGGGCGTCCGCTGTTCACGGTGTCGTGCCACGATGACCTGAGTGCTGCCGACCTGGTCGGCCGGCACCTGATCGGTGCCGAGGGCACCTACTGGACCGACGGCCCGCTGACCCAGGCGGTGCGTGCCGGCGGCATCTGCTACCTGGACGAGATCGTCGAGGCGCGCAAGGACACTACCGTGGTGCTGCATTCGCTGTCCGACGACCGGCGCATCCTGCCGATCGACCGCACCGGCGAGACACTGGCGGCACCGCCTGAGTTCATGCTGGTGATCTCCTACAATCCGGGCTACCAGCACCTGCTCAAGGGACTCAAGCCGAGCACGCGCCAGCGCTTCATTTCGCTGGCCTTCGACTACCCGGCGGCGGCGGTCGAGCAGCATATCGTGCGCGAGGAGACCGGACTCGACACGGCGCGTGCGCGGCAGCTGGTGCTGCTGGCGCGCGCGCTGCGCCAGACCGGCGAGCACGATCTCGACGAAGGCCCGGGAACCCGCCTGATCGTCGACGCCGCGCGCCTGATGGTGCGCGGTTGCGAGCCGGTGCTGGCGTGCCGCGTGGCGGTCATCGAATGCCTGTCGGATGATCCGTCGATCGTCGAGGCCCTGATGCAGGTGGTTCGCGCCGTCGTGGCTGCCTGAGGCATCGGCCATGGAAGAGCAGGTCGGCATCTGGTGGCACCAGCTTCTCAACCGCATGGCGGGAGCGCAGCATGCTGACGCCGGCGTGGCCTTGCCTGCATTGAGCCAGCAACTGGGCGTGCTGTTCCGCGCGCTGGGCGGCGCGCATGGCGTGCCCCTGGACGCGGTCGCCGGCGTGCGCCATGGCGCGCGCCGTTCGGTGCTGGAGCGCATGGCCGGTGCGCGCGCCAAGGTGGAACTGGCTTCGGTCGATGCACACGCCCTGCGTCTGCCGGGTCGCATCGACGCCTACGCCGATCCGGCACTGAACCGCGCGCTCTACCAGTGGCTGGTGGCGCTGTGCGCGGTGACGCCGCAGCAGGGCAGCTGGTGGCTGCGCAACCAGCAGGGCAGCCGTTTCCTGCTTGACCACTATGCCGGGCTGGCGACCAGCTACCGGCAGCTGCTGGCGGCCGAACTGCAGCGGCGGCCGGATCCGCAAGGTCTGCCGGCCGACCAGGCGCGTGCCGAGCGCCGCCTGCGGCGCGCCCTGGAAGACCCCGGCAGCGTGGCGGAGCTGCCGGTGTGTGCACGGCCGCTGGAGCCGGTGCTGCTGTGGCTGAGTCCGGTCGAGCCGTTGACGCAGGGCCGCTCCGGATCGGCCGCGTCGGCGGCCACGCCGCCGGCAGGCGCAGCGAGCGCGCAGCAGGACCGCAAGCGGCGCGCCGCGCAGCAAGCCGAACTGCCGAGCCGCGACGGCGGTCTGCTGATCTTCCGTCCGGAGTCGATCTTCAGCTGGACCGAGTACGCCAAGGTCGAGCACGAGATCCAGGACAATGAGGACGAGGACCTGCTCCAGGCCGCGGACGATCTCGACGTGCTCAGCGTCAGCGACGACGAGCGCTCGGTCGCGAAAAAGCTGCGCATGAACCTGGACCGCGCCGCGCGCAGCGAAATCGCTGACAGCGGCGCGCCCGCCGACATCCGTGTGCCCGAGTGGGACTATCGCAGCCAGCAGCTCAGGCCGGCGCATTGCGCGATCCGTCTGCAGCCGCCCGGCACGACGACTGCCTGCGAACTGCCGGCACGCCTGCACGCCGACCGGCGGCGCATGCACCGCGGTCTGGCGGCACTGACGCCGGAGCGCCAGTTGCGGCGGCGTCAGGCACACGGCGAGGAGATCGACCTGGACGCCTGCATCCGCCTGCGCGGCAGCGGCGGCAGCGACGACAGCGACTGCTACCAGAGCGTGCGCAGGCGTCAGCGCGACCTGTCTTGCCTGCTGCTGGCGGACCTCTCGCTGTCCACCGAGGCGGCAATCGACGGCGAACTGCGCGTCATCGACGTGATCCGCGACAGCCTGATGCTGTTCGCCGAGTCCCTGGCGGTGACACGCGACCGCTTCGCGCTGTATGGCTTCAGTTCGCGCCAGCGCCACGATGTGCGCATCAGCGCACTCAAGCGCTTCGACCAGGCCTACGACGGCGAAGTGCGCGGCCGTATCGCCGCGATCGGGCCGTCTTTCTACACGCGCATGGGCGCTGCCATCCGCTACGCCAGCGAGGTGCTGGGCAAGGAGCGCAGCCGCGAACGCATCCTGTTGCTGTTGACCGACGGCAAGCCCAACGACAGCGACTGCTACGAGGGGCGCTATGGGGTCGAGGACACGCGCAAGGCCCTGGTGGCCGCGCGGCAGAAGGGACTGCGGCCCTTCTGCGTCACCATCGACCAGACCGCCGAGGACTACCTGCCGCACATTTTCGGCAACAAGGGCTTCGTGATCATCCGCCGTCCGGCCGAGCTGCCGCGCCGCCTGGCGCTGCTCTACGCGCAACTGACGCGCAGCGCGCACTGAGCGCTGCACAGGCCGCCGCGCCTGCTCACGCGGCAGCGTCGATTCGCGCCTGCGCCCTGCACCCGCGGTCTGGCAGGGCCTGGTCGTTGCTGGCACGACCTTCCGCTTTTTTGCGATCATGCACCACGCCGCTGACCCCCGGGAGTGCCATCGCGCCATGCAGACCTGTCTTGAAACACCGTTCCAGCGCCTGTTAGTCGATCCCGCCCTGGGCGGCTCGGTGCTGCGCTGGGATTGGCGCATGCCCGACGGTCATTGGGAACCCCTGTTCCGGCCCGCCAGCGCGGGCGCCAGCGCACCCACCGAGCTGGCCTGCTTCCCGCTGGCGCCGTGGGCCAATCGCGTCAGCGCTGGCGGCTTCGATGTCGCCGGCCGCCACCATGCGCTGGGCCTCAACTGGCCGGGCGATGCCTGCCCGCTGCACGGCGACGCCTGGTTGCAGGCGTGGTCGCTGCAGTCTGCGGCGGTGGACACGCTCACCATGGTGCTCGACTCGGCGCGGCCGCAGCACAGCCCGTATCGCTTCCAGGCCAGCCAGCGCTTCGACCTGCTGGCCGATGGGCTGGTGATCACCTTGCAGCTGCGCGCGCAGGATGCGCTGCCGCTGCCCTATGGCATCGGCCTGCATCCCTATTTCCATGATGTCGACGATGCCGTGCTGCAGGCCGCCTGCGACGGGGTCTGGCTGCCCGAAGCTGGCCGGCTGGCCGCACGCCATGTGCAGCCGGTGCCAGCGCCGTGGTCGTTTGCGCATCCGCGCGCCACGCGCGAACTGCTGGTCGATCACTGCTTCAGCGGCTGGGACGGCAAGGCGGTGATTGCCTGGCCCCGGCGTGGTCTGACGCTGCGCATGACGGCCAGCCCCGCTTCCGGCTGGATGCAGTTGTGCCGCCAGGCGGGCTGGGAGTGGCTGTGCCTGGAACCGGTGAGCCATCCCGTCGATGCCTTCCATCTGCCCGGCATGCCCGGACTTGCCGTGCTCGCGCCCGGTGAAACCCTGTCCCTGGCAATGGACCTGCGCGTGGCGTGAAGCGCGGCGGCTGACCCTTGCCGGCGGTGGTCTTGAATCCCGGGCCGCCGCCGCCATCTTCCCCTCAACAGACTATCGTGCCTGGACCAGCAGGGCATCCAGCCCTGGCAGTGCTTCAGGCCGTCGCAGGGGACATGGACATGTTGCAACAGGCTTGGTCGGCGGAAGGTCCGGAAGCGCTACCGCCGGGACACGAAGGGGGCAAGGAACCGCGCGCGCTCAAGCGCCTGCCGGAGGATGCCCTGGTGCTGATTCCCCTGGGCAGCGAAGTGCTGTTTCCCGGTGTGGTGGCACCCATCGCGTTGAGCGGCGAACGCGCGGCCACGGCGGCCGACTGGGCGGCCAAGGAAGGCCTGCGCGTGGGCTTCCTGCTGCAGCGCGAAGCCGACAAGGCGGATCCGGGGCCGTCCGATCTGCACTGGGTCGGGACCGCAGCCGGCGTCGTGCGCCGCCTGCGTTTCGGCAACGGCAGCGTGCAGCTGATCGCCCAGGGCGAGGAGCGCTTCCGCGTGCTCGAATTCCTCGAGGGCTGGCCCTTCCTGGTCGCGCGCGTGGCGATGGTCGAACCGGCGCGCCAGGATGGCCCGGAGATCGAGGCGCGCCTGCTGCAGCTCAAGGAGCGCGCGGCCGAGACCATCGCGCTGACGCCGCAGGCGCCCGATGAACTGGCGGGCATCGTCGCGGGCATGGAGTCGGCCTCCGCGCTGGCCGACTTCGTCGGCCACTTCATGCACATCCGCAGCGAGGAAAAACAGGACCTGCTCGAAACCTTCGACCTGGTGCGGCGCCTGGACAAGGTGCTGGCGCTGCTCGCCAAGCGTCTGGAAGTGCTGAAGCTGTCGCGCCAGATCGGCGAAAAGACGCGCGCCACTTTCGACGAGCGCCAGCGTGAACATGTGCTGCGCGAGCAATTGCGGCAGATCCAGAACGAGCTCGGCGAAGGCGGCGAGCAGGGCGCGGAACTCGACGCGCTCGGCCAGTCGATCGAGCAGGCTGGCATGCCGGAAGAGGTCCACAAGCGCGCCGTGCAGGAGCTGCGGCGCCTGGAGCGCATGGGTGAATCGGGTGCCGAATACGCCATGCTGCGCAGCTGGCTGGAGTGCCTGGCCGAGCTGCCCTGGAAGTCGGAACCGCTGGCCGCGATCGACATCGCGCAGGCGCGTGCCGATCTCGATGCCGACCATTTCGGACTCGACAAGGTCAAGCGGCGGATCCTGCAGTATCTGGCGGTGCGCAAGCTGAATCCGGAGGGCAAGAGCCCGATCCTGTGTTTTGTCGGCCCGCCAGGGGTTGGCAAGACCTCGCTCGGCCAGTCGATTGCGCGCGCCACCGGACGGCGCTTCCAGCGCATCGCGCTGGGCGGCGTGCACGACGAAGCCGAGATCCGCGGCCATCGGCGCACCTATGTCGGTGCCCTGCCGGGCGCCATCATCCAGGCCGTGCGCCGCGCCGGCAGCGCCAACGTGGTGCTGCTGCTCGACGAGATCGACAAGCTCGGCGCCGGAGGATTCCATGGCGATCCGGCCAGCGCGCTGCTCGAGGTGCTCGATCCCGAGCAGAACGGCCGCTTCCGCGACAACTACCTGGGGACCGATTTCGACCTGTCGCGTGCCTTGTTCATCTGCACGGCGAATGTGCTCGACACCATCCCGGGGCCTTTGCGTGACCGCATGGAAATCATCCAGCTGCCGGGCTACACCGAGCAGGAAAAGCTGCAGATCGCACGCCGCTATCTGCTGGCGCGCCAGCGCAGTGCCAACGGTCTTGACGCTGCGCAGGTCGGGCTGACCGACGCGGCCCTGCGCAGCATCATCGGCGACTACACGCGCGAAGCCGGCGTGCGCACGCTCGAACGCGAGATCGCCGCGGCCTTGCGCCATGTCGCCGTGCAGATCGCCGAGGGCGAGACGACGGGGCGCGTGATCGACGCCGCCGATATCCCGGCCATCCTCGGACCGGCGCGCTACGAGTCGGAGGTGGCGCTGCGCAGCGAAGTGCCGGGCGTGGCCACCGGGTTGGCGTGGACGCCGGTCGGCGGCGACATCCTGTTCATCGAGGCGGGCAAGGTGCCGGGTTCGGGCAAGCTGATCCTGACCGGACAGCTGGGCGATGTGATGAAGGAGTCGGCCCAGACGGCCATGACGCTCGCCAAGGGCTTCATGGGCGACGCGCTGGCCAACTGGGACATCCATGTCCACATCCCGGCCGGCGCCACGCCCAAGGATGGTCCGAGTGCCGGTGTGGCGCTGTTCCTGGCGCTGGTGTCGCTGCGGACCGGCCGCGCAGTGCGGCCGGACGTGGCCATGACCGGCGAGGTCAGCCTGCGCGGCCTGGTGCTGCCGATCGGCGGCGTCAAGGAAAAGACCCTGGCGGCGCTGCGCGCGGGCATCCGCACCGTGATGCTGCCGCGCCGCAACCAGAAGGACCTGGAGGACATCCCGGCCGAGGTGCGCGAGCAGCTCAGCTTCGTCTGGCTGGACCGGGTGGAGGATGCGGTGAACTTCGCGATCGCACCGGTGGCGACGCTGCGGCCGGCAGTCCTGGCCTGAATGGCGCCAGTCGG
>JAGWIJ010000064.1 GCA_028873535.1 Pseudomonadota bacterium
GCAACTGCGCAGGATCTCGATGGAATGGATCACGTGCTCCTTGGCGACCTTGAACTGGCCCGGCGTGAGCCGGCCGGTATGGCGCAGGATCTCCTCCGGCAGCAGGATCTTGCCGAGGTCGATCACCAGGCCCGCCAGTCCCAGCACCTCCTTGGTCTCCCTGCCATAGCCCAGAGCCTGCCCGAAACCCATCATGTGGACCGAGCAGTCGAAGGCATGGGCGTAAGAGTAGTCGTCCTTGCGCTTGAGCGCGCTCAGCATCTTCAGCGGGTCCGGATTCTTCTGCAGGCTTTCCGACATTTCCGAGACCACGGTCTGGGCTTTCACGATGTCGAGTGCACGGCTGCTGCGTGCGTCCTCCAGGAACTCGCCGATCACCACGAAGGCGCTGTCCTGCAGGTGGTGCGCCTCGAGCAGCGCTGCGGTGGGACGGATGTCGCGTTCCCGCGCCTGGATCAGCGCACCGCCGCCCAGGTTCTCGCTGTCGGCATCGGTATCCAGGCCGACACCGCCGGTGGCCGGACGCGGCAGCCGGCGGCGGTCCAGGGCAGGACTTCCCGGCGCGTCGGAAAAGTGCACCCAGTCGCGGTCGTCGCCCGGCCCGGCTGAAGCACCCGCTGTCGCCGGGCCATGGGGAATGGCGTCGAATTCGCTGGCGTGGCGCCGGCGCGCGGCGTCGACATCGCTCTGCATGGTCAGGTCGGCGCCGGCCGCGGCAGACTTGCCTCCGTTGCGCACGGTTTCGCGCAGGATGGTGAACAGTTCGTCGGTCACCGAAGGCCTGCCTGCGCTGCCGGCCGGCGCTGCCGTGGTCGGGCTTTGCACCAATGAGGCGCTGGCCCGCCGCGGTGCGGCGGGTCGATCAGCGGCCGCGTCCTTGTCGCGCGGCGCCAGCCGCGCCATCAAGGCGGGCTGGCACGCCGCCGCCGAGCGCGTGATGTCGACCATGACGTGGCCGCACAGCGCCTGCAGCTTCTCGAGGTCGGCCACCTCGTCCAGCAGGAAGCCTTCGAGCAGGAAGGGGGAGCCCAGCCAGGGGCGATCCAGGCTGGCAATGTACATGCCCTGGACGAGTTCGCCGACTTCCACCCTGACCAACTGAAGTTGTTTCATCTCGCATGCCCTTGCGGCGCATCAGGCCAACTTTAACCTGCCGCGCTGCGCGAGCGAAATCCGAAGCCCCCAAGTGTACCGCTTTCGGATTTTTCGCGCGAGATTAATGTTGCAAGTTATTCAATGAAAATAAATAAATAAGCCAGAAAATAAAGCGCGTCCAGGCCTTGCGCTCAGGCGAACCAACGCTGGCTCTGGGCGTCGACCACCGTGAGCGCCGTCATGTTGATGATCCGGCGCACCGTGCAACTGGGCGTCAGTACATGCGCCGGCGCGCCAGTGCCCAGCAGGATCGGTCCCACCGTGATGCCGTCGCCCATGACCTTGAGCAGGTTGAAGGCGATGTTGGCGGCGTCCAGATTGGGCATGATCAGCAGGTTGGCCTGTCCGCGCAGGCGGCAGCCCGGCAGCATGGCCTGGCGCAGGTCCTCGGAGATGGCCGCGTCGCCGTGCATTTCGCCGTCCACTTCCAACTGCGGTGCGCGCCGCCGCAGCAGATCGAGCGCCTCGCGCATCTTGCGCGCCGAAGCGGTATCCGCCGAGCCGAACGAGGAGTGCGACAACAACGCCACTTTCGGCGTGATGCCGAAGCGTCGCACTTCCTCGGCCGCCAGGATGGCAATGCCCGCCACTTCCTCGGCGCTCGGGTCGGGGGTGACGTAGGTGTCGGCGATGAACAGCGTGCCGCGTGGATGCAGCAGCACGTTCATTGCAGCCGCCCGCTCCACGCCGGTACGCAGGCCGAGCACGTTGGTGATGAACTGCAGGTGACGGTGGTACTGGCCGACCGTGCCGCAGATCAGTCCGTCGGCCTCCTGGCGGCGCACCATCAGTGCACCGATCAGGGTGGTGTTGCGCAGCACTTCCTGGCGCGCCAGGTCGGGCGACACGCCCTTGCGCTCCATCAGCCGATGGTAGAGCGTCCAGTATTCCTTGAAGCGCGGATCGGACTGTTCGTTGATCAGATCGAAATGCTGCTCGGGCCTGATGCGCAGACCCATGCGCTCGATACGCCGCTCGATGATCTCGGGGCGGCCGATCAGCACCGGCCGCGCCAGACCCTCGTCGACCACGACCTGGACGGCGCGCAGCACCTTCTCTTCCTCGCCCTCCGCGAACACCACGCGGCGCGGCGAGCGCTTGGCCTTGGTGAACACCGGCTTCATCAACAGGCCCGACTGATAGACGAACTGCGACAGCTTCTCGACGTAGGCCTCCATGTCGGTGATCGGGTGCGTGGCCACGCCGCTGTCCATTGCCGCCTGGGCCACGGCCGGGGCGATCTTGACGATCAGCCGCGGATCGAAGGGCCGGGGGATCAGGTAGTCGGCGCCGAAAGCCAGTTCCTGGTCGCCATACGCCTGCGCCACCACGTCCGATTGCTCGGCCTTGGCGAGGTCAGCGATGGCGTGGACGCAGGCCACCTTCATCGCCTCGTTGATGGTGGTGGCGCCCACGTCCAGCGCGCCACGGAAGATGAAGGGGAAGCACAGCACATTGTTGACCTGGTTCGGATAGTCCGAGCGCCCGGTGGCGATCACGGCGTCGTCACGCACCTCGCGAACCTCCTCGGGCAGGATTTCCGGGGTCGGATTGGCCAGCGCCAGGATCAGCGGACGCGCCGCCATGCGGGCGACCATGTCCTTCTTGAGCACGCCACCCGCTGAAAGGCCCAGGAACACGTCGGCGCCATCGATCACCTCGGCCAGGGCGCGCGCGGTGGTCGGGCGTGCATAGCGTGCCTTGTTGGGATCCATGAGTTCAGTGCGGCCTTCGTAGACCACGCCGGCCAGATCGGTGACCAGGATGTTCTCCATGCGCACGCCCAGCGCCACCAGCATGTCCAGGCAGGCCAGCGCTGCCGCGCCGGCGCCGGACGCGACCACCCGCACCTCATCGATCGCCTTGCCGACCACCCGCAGTCCGTTGAGTACAGCTGCACCGACGATGATCGCGGTGCCGTGCTGGTCGTCATGGAACACCGGGATCTTCATGCGGCTGCGCAGCCGGGCCTCGATCTCGAAGCATTCCGGCGCCTTGATGTCTTCCAGGTTGATGCCGCCGAACGTGGGTTCGAGCGCGGCGATGATCTCGACCAACTGGTCGGTATCCTTGGAGTTGAGCTCGATGTCGAAGACGTCGATGCCGGCGAACTTCTTGAACAGCACGCCCTTGCCCTCCATCACGGGCTTGGCGGCCAGCGGACCGATGGCGCCGAGTCCGAGCACGGCGGTGCCGTTGGTGACCACCGCCACCAGATTGCCGCGCGCGGTCAGGCTGCGTACCTCGCCGGGATCGGCCACGATCGCCTCGCAGGCGGCTGCCACGCCGGGCGAGTACGCCAGCGCGAGGTCGCGCTGGGTGGTCAGTGGCTTGGTCGGCGCGATCGCGATCTTGCCCGGGACTGGATTGCGGTGGTAGGCCAGCGCGGCCTCGCGGAGATCGTCATGCATGATGTCTGGGGGCACGCGGCTGCAGCCTGGGCGGCGCCGGTCCGAATGGATCAAGGGGCGCCTATGATAAGCTTTCGGGCTCGGCTCCGCGAGAGCGGCTGATACTTCTTCAAAGGATCCCTGATCGATGTCGGGCAACACTTTCGGCACGCTTTTCGCGGTGACCTCATTCGGCGAAAGCCACGGCGCGGCGATCGGCTGCGTGATCGATGGCTGTCCGCCCGGTCTTGACCTGCAGGCGGCCGACATCCAGGCGGAACTGGACCGGCGCAAGCCGGGCACTTCGCGCCATGTCACCCAGCGCCGCGAAAGCGACAGCGTCGAGATCCTGTCCGGCGTGTTCGAAGGGCGTACCACCGGCACGCCAATTGCACTGCTGATCCGCAATGAGGACCAGCGCAGCAAGGACTACGGCAACATCGCCGACCGTTTCCGGCCGGGCCACGCCGACTACGCCTATACGCAGAAATACGGCTTTCGCGACTATCGCGGCGGTGGCCGCTCGTCCGCGCGCGAAACCGCGGTGCGCGTGGCGGCCGGCGCGGTTGCCAAGCGCTGGCTGGCGCAACGCCATGGCGTGCTGGTGCGTGGCTACCTGTCGCAGCTGGGGCCGATCGCGGTACCGTTCCGCAGTTGGGACGACGTCGGCGGCAATCCCTTCTTCGTTGCCGATGCCGGGCGCGTCCAGGAACTCGAGGACTTCATGGACCGCCTGCGCAAGGATGGCGACTCGGTCGGGGCGCGCATCGAGGTGGTCGCCAGCGGCGTGCCGCCCGGCTGGGGCGAGCCGGTCTACGACCGTCTGGATGCCGATATCGCGCACGCCCTGATGGGCATCAATGCTGTCAAGGGTGTCGAGATCGGCGATGGCTTCGCCGTGGTGGCGCAGCGCGGCACCGAACACGGCGACGAGATGAGTCCGCAGGGCTTCCTGAGCAACCATGCCGGCGGCGTGCTGGGCGGCATCAGTACCGGCCAGGAGATCCGCGCCGCCATCGCCATCAAGCCCACTTCGAGCATCCGGCTGCCGCGCCGATCGGTCGACGTGCATGGCCAGCCGGTGCTGGTCGAGACCTTCGGGCGCCACGATCCCTGCGTGGGGATCCGCGCCACTCCGATCGCCGAGGCCATGCTGGCACTGGTGCTGATCGACCACGCGCTGCGGCATCGCGGCCAGAATGCCGACGTCGCGGTTGCAACGCCGCGCATCCCGGCGCAGGCGCCGGCAGCCGATCCGGCCGTGGGCGCCCATCCAGCGGTGCCGGAAGCCGCGGATCATGGCAAAATGATGGATTGACCAAATCTCCAGGCACCTGAAGCATGCCCGCCCAGACCCTCTACGACAAACTCTGGAGTTCCCACGTGGTGAGCGCCGAAGATGACGGCACCACGCTGCTCTACATCGACCGCCACCTGGTGCACGAAGTCACCAGTCCGCAGGCTTTCGAAGGCCTGCGTCTGGCCGGGCGGTCGCTGTGGCGGGCCAGTTCGATCCTGGCCACCGCCGACCACAACGTGCCGACCACCGCGGTCAAGGAGATTGCCGACCCGGTCTCGCGCCTGCAGGTGTCGACCCTGGATGACAACTGCAGTCGCCTGGGCATCACCGAATTCGCGATGGGCGACCGCCGCCAGGGCATCGTGCATGTCATCGGCCCCGAGCAGGGCGCCACGCTGCCGGGCATGACGGTGGTCTGCGGCGATTCGCATACCAGTACCCACGGCGCCTTTGCCGCGCTGGCGATGGGCATCGGCACCTCCGAGGTCGAGCACGTCATGGCCACCCAGTGCCTGATCAGCCGCAAGGCGAGGTCGATGCTGGTGCGCGTCGATGGCGCGCTGGGGCCGGGCGTGACGGCCAAGGACATCGCGCTCGCCGTGATCGGCGTGATCGGTACTGCGGGTGGCACCGGTCATGCCATCGAATTCGGCGGCAGCGCAATCCGTGGCCTGTCGATGGAAGGACGCATGACCGTGTGCAACATGGCCATCGAGGCCGGCGCACGCAACGGCCTGGTGGCGGTCGACGACACCACCATCGAATACCTGCGCGGCCGCCCCTATTCGCCGGACGACAGCGAATGGCAGGCCGCCGTGGCCGTGTGGCGCGAGCTCCACAGCGATGCCGGCGCAGGCTTCGACCGCGTGGTCGAGATCGACGCGGCAACGATCGAACCGCAGGTGACCTGGGGCACCTCGCCCGAAATGGTCAGCCCGGTCGGTGGCCGTGTGCCGGATCCCGCCGCCGAGAGCGACCCGGTGCGCCGTCAGGGCATGGAGAAGGCGCTGGCCTACATGGGCCTGCGCGCCAACATGCCAATCACCGAGATCACCATCGACAAGGTGTTCATCGGCTCCTGCACCAATTCGCGCATCGAGGATCTGCGCGCAGCCGCGGCGGTGGTGCGCGGCAGGCACGTGGCGGCCAGCGTGCGCCTGGCGATGGTGGTGCCGGGCTCCGGCCTGGTCAAGGCGGCGGCCGAGGCCGAGGGCCTGGATCGGGTATTCATGGCGGCCGGATTCGAATGGCGCAATCCCGGCTGTTCGATGTGCCTGGGCATGAACGATGACCGGCTGGCGCCCGGTGAGCGCTGCGCGTCCACCTCCAACCGCAACTTCGAGGGACGCCAGGGCGCCGGCGGACGCACCCACCTGCTGAGCCCGCAGATGGCGGCGGCGGCGGCGATCGCCGGCCATTTTGTCGATGTGAGGACCCTGGCGGCCTGATGCCAGCCGGGTCTGACGGCCGCCGCTCCCGTCGGCGGCCGGATCTGTTCAACAAGGAGTGAATTCCATGAAGCGCATCCCCCTGCTGGTCCTTTCCCTGATCGCACTGTTCTCGCTCTGCGCCTGCAACACCATTGCCGGTGTCGGCAAGGACCTGGAAAAGGGCGGCGAGGAAATCCAGAAGGCCACCGGCAAGTAAGGGCCACCGACATCATGCAGAAATTCGAAGTCCACCAGGGGCTGGTGGTGCCGCTGGACCGTGCCAATGTCGACACCGACGCGATCATCCCCAAGCAGTTCCTCAAGTCGATCCAGCGCTCGGGTTTCGGTCCCAACCTGTTCGACGCATGGCGCTACCTCGACGAGGGCCGGCCGGGCCAGGACTGTGCGACGCGGCCGCTCAATCCCGACTTCGTGCTCAACCAGCCGCGCTACGCCGGCGCTTCGGTGCTGCTGGCACGCGAGAACTTCGGCTGCGGCTCGAGCCGCGAACATGCGCCCTGGGCGCTCGAGGACTACGGCTTCCGTGTGGTGATTGCCCCCTCGTTCGCCGACATCTTCTTCGGCAACTGCTTCAAGAACGGCGTGCTGCCGATCGTGCTGCCGGCCGCCAGCGTCGATGCCCTGTTCCGTGCCGTCGAGGCGCAGCCCGGCTACCGGCTGACGGTCGATCTGCCGGCACAGAAGGTGCGGCTGCCTGACGGCAGCGAGTTCGCCTTTGACATCGACAACTTCCGCAAGTACTGCCTGGTCGAGGGGCTCGACGACATCGGGCTCACGCTGCGCCAGGCCGATCGCATCCGCGCTTTCGAGAGCGCCCGGCGCACGGCGCAGCCCTGGCTGTTCAAGGAGGGTGCGCGATGATCCGGCTCGCCATCCTGGCCGGCGACGGCATCGGTCCGGAGATCATCGCCGAAGCCCTGAAGGTGCTTGACGTGCTGCGCGGCGAAGGACTGCAGGTCAGCACCGAGGCTGCAGCGGTGGGCGGGGCCGCCGTGGACCTGCACGGCGATCCGCTGCCGGACGCCACGCTGGAGCTGTGCCGCCGCAGTGACGCGATCCTGTTCGGCGCCATCGGCGGACCGCAGTACGACGTGCTGCCGCGCGAACAACGGCCCGAACGCGGCCTGTTGCGCCTGCGCAAGGCGCTGGACCTGTTCGCCAACCTGCGCCCGGCGCGCGTGTTCCCGCAGCTGGCGGCGGCGTCGACGCTCAAGCCCGAGGTGGTGGCCGGTCTGGACATCCTGATCATGCGCGAGCTGACCGGCGACATCTATTTCGGCGAGCCGCGCGGCATCCGCATCGAGGCCAACGGCGAGCGCGTCGGCTTCAACACCATGATCTACAGTGAAAGCGAGATCCGCCGCGCCGCGCATGCCGGCTTCCAGGCGGCACGCCGCCGCCATCACAGGCTGTGCTCGGTCGACAAGATGAACGTGCTGGAGTCGACCCAGCTGTGGCGCGACGTGGTGACCGAAGTCGGCCGCGAGTATCCCGATGTCGAACTCAGCCACATGCTGGTCGACAATGCGGCCATGCAGCTGGTGCGCAATCCGCGCCAGTTCGACGTCATCCTGACCGGCAACATTTTCGGCGACATCCTGTCCGACGAGGCCTCGATGCTGACCGGCTCGATCGGCATGCTGCCTTCGGCATCGCTCAACGCGACAGGGCAGGGCATGTACGAGCCTATCCATGGTTCGGCACCTGACATTGCAGGCCGCGGCATCGCCAATCCGCTTGCGCAGATCCTGTCGCTGGCGATGCTGTTCCGGCATTCCCTCGATCGCTCCGATCTTGCCGAGCGCATCGAAACCGCCGTCGAGGCCACGCTGGAAGCCGGCTGCCGTACCGCCGATATCGCCCAGGCCGGCGAAAAGGTGATTTCCACCACACAAATGGGCGATGCCGTGGCAAGCGCCCTGGCACGGGGTAGAACATGATGTTGAAGACCGGACTGGTGGGATGGCGCGGCATGGTCGGTTCCGTGCTGATGCAGCGCATGCAGGAGGAAGGCGACTTCGTGCACCTTGCCCCGACCTTCTTCACCACTTCGCAGGTCGGCGCGCCGGCACCGGCGCAGGCCGCGCCGGGCAGCGTGCTGAGGGACGCGCGCGACCTGGAGCAGCTGGCAGCGATGGATGTGATCGTGAGCTGCCAGGGTGGCGACTACACCACCGAAGTGTTCGATCGCCTGCGTGAACAGGGCTGGCAGGGCTGGTGGATCGATGCCGCCTCGACCCTGCGCATGCGTGATGATGCTGTCATCGTGCTCGACCCGGTCAACCGCGACGTGATCGACGCCGCGCTCGACGCCGGTGGCCGCAACTTCATCGGTGGCAATTGCACGGTCAGCCTGATGCTGATGGCGCTGGGGGGCCTGATCCGCGAGAACCTGGTGGAATGGGTCTCGGCCATGACCTACCAGGCAGCCAGCGGCGCCGGGGCGCAGAACATGCGTGAACTGATCGCGCAAATGGGCGGCCTCAACGCGCGCGTGGCGGGGCTGCTGGCGGATCCGGGCGCGGCGATCCTCGACATCGATCGCGGCGTGACCGAGGCGCTGCGCGACGGCAGCCTGCCCACCGCCAATTTCGGCCATCCCCTGGCGGGCAGCCTGCTGCCCTGGATCGACAAGGATCTCGGCAACGGCCAGAGCAAGGAGGAGTGGAAGGGCGGCGCCGAGGCCAACAAGATTCTCGGCACCGGCCTGGCGTCCAGCCGCCTGGCGGCCATTCCGGTCGATGGCCTGTGCGTGCGCGTCGGTGCCATGCGCTGCCACAGCCAGGGCCTGACCATCAAGCTGCGCGAGAACCTGCCGCTGGCGCGCATCGAAGCGCTGCTCGCGGGCGGCAACGAATGGGTGCGGCTGATCGCCAACCAGCGCGAGCCAAGCGTGGCACAGCTGACCCCGGCCGCCGTCAGCGGCCGCCTCGAGATCCCGGTCGGGCGCGTGCGCAAGCTGGCCTTCGGGCCGGACTACATTTCCGCCTTCACCGTCGGGGACCAGTTGCTGTGGGGTGCTGCAGAGCCGCTGCGGCGCATGCTGCGCATCCTGGTCGAGCGTGCACGTTGACTGCCCCTGATCGGGGTGCACGCAAGCGTGTCGCGGTCACCGGGGCACATGACCTGGTTGCCGCCTCCCTGCTGCGCGTGCTCGAGGAGCGCGACTTTCCGGTCGAGGACCTGCGCGCGCTGACCGACGCCGCAGTCGATGGCGACGAGGTCGATGCACCGCAATGGCGCGGCGAGGCGGTGCTGCTGGAAAGTGCCGCCGACGCCGATCTTTCCGGGCTGGACCTGCTGTTCCTGTGTCCCCCCTGTCGCGATGCCGAAAGCCTGCTGGAACGGGCGGTCGATGCCGGCGCCCAGGTGATCGATCTGATCGGTGTGGATCGTGGCCTCGACGAGTTGCTGCTGGCGACCCCCGACCTGGACCTGCCCGACGGTGCGCGCGCACGCAGCGAACCCGATCCCGAGGCACGCGTCCACCGCAATCCTGACCCGCTGGCGCTGATCGTGGCCATGGCCATCCTGCCCCTGGCGCGCGCCGGCGGCCTGTCCTCGCTGCGTGCCCAGCTGCTGCTGCCGGCATCCACCCTGGGCGAGCCGGGGGTGCGCGAGCTGGCCGGGCAGGCCGAAAACCTGTTCAACCAGCGCGAGCTGCCGCAGGCCGTCTACGGGCGCCAGATCGCGTTCAACCTGCTGTCCGGCAGTGCCGCTCCGGCTGAACCCCTGCCGGCCGCCGGGCGCGACCTGGCAGCCCTGCTGGGCGACTTCGATGCGCCGAGCGACCTGCGCGCCACCTGGGTGTCGGTGTTCTTCGGCTGTGCTGCGACGCTGTGGGTGGAAACCTCCGAGCTGCTGCCGACCGAACAGGTGCGCGAACTCCTGCGTACGGCGCCTGGCCTGTTCCTGAGCGATGCGGCGGGCGACGACGGCGTCTGCCCGAATCCGGTCGAGCACGCCCTGGACAGCGACGCCGTCCATGTCACGCTGCTGGGCGTGGACCATGCCAGCCGGCGCGGTCACGTGCTGTGGGTGGTCGCGGACGATATCCGACGCGGGCGCGCCCTCAACGCGGTAAGGATTGCCGAGTGCCTGCTTTCCGCCGAGGTGGCAACTTGAATGACCGAAGCGTACCTTAGAAAGGCGCAGCAAGCCCTTTTCACGGCAGGGGAATACCTTGTCCGGTTTGTTGCCGAAGTGTTAACTTTCGGGCGTCATCCCGCAAGAATGAGTGGAGTACCGCATGCGCAGCACACTTAAACCCTGGGTTGTGGCGCTGGGCCTGGCCTTGGCTGCCGAACTTGCGCCAGCGGCTGGATTCGGAAAGATCAATGTCAGCTCCGCGCTCGGGCAACCGCTCGCTGCGGAAATCGACCTGCTCAACGTCAGTCCTGAGGATCTGGTCGGCATGCAGGTCAGGCTGGCTTCGCCCGAGGCGTTCCGTGAGGCCAACGTCGATTTTTCGCCGGCGCTGTCGGCGGTGCGCTTCACCATCGAAAAGCGCCCCAGCGGACAGTCGTACATCAAGGTCAGCAGCAACCAGCCGATCTCCGAGCCGGCGCTCAATCTGCTGGTTGAAGTGACCTGGCCCTCCGGGCGCCTGTTGCGGGATTATCCGGTGCTGCTCAATCCGGCCGGCTACGCGCAGGAGCACGTGGCGGTGGACGCCGGTGCGCGCCTGCCCGCCAGCCCGCCGGAAGTGCCCGTGAAGGCGGCACCGGCGAGCGAGACCCATGCCGCGCCGACGCCGCCGCCAGCTCCGGCGGCGGCCGCCAAACCGTCCGCACCGGCCAGGTCCGCCGCTGCGGCCAAGCCGGCGCCAGTGCCCAGCCCCGAAGGCAAGGCCGCGACCAAGCCCGAGGCGGCGGCGCCTGCACCGGCGGCACCGGGTGGCAGCTACACGGTCAAGCCGGGCGACACGCTGCGCGTGCTGGCCAGCAACAGCAAGCCCGGCAGCGCGTCGCTCGAGCAGACCATGCTGGCGATGTTCGAGGCCAACCGCAGCGCCTTCATCAACGACAGCATCCACCGCATCCGGGCCGGCAAGCAGATCCACCTGCCGACCGAAAGCGAGGCCAGCGCCGTGACTGCCGACGAGGCCGGTCGCCGCGTCAACCTGCTCGCCAGTGATTTCGAAGCCTACCGCCGGCGTGTCGCCGATGCTGCCGAGGCCAAGCCGGCCAGCAGCAGCGGCGCCAAGGCGCCGGTGACCGGCAAACTGTCGGCCCAGACCGAGGACGCGGCACGCCCCGCCAAGCCCGGTACCGACGTGGTGCAGGTGTCGCGCAGCGCCGCCGGCCCGGCCAAGGCCGGCGCGACCGCCAATGGGCTGGCCCAACGCCGCAGTGCGGCCGACGAAAAGGCCAATCACCTCGAAGAAGAGGCGGTGGCGCGCGAGAACCAGCTCAAGGAAGCGCGCGAACGCGTGGCGCTGCTCGAAGGCAATCTGGCGCAGATGCGCGCCCTGCTCGAAAAGAAGGGCGAGGCCCCGGCCAAGGCCGATGCCGCAGCCAAAGGCGACGCGCCGAAGATGGCGCCTGCACCGACCCCTGAAGCGTCGATCAAGCCGCCCATGAGTGCGCCCGAGGCCGTCAAGCCCGTCGCGCCGCCGGTCGAGGCGCCCAAGCCTGCCGCACCCGAGAAGAGCGTGGTGTCGTCGAAGAACTTGCCGGCCGAAACGTCCTTCATGGACGATGTGCTGGCGCAACTGCAGGACAATCCCCTGGCCATCGGTGGTGGCGTGCTGGGCGGTCTGCTGGTCGGCTGGCTGGGTCTGAACGCGGCGCGCCGCCGCCGTGACCGCACGCGCGAACTGTTCGCGCCGAGCACCACCTCGCCGGAGCCGATGACGGTGGATGCGGTCACCACCGACAAGGGCAGCGCACTGGTCGATACCAATGCAGGCTCGTATTCCAGTGACTTCGGCCGCGTTCCTGACCACCAGGTGGACGAAGTCGACCCGGTGGCCGAGGCCGACGTCTACATCGCCTACGGCCGGGACGTGCAGGCCGAGGAGATCCTCAAGGAAGCCATGGCCAAGGATCCGGACCGCACCGAGATCCTCATGAAGCTGCTTGAGATCTATGCCCAGCGCAAGAGCGTGGGCGAATACGCCCAGCACGCGCTGCAACTGCGCGAGCGCGTCGGCATCAGTCACCCGCTGTGGTCGGCGGCGATGGCGATGGGATTCGAGATCGATCCCGAGAATCCGCTCTATCATGGGGCTGGCGACGATTTCGTCGCGCCCGTCGCGCCCCACGCCGCACCGGGCCGGCTTGATCTGGACCTGGACCTGGGCGAGCACGTCACCGGCGAAGCGCCCGCCCCGATCCACCTTGGCGACCCGCTGCCAGCGGCACAGCCCGACCTCAGCCTGGTACCGGCGGCGTCCCATGCGGCCGACAGCCACGATCTGTTCGAGATCGGCGAACCTCTGCTTCCCGCTGTCGGACCGGCGCACGGAGCGCTTGAGGACGCGGCCCATGCGGGGGCCGCCGGCGCGTCGAAGCCGGGCAGCGAACTGGGTGAAGATGCCGACGCCGCCGAGACCCTGCGCGCACTGAGTGCCATCAGCGCCGAAAGCCTGCGCGGTGCCGAGGTTGCGCGCACCGACGGCGGGCCGGGGGCTTGGCCTGCGCTTCCCGAAGTCGCCGCTTTCGGCGGTGGTCTGGCCTTGGCGGCCAGCAATGAACCCGCCAGGATTCCGGAAGGCGGCGATCCGTTCACGCTCGACTTCGATCTCGGCGAAACGGCCGCCAAGCCGGCGGCCGCCTCGATGGAACACAGTCAGGCCTTGCATGAACATGGCAATGCCGCGCTCGAGCTGGGCAAGATCGACCTCGACCTCAACAAGACCGAGACGCAGCCGAGCAGCCCGCCTGTGCTCACGCTGGTGAGCAGTCCCGCTGCCGTGCAGCCGCTGCCCGGCGAAGTGCAGAAGGAAGCACATACCTTCGGCGATATCGATCTGGACCTGCGGCCGGAGCCGCCGGCCCCGGTGGCCGCGTCCCTGCCGGCCGAGCAGAGCAGCCAGTGGCACAACGTGGCGACCAAGCTGGATCTGGCGCGTGCCTACCTCGAGATCGGCGACAAGGATGGTGCCCGCGAAATCCTGCGCGAGGTCTCGGCCGAAGGCGACGAGACGCAGCGCCAGGAAGCGGAGCGCCTGGCCGTCCAGATCTGATGCCGCGGCAGGTTTGAGCGCCGGCGTGCGGATTGCGCTCGGCCTGGAATACGACGGTCAGGGATTTGCCGGCTGGCAGCGCCAGCCGGACCTCGACACCCTGCAGGGTAGGCTCGAGCGGGCACTGGGCGCGATCGCCTGCCAGCCGGTGACGGTGCATGCCGCCGGTCGCACCGATCGCGGTGTCCATGCCAGCGCCCAGGTGGTGCATTTCGATACCGTGGCGCAGCGTCCGCTGAGTGCCTGGGTACGAGGTGTCAACAGCCATCTGCCACCCGGCATGGCGGTGCTGTGGGCGCACGCCGTGGAAACGCATTTCCATGCGCGCTTTTCGGCCACCGGACGGCACTACCGCTACCTGCTGCTGGACCACGGCGTGCGGCCTGGACTCGCGCGTGGCCGGGTGGGCTGGCATCACGCGGGCCTGGACGAACGGGCGATGGCGGCGGCGTGTTCCTGCCTGCTGGGCCGGCACGACTTCACCAGTTTCCGCGCGGCAGAGTGCCAGGCGGCGTCGCCGGTGCGCGAAATGCGTGTCGCAACCGTCGCGCGCAGCGGGGGTTTGATAGAATTCCGCTTTTCCGCCAACGGTTTTCTTCATCACATGGTGCGTAACCTGGTCGGATGCCTGGTGGCGATCGGCAGTGGACGGCGCGCGGTGGACTGGTTGCCGCAGGTGCTGGAGGCGCGCGACCGCAATGCCGCCGCTCCGACCTTCGCGCCCGACGGCCTCTACCTGAGTGGCGTCGACTATCCCGTCGAGTTCGGCCTGCCGGATTTTCCGCTGCACGGCATGTGGCCTGCCCAGCCATGAGCGCCGGCCATGCACGCGTGCGCGCCAAGATCTGCGGCCTGACCCGGCCGCAGGATGTCGCTGCCTGCGTGGCGGCCGGTGCCGACGCGCTGGGCTTCGTGTTCTTCGCGGACAGTCCGCGTGCCATCGACGCCGCCGCGATGCCGGCGCTGCTGGCGCAGGTGCCGGCCTTTGTGCAGACCGTCGGACTGTTCGTGAATCCCACGCCGGCCGAGGTCGAGCAGGTGTTGCGCACGGTGCCCCTGGACCTGCTGCAGTTCCATGGCGAGGAGCCGCCGGAACTGTGTGCCGCCTTCGGGCGTCCGTGGATCAAGGCTGTCCGGGTGCGTCCGGGGCTCGATTTGCTACAATATTGTGATCAGTACGCCGGGGCACGCGGTGTCCTGCTCGACGCCTTCCATCCGGGCGTGTGGGGCGGGACCGGTACCCGCTTCGACTGGTCCCTGATTCCGGATCGGCTGCCCTTGCCGCTGATCCTGTCCGGTGGTTTGAATGAACACAGCGTTGGCGAGGCCCTGGATCGGGTCCGTCCGCATGCCGTCGATGTCAGCAGTGGCGTGGAGATATCCAAGGGTATCAAGGACGCCAGTCGCATCCAGGCCTTCATGAACGGAGTTCGCAAGCATGAAAATCTATGACCTGCCGGATGCACGCGGCCATTTCGGCCCTTACGGTGGCACCTTTGTCGCCGAGACGCTGATCTCGGCACTCGACGCGCTGCGCGACGCGTACCTGACGCTGCGCGACGATCCGGCCTTCCAGGCCGAACTGGCCTACGAACTCAAGCACTACGTCGGACGGCCCAGCCCGATCTACTTCGCGCGCCGCTGGACCGCGAAAGTCGGTGGCGCGAAGCTGTTTCTCAAGCGCGAGGACCTCAACCATACCGGCGCCCACAAGGTGAACAACACCGTGGGGCAGGCCATGCTGGCGCGCCACATGGGCAAGCGCCGCGTGATCGCCGAGACCGGCGCCGGCCAGCACGGCGTGGCCTCGGCCACGGTGGCGGCGCGCTACGGCATGGAATGCGTGGTCTACATGGGTTCGGAAGACGTGCGCCGCCAGGCGCAGAACGTGTACCGCATGAAGCTGCTGGGTGCCACCGTGGTGCCGGTGGAGAGCGGATCGAAGACCCTCAAGGACGCTCTCAACGAAGCCATGCGCGACTGGGTGACCAATGTCGACGACACTTTCTACATCATCGGCACCGTGGCCGGTCCGCATCCCTACCCCATGATGGTGCGCGATTTCAACAGCATCGTCGGCAAGGAGTGCCTGGCCCAGATGCCGGAGATGTGCGGCCGCCAGCCGGACGCCGTGGTGGCGTGCGTGGGCGGCGGCAGCAACGCCATGGGCATCTTCCATCCCTACATCCCGCACGAGGACGTGCGCCTGATCGGTGTCGAGGCAGGCGGCGAAGGCATCGCCAGCGGGCATCATGCGGCGACCCTGTCGGCGGGCAGCCCCGGCGTGCTGCACGGCAACCGCACGTATCTGCTGCAGGACCAGAACGGCCAGATCATCGAGACCCATTCGATCTCGGCCGGGCTCGACTATCCTGGCGTGGGTCCGGAGCACGCCTGGCTCAAGGACAGCGGCCGCGCCGAATACGTCAACGTGACCGACGACGAAGCACTCGCGGCCTTCCACGACCTGTGCCGCAACGAAGGCATCATCCCGGCGCTGGAGTCCAGCCATGCCCTGGCATACGCTGCCAGGCTGGCGCGCGACATGGATCCCGACCGCATCATCCTGGTCAACCTGTCCGGGCGCGGCGACAAGGACATGGCAACCGTGGCACAACGCATGGGCATGACGCTCTGAGCCGATGGCGGACGGGCGACCGTCTGCGCCGATCCATCCATGACATCCGGCCTGCCGCCGGCCCGCAGCGGGCGGCAGGTCCTAGCAGCCAGAAATATCCGGAGAACCCATTCTTGTCCCGTATTGCCTCGACCTTCCAGCAGCTTGCCGCCTCGGGCCGCAAGGCCCTGATCCCGTTCTTCACCGCCGGGGATCCCGATCCCGCCACCTGTGTGCCGCTGATGCACGCACTGGTCAAGGGCGGCGCCAACATCATCGAACTGGGCGTGCCATTCTCCGACCCGATGGCGGACGGTCCGGTGATCCAGCGCTCGAGCGAGCGCGCCCTGAAGCACGGTGTCTCGCTGCTGCAGGTGTTCGAGATGGTGCGCAGCTTCCGTGAACAGGACGGCCGCACCCCCGTGGTGGTGATGGGCTATGCCAATCCGATCGAGCGCCTGGGCTTCGAGCGCTTCGCGGAAGTGGCGCGGCAGTCGGGTGTGGACGGCGTGGTAGCGGTCGACTATCCGCCCGAGGAGTGCGAGGAACTGGTGCTTGCGCTGCGCAAGCGCGAGATCGACCTCATCTTCCTGCTGGCGCCGACCACCACCGATGCGCGCATGGACACGGTGTCACGGCTGGCCTCGGGCTACGTCTACCACGTATCGCTGCGCGGGGTGACCGGTGCCGCGCACATCGACACTGCCGAGGTGGCGCGCCAGGTCGAACGCATCCGCAGGCATGTGCAGCTCCCGGTCGGGGTCGGTTTCGGCATCCGTGATGCCGAGACCGCGTGCACCGTCGCCGATGTCGCCGATGCGGTGGTGGTCGGCAGCCGCATCGTGCTGGAGATCGAAGCCGCGCCGGCAGGTGCTGCGCCGGCCAGGGTGGGTGCCTTGATGCAGGAATTCCGGTCGGTCATGGACTGCGGCGCACGCTGAGCTTCGAAGGGGGAACGCCATGAGCTGGTTCAAGAAACTCCTGCCGCCGCGCATCAATCGCGACGCGTCCGCCACCAAGCGTCCGAGCATGCCCGAGGGCCTGTGGAGCAAGTGCGATTCCTGCGAAGCGGTGCTGTACCGTTCCGACCTCGACAACAACCTGCAGGTCTGTCCGAAATGCGCGCACCACAACCGCATTCCGGCCCGCGACCGGCTCGACAGTCTGCTCGATCCGGAGGGCCGCTTCGAGCTCGGTTCGGAAGTCGTCCCGGTCGACACCCTCAAGTTCAAGGACAGCCGGCGCTACACCGAGCGCCTGCAGGAGGCGCAGCGCGTCACCGGCGAGACCGACGCACTGGTGGTCATGCAGGGCACCCTGCACGGGATGCCGGTGGTGGTGGCCAGCTTCGAGTTTTCCTTCATGGGCGGTTCGATGGGCTCGGTGGTGGGTGAGCGCTTCGTGCGCGCAGTCGAGGCCGCGATCGACCAGAAGGCGCCATTCGTGTGTTTCCTGGCCAGCGGCGGCGCGCGCATGCAGGAAGGCTTGTTGTCGCTGATGCAGATGGCCAAGACCTGCGCCGCGCTCAAACGCCTGGCAGGCGTGCCCCTGCCCTTCATCTCGGTGCTCACCGATCCGACCATGGGCGGTGTCTCGGCCAGTTTCGCCATGATCGGCGACGTCGTGATCGCCGAGCCGGGCGCGCTGATCGGCTTCGCGGGGCCGCGCGTGATCGAGCAGACGGTGCGCGAGACGCTGCCGGAAGGCTTCCAGCGCGCCGAATTCCTGCTCGACAAGGGTGCCATCGACATGATCGTCGACCGGCGCGCGATGCGCGACAAGGTCGCAAGCCTGCTCGCCCTGCTCACCGGCCAGACCCTTGCCGCCTGAATTGCCGTCGCCTTCGTCCGCACTGCCGACGCCTCGTGCCGGCGCGGTGCCGCGCGATCTCGCCGGCTGGCTGGCCTATCTCGAACACCTGCACAGCAAGCCCATCGACCTTGGCCTGGAGCGTGTACGTGCCGTGCTGGAACGTCTTCCGGCGCGGCGCCCGGTGCCGGTGATCACGGTTGGCGGCACCAATGGCAAGGGCTCGACCACGGCTTTCCTGGAAGCGATCCTGGTGGCTGCCGGCTACCGGACCGGCTGCTACACCTCGCCACACCTGCTGCGCTACAACGAGCGCATCCGGATCGATCGCCGCCCCGCCAGCGACGCCGACATCGTGGCGTCCTTCGAGGCGGTCGAATGCGTGCGTGGTGACACGCCGCTCACCTATTTCGAGTTCGGCACGCTGGCGGCACTGCACCACTTCGACCAGGCACAGGTGGACGTGCTGGTGCTCGAGGTAGGGCTGGGAGGGCGCCTCGATGCGGTCAACGTCGTTGAACCCGACTGCGCAGTGGTGACCAGTGTTGCACTCGACCACATGGAATTCCTCGGGCCCGACCGCGAGTCGATCGCGCGCGAGAAGGCCGGCATCTTCCGCGCCGGGCGGCCGGCAGTGTTCGGCGAAGCCGACGTCCCGGCCAGCCTGGCTGCCCATGCCACGGACATCGGCGCGCTCCTGCACGTCGCCGGGCGCGAGTTCTCGCACCGCTCGGGCGGCAGCCAGTGGCATTTCCAAGGTCCGCGCGGGCAGCAGTATTCCTTGCCCTATCCGGCGCTGCGTGGCGCCTATCAGCTCGACAACGCCTGCTGTGCGCTGACTGCGCTGGCCCTGCTGCAGGACCGCCTGCCGGTGGCGCAGCAGCATGTGCGCGAAGGCCTGGTCGGTGTCACGCTGCCCGGGCGCCTGCAGGTGCTGCCGGGACGGCCTGCCGTGATCCTCGATGTCGCGCACAATCCGCATGCGGCGGCGGCACTGGCGCGCAGCCTGGAGCGCATGGGCGGCTACC
>JAGWIJ010000179.1 GCA_028873535.1 Pseudomonadota bacterium
TCACGCCGAGGTTGAACCAGGCCGGTTCGAGGCCGGGCGCCAGCGACGTGGCGCGTTCCAGCGCTGCTTCGGCCGCCTCGCGAGCGTCCAGTTCCAGCAGGACCAGTCCCAGGTTGAGGTGGCAATCCGCGCTGGCGGGGTCGCATTCCGTCGCCTGGCGGAAGGCCAGAGCGGCGTCCTGGGCGCGTCCCAGTGAAAACAGCACGTTGCCACGGTGAAAATGACCGGCGGCCTGTGCCGGCGCGGCCAGCACGGCAAGGTCGAAATGCGCCAGCGCGCGTGCGCCGTCACCGGCGGCACGCGCCGCCTGGCCGGCCAGCATGCGCGTGGCAAGGTGGGCAGGGCGCGCATCCACGCTGCGCTCGAGCACGGCACTCGCGGCTGCTGCCTGGCCACGCTGCAACAGCAGCAGACCGAGCAGTTGCAGGATCGCCGCATGGTCGGGAGCCTGCTCCAGCACTGCCTGGCAGCCAGCTTCGGCCGCGGCCAGCCGGCCAGCCTGATAGTGCGCGAGCGTGGCTGCGATGACAGCATCGACCGCTTTCATGCCGGCGGGTCCGCACGCTCCCAGCCGCGTGCGCGTTCGACGGCGCGGGTCCAGTCGGCCAGGCGGCTTTCACGCAGGGCTGCCGGCATGGCAGGCTCGAAGGTGCGGTCGACTCGCCACTGGCGGCGGATCTGGCTGGTGTCGCGCCAGTAGCCGGTGGCCAGCCCGGCCAGATAGGCCGCCCCGAGCGCGGTGGTCTCGGTGACCGCAGGACGGACCACGCGTACCCCCAGCAGGTCGGCCTGGAACTGCATCAGCAGGTTGTTCACCGAGGCGCCGCCATCCACGCGCAGTTCGGTCACCGCGATGCCGGTGTCGCGTTGCATGGCGCGCAGCACGTCGGTAACCTGGAAGGCGATGCCTTCGAGTGCTGCGCGCGCCAGGTGCGCGCGCGTGGTGCCGCGCGTGATCCCGACCAGTGCGCCGCGCGCATAAGGGTCCCAGTGCGGCGTGCCAAGCCCGGCAAAGGCGGGAACCAGATAGATGCCGTCGGTGTCGGGAACGGTGGCGGCAAGCCGTTCGACATCGGCCGACGAGTCGATCACACCGAGGCCGTCGCGCAACCACTGCACCACCGCGCCGCCCACGAAGACGCTGCCTTCGATGGCATATTGGCGTTGGCCTCCGGTCTCCCAGGCCACTGTCGAGAGCAGTCGCGTGCGCGATGTGCTTGCCTGCGGTCCGGTGTTCATCAGCATGAAGCAGCCGGTTCCGTAGGTGTTCTTGACCATGCCGGGATCGAAGCAGCACTGGCCGAACAGCGCCGCCTGCTGGTCGCCTGCCACACCGCGGATCGGCAGCGGCGCGCTGTAGCCTGCCACCACGACTTCGCCGAAATCGCCGCTGGAGGGACGTACCTCGGGCAGCAAGGCCGGCGGGATGTCGAGCAGTGCCAGCATGTCCTCGTCCCATTCGCCGCGATGGATGTTGTAGAGCAGCGTGCGCGAGGCGTTGCTGGGATCGGTGGCATGCACGCGGCCACCGGTCAGATGCCAGATCAGCCAGCTGTCCACGGTGCCAAAGGCCAGTTCGCCGCGCTGCGCGCGCGCCCTTGCGCCGGGCACGTTGTCGAGGATCCAGCGCAGCTTGGTGCCGGAAAAATAGGGATCGAGCAGCAGGCCGGTGCGTGCCGTGACGGCGGCTTCATGCCCCGCGGCCTTGAGCTGGTCGCAGAACGCCGCACTGCGGCGGTCCTGCCAGACGATCGCGTTGTACACCGGTTCGCCGCTCGCACGGTCCCATACCACCGTGGTTTCGCGCTGATTGGTGATGCCGATGGCCGCCACGCCCGCGGCCATGGTGTCGCGAGCCGCGAGGATTTCGGACATCACACCGGTCTGGCTGGCAAGGATCTCGCGCGCGTCATGCTCCACCCAGCCCGAATGTGGATACAACTGGCGGAACTCGCGCTGCGCGCTGGCGACGATGTTGCCGTCGGCATCGAACAGCAGGGCGCGCGAACTGGTCGTTCCCTGGTCGAGGGCAAGAATGAACGGCACCGGTGGTCTCCTCCGCTGAGCCGCGATCGGCAGGGCTGGCCTGTGGCGTGCGGCTTCTGTTGATCAGGTGTGCGCCGCCATGGTGGCGCGCATGCGCGCATCTGTCCACTCGAACGAACATTCCGCGGCGGCTGTGTTATAAAGCGAACGATGAGCACCTCACCGCACCTGAACCAGCGCCAGCAGGACCTGCTTGACTGGGTCCTGCGTGAAGGCTTCGTCTCCGTCGAGGCGCTCGCGTCACGTTTTGGTGTGACGCACCAGACGATCCGCCGCGACATCAACCAGCTGGCGGATCTGCGTCTGATCCGGCGCTACCATGGCGGCGCCGGCATGCCTTCCAGCGTGGAGAATGCCGCCTATGCCGCGCGCCAGGTGCTCTTCCACGAAGGCAAGCAACGCATCGGCACGCTGGTGGCGCAGCACATCCCGGACAATGCCTCGCTGCTGATCAATCTTGGCACCACCACCGAAGAGGTGGCCAAGGCGCTCGGCCACCACCGTGGCCTGAGCGTGATCACCAACAATCTCAACGTGGCGGCGGCCATGTGCGGCAATACCGAATGCGAAGTGATCATCGCCGGCGGCGTGGTGCGTGCGCGCGACCGTGGCGTCACTGGCGAGGCGACCATCGACTTCATCCGCCAGTTCAAGGTCGACTTCGGCATCATCGGCATCTCGGGAATCGAGGCCGATGGCACCCTGCGCGACTTCGACTATCGTGAGGTGCGCGTGGCTGAGGCCATCATTGCGCAGTCACGGCGCGTCTACCTGGTCGCCGATCACAGCAAGTTCGGACGCCACGCGCTGGTGCGCCTGGGGCATATCGCACAGGTGAGCGCCCTGTTCACCGATCAGCCCATCCCCGAGGGCATGGCCGCGGTATTCCGCGAGGCCGGCACCGAGGTGCACGTAGCCTGACGGTGCGTGTCAGATATTTTCGTTTTTGTTCTATTGCGAAAAATACTCGTTCTGATAGCATCCTTCTCCATCAGAAACTGAACAGCGGGCGCCGGCATCAGCACGGCGCACCAATGTCGGCCGCAAGGCATAAGAAAAACAGCGAGGAGGGGACGACATGGCGTCACAGCCCATGTTCGATCTGGTGGTGGTCGGCGGCGGCATCAACGGCGTCGGGATTGCGCGGGATGCGGCGGGGCGTGGCCTTTCCGTGTTGCTTTGCGAAAAAAACGATCTTGCCGGACATACCTCGTCCTCCAGCACCAAGCTGATCCACGGTGGCTTGCGCTATCTGGAGTACTACGAATTCACGCTGGTCCGGAAAGCGCTGCAGGAGCGTGAAGTGCTGTTGCGCGCGGCGCCGCACATCATCTGGCCGCTGCGCT
Source organism: Pseudomonadota bacterium (assembly GCA_028873535.1). GTDB lineage: Bacteria > Pseudomonadota > Gammaproteobacteria > Burkholderiales > Ferrovaceae > CAIVHB01. Next base: position 3,393 of record JAGWIJ010000179.1, read on the forward strand.
TCGTGATGCCGCACAACAGCAGCCTGCGCCCGGCCTGGCTGATCCGCGCCGGCCTGTTCCTTTACGATCACCTGAGCCGGCGCCGTCTGCTGCCGGGTTCCGGCGCGATTGATCTGCGCCGTCACCCCGCGGGGCGTGCCCTGGATCCTGCCCTCAGGACGGCTTTTGTGTATTCGGATGCCTGGGTCGAGGATTCGCGTCTGGTGGTGCTCAATGCCATGGACGCGCGTGAACGGGGTGCCGAGATCCTGCCACGAACCCGCCGCGCCGGCGCCGTGCGCGAGGCCGACGGCTGGAGCGTGCAACTCGCAAGCGCCGACGGCGG
>JAGWIJ010000065.1 GCA_028873535.1 Pseudomonadota bacterium
CGGCTTGCGCCTCGAGCAGCGCCGCACGCTGCCGCAGCGCAGGCAGGCGCCTGGCCAGGCCGGCGTGCTGCTTGAGCAGGGGCAGGATGCCGAGGCCGACCACCAGCAGCAGGAGCAGCACGATGCCGCCGACGGCCATGACACGACGCTCCTGTGCGGCGCGCGACAGCCACCAGCGCTGCAGCTGCGCGATCATCGCGGCAGCTCCGTGAGGTGGGCGTGCACCCGCAGGCCGTCGGACTGGACCGCCACCGCTGGCAGCGATTGCGGCGGCTGCTGCAGCCGCGTGCGCAGCTGGGCGGCGCAGCCGGGGTCGGCGCACTCCCAGTCCAGGTCCAGCGCGCCATTGGCGTAGCCCAGATGGCGCAGGCGGACGTTGAGGCCGTCGCCGACGCCGCCGACGCGCGACAGCAGCAGCCCGGCACCGGAGGCGGGGCCGACGCCGGCACGCGCGCGCAGGTCGTCCAGACCGCGCTGCATCTGCAGGCCGGCAGCGAGGATCGTGCGTGTGTCGGGAAAGGCGCGCCGCAGCGCGGCTTCCGCGCGTGCGCCAAGCGCGCGTTCCTCGCGCTGCCATTGCCAGGTCTGCGCGAACAGCGCGAGCAGCCAGACCGCCAGGCTGGCCACCAGCAGCGCCAGCACCGGGCGCCAGGCTGCCAGAGCCGAGGACAGCAGGGCCGTCCGGCGCGGCGTCAACTGGCCCTGCAGCAGGTTGATGCAGGCGTCCGGCAGGGGACCGGGCCGGCTGGTCCAGGCTGCACCGCTGGCCACCGCAACCGGCAGGCTGGCGGCCCAGGTGGCCGCAATCGCCTCGGCGTCGATGCCGGGCCGCGCGCGCACCCGGATGCGCTGCGGGCGCTCACCCTCGCCACGTGCCGCCAGCATGCCGGCGAGCAGGCGCGGCGGCTCGCCGGCGGGTGGCGCGTCGAGCAGCACCGGCAGGCCGCTGTCGTCCACCAGCACGGTCTCGTCGGCGCCGACCAGCGCCAGCCATTCGTGTTCCTGCGCCGGCTCGAGTGCGGCGGCGCTGAATGCCGTCTGCGGATGCAGGCCCATGGCGTCGGCGCGCGCGACGGCGGCGCGCAACCACTGGCGATCGATGGCGATCACCGGCGTGCGCCCGTCGTCGCGCGGCGCGCCGGCGGCGACATGCACGCGGTCGGGATCATCGAGCAGGCGGTCCTCCAGCGCGTAGACCAGCGTCTCCTGCCAGCGCCCGCGGCGCGGAATGTTGACGACGGCGTGCAGCGCCTGACAGGGCGGTACGATCAGGCGCACCTCGCGCGCGGCGGGAAGCACGCCGGCATTGCCCAGCACGCCGCTGGCGCCCCGGTCGTCGGACCAGTGCCAGGGCAGGTCCTGGCGTGAATGGTCCCAGCGGTCGGGGACGTGGATGGAGATGACACTCATGGTCGTGTTTCAGAACAGCGTGCGCCGCTCCCTCAGGATGATGGGATAGACCGGGCTGGCGCCGACCGGGTTCACATCGCGCCGCACCAGTGCGCCCAGGCCGTACTGTACCTTCCCGTAGGTGGCGCGGGCATCAATTTGGAAATAGCGCGAATTCACGCTCCAGTCGCTGCCGAACTGCGGAACGGTGGGGGTGGCGGCTGCTGCGCCGGTGCCGCTGGCAAGCACGGCACCGCCGCCGGGCTGCGTCGCCGACAGGCGCTGGCGGATCGCGACCGGCGCGCGCTTCTGCAGGTCGGCGGCATCGATGATCGGTGCGGTCGCGCGCACCGTGAGCAGGGCCTGGGCATCGCTGTCACCGACCTGGAACAGCGCTGCGATGACCGCAGCCGGTGCGGTGTTGATGTTGACCGGCGTGTGTTCGGGCAGGGCCGTCACGAAGGGTCGCAGCCGGGCCACCATGGCGGGCGTGAAGCCGCGCACGCGCAGCAGTTCGTCGACGTCGGACAGCGGCTGGTTGGCGGCCCGGCGTGCCGGGGTCATGCCGAGGTAGGCGACATCCTCGGCGCCGCCGATACTGGTCTGGTCGTCGGCGTCCACCCAGTCGGCCAGTGCGCCGGCCAGTGCCGGATCGATGTTGCTGCGCGCGAGCAGGGTCTGCATCAGCTGCAGGTCGAGCGCGCCGTGGCCGAGGCCCAGATTGTTGAGGTTGATCAGGCCCTGGGCGTCCTGGACACCGCCCGATACGCTGCCACCTTCCACCGGAAAGGCGGGCAGGGATTGCGCCCAGTTCTCGCCCAGCGAGTCGATGGGAGCGCTGGCGCGTGCGTCCTGGATCTGGTCCTGGCGCAGCGCCCAGCGGCCGAAGTCGATGGCGGCGCGTGCCGTGGACACCGCCTGGGACAGCGCCTGCGCATTGCCGGCGTCGCGCAGGCGCAGGCTGGCGCGCATGCCGACCGCGGCTGCCAGCACGGTCGCCAGCGCCACGATCAGCAGGGCGCTGATCAGCGCCACGCCGCGCGCACGCTTCATGGCTGTGGTGCTGCCGGCAGGTCGAACACGCGCACCAGGCGACGGCCGTCAAGCAGTTCGAGGCCGATTTCGACGGCACGCGGCAGGTCATTGTGGACCGGCGTGCGCCAGCGCGTATCCCAGGCGGGGCCGGTACTGGCCAGCCACAGGCAGCGCAGCGACAACGTGGCGACGCCGTCGAGCACCGCCAGCACCGCAGGTTCGCTGCGAGGTCCGCGGTCGGGTGCCGACCACGTCAGGCGTTCCAGGCGATTCTCGCGCAAGCGCCAGCCCACGCGCTGCGGTGCCGCGGGCAGGCCGTCGCTGCCGGGTGCGCCGAGGCGGGTCAGCCACAGCGCCGCGTCCAGCGTGCCGCCCGGATCGAAGTCGACCATGAAGGCATCCTCGGCCTGGCCGAAATTGTTGCGCGCGCTGCGCGCAATCGCGGCTTCGAGGTCGCTGCGCCAGAATGCGAACGCGCGGTCCAGGTCGCGCCAGCGCTTCTCGTCGGCGGCCAGGTGGCTGCGCCCGTCGATCACCGCGGACAGGCCACGGTAGCCGACCATGGCGATCAGTGCGAACAGCGCCAGGGCCACCAGCGCCTCGACCAGCGTGAAGCCTGGCTGGCGTGAGGCCTTCATTGCGGTGGCCTCAGCACGAACAGGGTCAGCGCGGCCTGGTCGCCATCGGCGCCGTCGTCGACGCGCACGTGGATCTCGATGCGGCGGAACGGCGATTCGGGCGGGTCGCTGGCGATCTCGCGCCAGTGCCAGTTGCGCCGGTCCTGTTCGATGCGCCCCTCACGCTGGCCGCTCGCCGGGAAGTTGCGCGGCAGCTCGGCGCGCAGCAGCGCGGCATGGTCCTCGGCCACCCAGCGCGCCAGCGTGCGGTCGGCGAGTGCGCCGCCGATATCCGCGGCCTGGCCCAGGGTACGCACGGCGGCACCCAGCGCCACCGCGATGATCGCCATCGCCACCAGCACCTCGAGCAGCGTGAAGCCGCGGCTGCCCTTCACGGCACGGCTTCCACGCTGACATGGCCGAGCGCGTCGCCGCGCAGCAGCACCTGCGCACCGGCCGTGCCCACGCGGATGTCGAACACCGGCACGGTCTGACCGGGCAGGAACACCAGACGGGTGCCGCTGGCGGTGGCATCCGAACCGGCGTCGGTGGCACCGCCACCGGTGTCCGGCGGCTGCACGAAATGCAGCGCGCTCCAGGCAAGCTCGCCGGACAGCGCGCGCTGGCCGAAATCGGGATCATCGGCGAGCGGGATCCACTTGCCGTCCGGGTCGGGCACCTCGAAGCGTGCCGAGGCGCCGTCAGGATGCCAGGCGATCACGCGGCCGGTGCGTTCGGCCTCGTCGGCGGCGCGCTCGAGCAGCACGGCAGCGCTGTCGGCCTCGCGACGCGCGCGCTCGCGGTCGTCGGGCAGCATGCGCAGCGTGACCAGACCGGCCGCGATCGCGAAGATCACCATCACCACCATGATCTCGATCAGCGTGAAACCCGCCGCGCGCGCGTGGACCCGGCGCCGCGCTTCAGTCGCCCCAGTTGCCGATGTCGGCATTCGCGCCTTCGCCACCCGCCACGCCGTCCGCGCCGTAGCTGAACACGTCGATCTCGCCGTGCACGCCCGGGATCAGGTACTGGTAGTCGTGTCCCCACGGATCCTTGGGCAGCCGGTCGAGGTAGCCGCCGGCCTTCCAGTTGGGCGGGATCGGTGCGGTTGCCGGCTTGCTCGCCAGCGCCTGCAGGCCCTGCTCGGCGCTCGGGTAGTTGAAGTTATCGAGCCGATACAGTTTCAGCGCCTGCACGATGGTCGCGATATCCTGGCGCGCCGCGACCGCGCGCGCCTCGTCCGGGCGGTTCATGACGCGTGGCACCACCAGCGCGGCGAGCACGCCCAGGATCACGATCACCACCATGATTTCGATCAGCGTGAAGCCGCGCGCAGCACGCCGCGTGGCAGGGCGGTAGGTCAGGTTTCGCAAGGGTTTTCCTCCGGCAGGTGGTTCATTTGACGATCTGGTTCAGGTCGAAGATCGGCAGCAGGATGGCCAGCACGATCAGCAGCACGACCGCGCCCATGGCCAGGATCAGCAGGGGTTCGAGCAGGCTGGTGAGGATCGCGACCCGGTTCTCGACTTCCTGCGTCTGCACGGTCGCGACGCGCTCGAGCATGCTGTCCAGCGTGCCGCTGCTTTCGCCGCCGGCGATCAGGTGCACCATCACCGGCGGGAACATGCGCGAAGCGGCCAGCGCGCGCGACAGCGTGGCGCCTTCGCGGACCTGGCGCTCGGCCTCGACCAGGGCGCGGCGCATCGGCAGGTTGCCGACCACGCCGACGCCGGCGCTCAGTGCCGTCAGCAGCGGAACGCGCGAGCTCACCAGGATCGCCAGCGTGCTGGCCAGGCGCGCGGTGTTGAGGCCGCGGATCAGGCGGCCGGCAACCGGGATGCGCAGCAGCAGGGCGTGCCAGCGCAGGCGGAAGTCCTCGTCGCGCAGCGCGCGCAGGAACACCACGATCGCGACCACCAGCAGCACCACGAGCAGCCAGCCCCAGCCGCGCAGGAAATCGCTGGCCGCGATGAGCAGCCGGGTCAGCAGCGGCAGCTGCTGGTGGGTGTTGCGGAACACCTGCACCACCTGCGGCACCACCCAGGTCAGCAGGCCGGTCACCACCAGGATCGCGACCAGGGTGACGATCGCCGGGTAGACGAAGGCCAGTGCCACCTTGCTGCGCAGCGCCTGGCGGTCCTCGGTGTAGTCCGCCAGGCGCAGCATCACCTGGGGCAGCTGGCCGGAGGCTTCGCCGGCGGCGACCAGGGTGCGGTAAAGCTCCGGGAAGTCGCGCGGATGCGCGGCGAGCGCCTGGGCCAGCGGATGGCCAGCCAGCACTTCGCCGCGCACCGCGGCCAGCACGCGGCGCACGGCATCCGATTCGGCCTGTTCGACCAGCGCATTCAAGGTCTGCTCGATGGTGAGCCCGGCGCCGAGCAGGGTGGCGAACTGGCGGGTGAGCAGCGCCAGCGTGGCGCGTCCGATGCCGCCGCGCAGCGGCAGGCGAGCGCCCCCCGCAGCGCCGCTGCCGGCCTTCGCGCCGGCCTGGCCCAGCGCCTCGACGTGCAGGGGATTGAGCTGCTGCTCGCGCAGCTGCGCGCGCGCCTGGCGCGGGCTGTCGGACTCGAGCACGCCGCGCTTGAGGCGGCCGTGCGCGTCCAGCGCTTCGTAGCGGAAGCCGGCCATCGTCAGCTGCGCGTGACGCGCAGGATTTCCTCGGGGCTGGTGCTGCCATCGGCCATCCAGCGCACGCCGTCGCGCTTCAGGCTGCGCATGCCGCGACTTTCGGCATGGGCGCGCAGCGCGTGCTCGGAGGCGCCGTCGTGGATCAGCACGCGCAGTCCGTCATCGACCGGCAGCAGCTCGTAGATGCCGGAGCGGCCCTGGTAGCCGGTGTGGTTGCATGCCGCGCAGCCCACGGCATGGTAGACGTGGTCGGGCAGCACATCGGGCGCGAAGGACTCGCGCAGCGCGGCGTCGGTCGCCACCGGCCGCCGGCAGTCCGCGCACAGGCGGCGCACCAGGCGCTGCGCGAGCACGCCCAGCACCGACGAGGACAGCAGGAAGGGTTCCACCCCCATGTCGACCAGACGGGTCACCGCCCCCACCGAGTCGTTGGTGTGCAGGGTGGCCATCACCAGGTGGCCGGTCAGGCTGGCCTGCACCGCAATCTGCGCGGTCTCGAGGTCGCGCACCTCGCCGATCATGATCACATCGGGGTCCTGGCGCAGGATCGAGCGCAGCGCACGCGCGAAGCTGAGTTCGATGCGCGGATTGACCTGGGTCTGGCCGATGCCGTCGAGGTCGTACTCGATCGGGTCTTCGACGGTCATCATGTTGAGCATGCCGGCATCCAGGCGCGACAGCGCCGCATACAGCGTGGTGGTCTTGCCCGAGCCGGTCGGTCCGGTCACCAGTACGATGCCATGCGGTTCGCGGATCATGCGGTCGAGCTGGGCGAGCAGGCGGGCATCCATGCCCAGGCGTTCCAGCTGCAGCCGCCCGGCCTGCTTGTCGAGCAGGCGCAGCACCACGCGTTCGCCGTGGCCGGTGGGCAGGGTCGACACGCGCACATCCACCGGGCGCCCCGCCAGGCGCAGGTTGATGCGGCCGTCCTGGGGCAGGCGCTTCTCGGCGATGTCCATGCTGGCCATGATCTTGATGCGCGAGACCATGGCGGCATGCAGGGCACGCTGCGGCTCGATCACGTCGCGCAGCGTGCCATCGACGCGAAAGCGCACCACCGAGCGGTTCTCGAAGGCCTCGATGTGGATGTCCGAGGCCTGTTCGCGCAATGCCTGGGTGAACAGGGCGTTGATCAGGCGGATGATCGGCGCGTCGTCCTGGGCGTCGAGCAGGTCGGTGACTTCCGGCACCTCCTGGGCAAGCCGGGTCAGATCGTCATCCTGGCCGAGGTCGTCCATCACCGACATCGCGGAATTGTCGTGATGGGCATAGGCGCGCGCCAGCAGACGGTCGAAGCCTTCGGGCGCCAGCCATTCGATGCGCAGCGGACGCTTGAACACGCGCCGCAGTTCGCTGGCGGTCATGCCGTCCAGGCCCGGCCGCGCATACACCAGCAGGGGGGCATCGGGGGCGTCGGGCGGCTCGAAGGCGAGCACCCCGCGATCGCGCGCGAAGGCATACGGGATGCGCTGCGAGAAGCGCACCGGCTGGGCCGGCGGCGGCGCCTGCGGCGTGGAGTCGGTCGACGGGGTATCCATCGGGTGCTCAGCGCTTCGGCGGCTGCGTGTATTCGGGCAGCGTGGGCGGTGGCATGTCGGGCATCAGCAGCGTGCTCTCCGGGCGGCGGTTGAGCTGTTCGTTGCGGATGAACTCGTAGCGGTCGGCTGTCAGGTTGGCCGGGGACTGCGCGTCGCGCAGCACCACCGGGCGCATGAACACCATCAGGTTGGTCTTCTGGTGGGTGCGCGAGTCCGAACGGAACAGGCTGCCCACCACCGGCAGGTCGCCCAGCAGTGGCACCTTGCTCGCATTGCCGGTGACGCTGTCCTGGATCAGGCCGCCCAGCACCATGATCTGGCCGTCGTCGACCAGCACGGTGGACTCGATCGAGCGCAGGTTGGTGATGATGCCCGCCGCATTGGTGGTGTCGGCCACGCTGGAGACTTCCTGGTAGATCGCCAGCTTGACGGTGCCGCCTTCCGAAATGGTCGGCTTGACCCGCAGCGTCAGGCCGACGTCGCGGCGCTCGATGGTCTGGAAGGGGTTGGTCAGGCCGCTCGCGGTGCTGGTCTGTGAGCCCGTGATGAAGGGCACATTCTGGCCCACCACGATCTTCGCTTCCTCGTTGTCGATGGTGAGCAGGTTGGGCGTCGACAGGATGTTGGCGTCGGTCTGCGCCTGCAGGAAGGTGGCCAGCGCACCCAGGTTGACCAGCGCGGTCCCGTTGGGCAGCGTCACGGTGCCCTTGACCAGGCCGATGTTGAGGCCCTGGCCGACCGAGGTCAGGCTGGCTGCCGCGCCGAGAATGCCGGTGGTGGCAGCGCCGGCCGTGCTGGCGGTCAGGTTGGTGCCGCCGATCACGCCCAGCGTACCGTTGTTCAGGCCAGACAGCGCTTGCCACTGGATGCCGATCGCGTCGGCCTTGGTCTGCGAGACCTCGACCACCAGCGCTTCGATGAACACCTGGGCACGCCGTGCATCGAGCTTGTCGATCACGGCGCGCAGATTGTTGTAGATGTTGTCCGGCGCCACGATCACCAGCGAGTTGTTGGCCGGATAGGCCTCGACCACGCCACCGCCCTGGCTCGCCGGGAGCGTGAAGCTGGTGGCCGCTGCGCTGGCCGTTCCGCCCAGCGTGCCGCCGGAATTGGCGGCGCCGGTACTGCTGCCGGTGCCGCCTGTCGCTTGCGGCGTCAGGCCGCCCGACGTGCTGCTGGTGCTGCCCGCGCTGGACCCGGAACGACTGCCGTCGCCGGTCACGATGCCGCGCAGGGCATCGGCCACCTTGTTGGCTTCGGCGTTGCGCAGGTAGACGACGTGGATGTTGCCGGTGCCGGCAGCAGGCGTGTCGAGCTGGGCCACCATCTGGCGCACGCGGTTCTGCGTGCCCGGGTTGTCTGAGCGCAGCAGCAGGCTGTTGGTGCGCGGTTCGACGGTGATCGAACTGCGCTGTGCGGCCTGGTTGGGCGCACCGGCCGCAGTGGCGTTGCCTGCGCCGATTTCCGGCAGCATGCGCTGGATCAGGGTGCCCAGGTCCAGCGCCGAGGCGTACTTGAGCGTGATCACCTGCACGTCGCCGGCCGGTGCCACGTCGATCGAGCCGATCACCTTGAGGATGCGCGCGACGTTCTCGGCGTAGTCGGTGACCACCAGGGTGTTGTTGTTCGGGTAGGCATTGATGACGTTGTTGGGGCTGATCAGCGGGCGCAGCACGGGCAGCAGTTGCGCCGCATTCTCGTACGGCAGCGGGATCACCTGGGTCACCATGCGGTCGCCGCCCCTCGTCGGCGGCGCGCTGGAGGTGGGGCTGTTGTTGAGCTTGGCGTCGGCCTCGGGCACCAGCTTGGTGAAGCCGTTCGCTTCGACCGCCGCAAAACCCTGCAGGCGCAGGGCCGACAGGAAGATCGGATAGACCAGTTCGCGCGCCACCGGTTCCGCCGAGACGATGTTGACCGTGCCGTTGACGCGCGGATCGATGACGAAATTGCGCCGCGTGATCAGCCCCACGGCCTTGGCGACGGTGGCGATATCGGCACCCTGGAAGTTGAGGATGACGCGGTCGCCACGGCGCGCATCTTCTGGCGTGTGCAGATCGGTGATCGTGCTGCCGGCACGCGTGTTGGCGGCTTCGCTGCCGAAGGTCGAGGGCGCGCAGGGCGGATTGGCGCAGAGCACGCCGTGGACCAGATGGGCGCCGGGGTCGGCGGCACCGACGGTCGTGGGCAGCAGCGCCAGCGCCAGCGCGATGGCGCCGGCACGGCGGCTGAGGGGATGTTTGGACAGGCAGGCGGACAAGGGCACAGGGTCTACTCTGAAGATTCTTCGCGCAGGTTACACGCGGCATTCAAGCGCCTCAATCGAAAGGGTTCAGGGGCGCACGGTATATTGGAGGATGGTGGGTTGGCCACTGCGATTGATTTCCAGTCGTACTTCGGCGGCCGAGCCGAATTCCTGATAGAGGCGGGGCAGGTCGGTCAGATTGTTGAGCGTCTGACTGTTGGCGCTTTTCAGCACATCGCCGGCGTGCAAGCCGATGCGTTCCGCCAGACTGCCCTGCGGAACTTCGTCGATGGCGAGCCCGCCGCCGTTGGCCGGCGTCGCGCGGCCCAGCGCAGCGGCTTGGCGGGGATCCTGCAGGGCACGGCTGAGCTCGGACTTGGAAAAGCCGAAATGGTTCGGGCCCAGGCTTTGCACGTCCAGACGGAACGGTGCTGCGGGTCCGGCCGGCCCGTGCAGTCCGGCGGGCACCGCCAGCGCCGACATCGGTTTAGGCCCTGCCAGGCCGGTCGTTGCGCGTGCGCTCGGCAGCAGCACTTCGCTGCGCTGGCCGCCCTGTTCCAGCACCACGCGGTCACGCAGCACCTCGCGCAGCACCCAGCCGGGTGCCGCTTCGTCGCCTGGCCGCAGCGCCTGCGGCTTGCCGTCGACCTGCATGAGTGCGACGGCGGCGTGTCCCGAGGTTGGCGCGATCACGCCGATCAGGGCCAGGTTAGGCGGTGGCGGCGCTTCGGCATTGACCGGGGCCGCCACATTGCGGCCGAACAGGTGGAGCGCAGCCGGATCTGCCGGCGGGGGCGGCGCTGGCGCCGCGGCAGGGGCCGATGGTGTGGCTGGAGCGCCACGCAGCACGCTGAAGGCGTGCAGACATACGGCGCCGAGCAGGACCGCTGATGCGAACAGGGCGAATCTGGCCGGCAGCCGGCCGGCGATCGGAAAAACAGTCATCGGGTCGTGGGCTTGATGGAGCGTTGGCAGGACGTGTGCGCATGTACGCACCACGCGCGCCAAAACTCAAGTGTTTCCCTTCGCGCGGTGCTTGTCAAAAAGCCGGAAATTCGCGCGCCTGCCGAACTGCGGGGCCGGTCGACGCCATGGCCGCCGTGCACGGCAGGGACTGGTGTCGATCTGCATCCATTTGCCGTGCCGGGACGTACAGGGGGGGAGGACCGCGTGCGGTACCCCATGCAGGCAACCTCTCATCCCTCAGGAGCCCACCAGAATGCAACGATTCCCCAGTTCCCGCCGCACGCTGCGGCAGTTCGGCACGCTTGCGCTTGCCGTCGCGTCCGTGCTCGCCGTGCCGGCACAGGCCTCGAGCCACCGCGAAGCGCCGTTCATTGCCGGCAATCCGCGTGTCGACGGTACCGACTTCTACATGTTCAACAGCTATGACCCGGCGCGCGCCGGCTATGTCACCATGGTTGCCAACTACCTGCCCTTGCAGGATGCCTACGGTGGCCCGAACTACTTCAACCTCGACTCCAACGCGCTCTACGAGATCGAGCTGAACAATGACGGCTCGGGCAAGGAGAACATCACCTTCCAGTTCCGCTTCGACAACCGCAACACCGATTTTGCCGTCGGCGGCGTGTCGATTCCCTTGACCCAGCATGCCGCCGCCTGTGGCGGTGCCGCCAGTTGCCCCGCTGGTCCTTCCTATGCCGCCGATCCGGCCTTCCACGCCTACGAGGACTACAGCGTGACCGTGGTCGAAGGCGACCGCCGCAGCGGCCGCAAGACGCCGCTCAGCTCCAACGGCCACAAGGTGCTGGTTCGTCCGGCCGACAACGTCGGCACCAAGACCATCCCCAACTATGCCAGCTACGCTGCCCAGTACGTCTACCCGCTCGACGACTTCCAGATCGCCGGCAAGACCTGCCACGGCGGACAGGTGTTCGTTGGCCAGCGACTGGACCCCTTCTTTGTCAATCTCGGGCAGATCTTCGACCTGATCAACATCCAGTCGACCGGTACAGCCACCACCAGCCCGAGCGTGCCCAACAACGGCAGCAACGGCACCGTGATGCCCTATTACGGTACCGCGGCGGGTTCCGACAACGGCAGCAACTATGCCTACGACAGCCTGGCCGACAAGAACGTCACGGCGCTGGTGCTTGAGCTGCCTGCCAGCTGCCTGGTCAATGCCAGCGGCAAGGACCCGGTGATCGGCGGCTGGACCACGGCCAGCGTGCGCCAGTCGCGCATCATCAATCCGGCACCTGCCAATGGTTCCGGCGAACTTGGCGACGACAGCACACGCGAGGGCGGAGCCTGGTCCCAGGTGTCGCGACTGGGCATGCCCCTGGTCAATGAAGTGGTGATCGGCCTCAAGGACAAGGACAAGTTCAACGCCAGCAAGCCGGTCAACGACGTCCGCAATTTTGCACCTTATGTGCTGACGCCGACCCTGCCGCAGCTGATCCAGCTTCTCTATCCCTCGGCGGTTGCGCCGACCGGCACGGTGGTCAACGGGCTCGGCAGCGCGCCGGTGCGCGATGACCTGATCTCGGCCTTCCTGACCGGCCTGAGCTTCACGGTGCCGGCCAATGCCGGACTGCAGGTCGGCACGACCGCCAATGCCTCGTCCGCGGTGGCGTTTTCCAATGTTCCGGTGACCACCGGTACGGCCACCAGCCTGTCCGAGATGCTGCGCCTGAACACCGCGATTCCCGCGACACCGCTGGCCAGTCAGCGCCGCCTTGGCCTGATCGGTCTGGATGCCGGCGGATTCCCCAACGGCCGCCGCCCGATCGACGACGTCGTCGACATCGAACTGCGCGTCGCCGAAGGTCGCCTGTGCTCGCTCAACGGCGTTCTGACCGCCACCAACTGGCAGTGCACGCCGAGCAGCGCACCGGCCGGGCAGATCGACTTCGCCGATGGCGTCGCCTTCAAGCATCTGCCCGGCAACAACGCCGAGGCGGTCGCATTGCCGGCGGGCTTCCCCTACCTGAACCAGCCGCTTGCCGGCTCGCCGCGCCAGTAGGCCGCAGGGAGAAGACACATGAAAGCAGTCAGGCAAGTTCCGGCGGCACTCTGCGTGGTGCTGCTTGCAGCCTGTGGGGGCGGGGGCGGCGGCGCCGCTCCGGCTGCCACAGGGCTGGTGATCGCTCCGGCCGGCAGTGCCGTCGCCGGCGATCAGGTCACGCCGCTGACCGCCCTGGCGGCCAGCATCGGGACGCAGGCACCCGACCAGGAGCCGGTGGCGGTCAACGTGGCCAGCGAGACCGATCCGCTCAACCCGGCCACTGGCGCCTCGGTCGGCAGCAGCCTCGCCGACGCCGAGCCGGTGCCGGTGACGGCCTTTCCGGCCAGCGCCCTGGACCCCGAAAAGCCGCGCGGCTGACGGACGCGACAAGCGGCCCGCCACGGACGGTCCCGCCAGGGACCGCGAACCTGGCGGGTCTTTCCCCTTTTGGAGGACCTTGCATGTTCGGCTATGCTCTCGCCATGTTTTCGTTCCGATCCCGCCATCCCCGCCTGACGGCAGCCGGGCTGCTGGCCCTGCTGCTGGCGGCCGCCGCTGGCGTGCACGCCGAGCCCTTTGTGCCATCCGGCGACGACACCGCACTTGAATCGCGCTACGACGGTCCCAGTCCTGAATTCGAAGCCCTGCGCGGCAAGGCTCGCGAGCTGGCCCGACACCCGGAGGACGTCGCCGCCGCCGCCGAGGTGGCGCGCGGCTTCCTGCGCCTGGCCCGGCGTGATGCCGACTCGCGCCTGGCCGGCTATGCGCAGGCGGCGCTGCGGCCGTGGTGGACCGCGCACGAGCCGCCCGGCGAACTGCTGTTCCTGCGCGCCTCGCTGCGCCAGACCTTGCATCAATTCGACCCTGCGCTGGCCGACCTGCAGATCTATCTCGCACGGCCTCGCCTGTTGCCGCGCGAGCGCGCCCAGGCGCTGCTGACGCGCTCAACCGTGCTGACCGTGCTGGGCCGGTTCCAGGAGGCCGCCAGCGACTGCGCGGCATTGCCGGACGCGCCCGACCGCGCCGTGCGCCTGCTGTGCTCCGCACAGGCCCAGGCCGGCGGCAGCGGCGCGCCACGCACCCTGCGCGTGCTGGCGCTGTATTTCCGGCAGGGTGGCTTTGCCAGCGACCCTGCACTGCGCCGCTGGGGCGACCTGATCCTGGGCGAACTGGCGGCCCGCCAGGGCGAGTCCGCGCTCGCCGCCGACGCCTTCCAGGCAGCGCTGCGCGAGGACGCCGGCGACAGCTACAGTCTGGCGGCCTATGCCGATTTCCTGCTCGACCAGGATCACGCCGCGGAAGTGCGCGACCTGCTGTCCGACCGGCTGCAGGCCGACGGACTGCTGCTGCGCCATGCCATCGCGCTGCGACGCCTGGGCGACGCGCGCGCCGCCCAGGAGGCCGACATGCTGGCGGCACGCTACGCGGCGGCGCGCGCGCGCGGCGACCATACCCACAAGCGCGAGGAGGCGCGCTACCTGCTGGCGCTGCGCGCCGACAGCGGGGCCGCCTTGCAGCTGGCGCAGCAGAACTGGCAGGTGCAGCGCGAGCCCGCCGATCTGCGCATCCTGGCGGAGTGTGCCGAGGCTGCGCGCGACGACAGGACGCGCCAGCTGGTGCGTGACTGGCTGCGCCAGACCGGTCTGGTCGACCTCGCCAGCCAGTCGGTGCGCACGCTGCAGCCGAAGGCATGAGAGCTGGGATCGGGCGCACGCTGCGGCACCTGGTGCTGCTGCTGCTGGCCGGCGTCGCTGGCCTGACGGCGATGCCGGCAGCCGCCCACAAGCCGAGCGACAGCTATCTGGTGGTCGACGCCGGCCACGGCAGCACGCTGCAGGTGCGCTGGGACATCGCGCTGCGCGACCTCGACTATGCGCTGGCGCTGGATGCCGACCACGACGGTCGCATCACCTGGGGTGAGGTGCGCGCGCGCCAGGATGAGATCGACCGCTATGCGCTGGGGCACCTGTCGCTGAGCGTGGACGGCCAGCCGTGCCGGCTGACGCCCCAGCAGCACCGCGCCGACCAGCACAGTGACGGCGCCTACCTGGTGACCGACTTCACCAGCGACTGCGCGTCCGGCGGCAGCCGCCTGAGCATCGCCTACCGTCTGTTCTTCGATCTCGACCCCATGCACCGCGGCCTGCTGCGACTGCGCAGCGGGCAGGCCACGCGCACCGCCGTGCTCGGGCCCGAGCAGCCGCTGCGCGTGTTCGAACTGGCACGGCCGGATTTCCTGGCCCAGCTGCGCGAGTATTTCCGCCATGGCGTCTGGCATATCTGGCAAGGGCTGGACCATGTGCTGTTCCTGCTGTCGCTGTTGCTGCCCAGCGTGCTGCAGCGGCGCAACGCCGGCTGGCAGGCGGCGCCGGCGCTGCGCGGCTGCCTGGTCGACATCCTGCGCGTGGTGACGGCGTTCACCGTGGCGCACTCGATCACGCTTTCGCTGGCGGCGCTCGGCGTGGTGGCACTGCCGTCGCGCCTGGTCGAGTCGACCATCGCGGCCTCGGTGCTGGTGGCGGCACTCAACAACCTGCGGCCGGTGGTCGGCGAGGGACGCTGGCGCGTGGCCTTCCTGTTCGGGCTGATCCACGGTTTCGGCTTTGCCAGCGTGCTGAATGACCTCGGCCTGCCGCGCCAGGCGCTGGTCGGGGCGCTGGTGGGATTCAACCTGGGTGTCGAAGCGGGTCAGCTGGCCATCGTGCTGCTGTTCATCCCGCTGGCCTGGCCCTGGCGAGCCGGCAGCGTCTATCGCCGCGGCGTGGTGGGTCTGGGCTCGCTGCTGGTGGCGCTGCTGGCCGCGGTGTGGCTGGTGGAGCGCGTGTTCGAGATCCGGCTGCTGCCCTTCACGGTGTAAAAAAATGTCGGGCCGCCCTCAAGTCGGCGCGCGCGCTGCCGTAGTGCTGGCTGACGGTCGTGGCAGGTGCGCAAGAGCTGCAACGATTCCCTCGGATCCTTGAGTTCTGACAATGACGTCAGATGTGCAAAAGATGTGCAAATTCTTGCGGATTGTCACCTAAAGTTTCCCGGCCGGCTGCCGTTATCTGTTTCGTGGCAGGTGCCAAGCTCCTGTATCCATTCGATTTGGCCGCGCGCGTAGGATTTTTTCCTAGGGGCGCAACGGCTGCTGTTCCTACGCGACAATTGGAGCTCTTCCAATTGGCCCGCCCCCGTCCTTGCCCCGATGATGCCATCCATGCGCGGACGAATTTTCAGCGAATTTCTGGGGGGGACGTTGATGAACATGCAAGACCTGCAGGCCGAGATCAAGGAAGCCAACCTGACCTACCTGATGCTGGCGCAGCAGATGCTGCTGGCCGATCGCGTGGGCGCCATGTACCGGCTGGGCATCAATGCTGAGCTGGCTGACGTCATCGCGCGGCTGCCCGCCGCGCAACTGGTGCGGATGGCCAATACCGACATGCTGCTGGCGCGTTTCCGCCTGGACGAGCGCACCGTGCTCGGCATGCTGAACGACTACAGCAAGGACCGCCCGCTGTCGCGCACGCACTCGGCGATCATGCTGGCCGCCCAGCCCGTCGAAGCCTGATCGCGAGGAAATGGCCATGGCTCAGAAAAGTCTTGTCTCCGAAGCCCAGGACACCCAGCTGGCTATCGAGCTGGTCGGGATGGGTGCGCGTCTGCAGGTGCTCGAGGCGGAAACCTCGCTGAGCCGCGAGCGCCTGATCAAGCTGTACAAGGAAGTGCGCGGCGAATCGCCGCCCAAGGGTCTGCTGCCGTTCTCCACCGACTGGTTCACTACCTGGCTGCCGAATATCCACGGTTCGCTGTTCGCCAACATCCATCGCTATGTGTCGGAACATGCCGGCCTGTCGGGCATCCACGCCACCATGCAGGCCTATCGCCTGTACCGCGAGCACCAGCAGGATGAGGGTGGCGAGCCGGTGCTGGGCCTGACCCGCGCCTGGACCCTGGTGCGCTTCATGGACAGCGGCATGCTGAGCCTGGTGCCGTGCAACCGTTGCGGCGGCCACTTCCTGTCGCATACCTACGACCTCAACCAGGACTTCGTGTGCGGCATGTGCCACATGCCTTCGCGCGCCGGCAAGACGCGGCGCAACCGCGCGGTCGACGCCGAGGACGCCGTCGCCTGATGTCCCGATATGCTTAAGTTTTTCACGCGCGCTGTCGTAAACCACCCGTAACCCGGCGCGCGGATTCAGGTCCACGATGGATCCTGCCGAGCGCGGGGTGGTCTACGACAGGAATCAAGCCCGTGCTCATCATTGGTGGTTATCTGGTCATCCTCGGCTGCGTGTTCGGCGGCTTCGTGGCTGGAGGGGGACATCTGGCGGCGCTGATGCAGCCGCTGGAGCTGGTCATGATCGGCGGTGCCGCAGCGGGCGCCTTCCTGGTCTCGAACGGTGGCAATGCCATCAAGGGAACCCTGGCGGCCCTGCCCAGCGTGCTCAAGGGTGGTGGCTACACCAAGGCGCTGTACATGGACCTGCTGGCGCTGCTGTACGAGATCCTCACCAAGGTGCGCAAGGAAGGCCTGATGTCGATCGAAGGCGACGTCGAGAGCCCGCATGACAGCCCGCTGTTTTCCAAGTACCCCAACATCGCCAAGGACCACCACATTGTCGAGTTCATGACCGACTACCTGCGGCTGATGGTCGGCGGCAACCTGAACGCGCTCGAGATCGAGAACCTGATGGACATCGAAATCGAAACCCACCACTACGAAGGCCACGTGCCTGCCCATTGCATCGCCGCCGTGGGCGACGCGATGCCCGCATTCGGCATCGTGGCGGCGGTGATGGGTGTGGTGCATACCATGGAATCGGTGGGCATTCCGCCGGCCGAGCTCGGCATCCTGATCGCGCACGCCCTGGTCGGCACCTTCCTGGGCATTCTGCTGTCGTACGGATTCGTCGGACCGCTGGCGTCCAAGCTGACGCAGAACCTGGAGGCCAACACCAAGGTGTTCCAGTGCGTCAAGACCACGCTGCTGGCCAGCCTCAACGGCTACGCGCCCGCGGTGGCGGTGGAATTCGGTCGCAAGGTGCTGTACAGCACCGAACGTCCCACCTTCGGCGAACTCGAGGCGCACGTGAAGGGCGCCCGGTAAGCCGATGGCAGGCGCACCGGGGAAAGGCGGGGAGGCAGCACGCCCGATCATCGTCAAACGCATCAAGAAGGCGGCCGGCGGTCATCACGGCGGTGCCTGGAAGATCGCCTACGCCGACTTCGTGACGGCCATGATGGCCTTCTTCCTGCTGATGTGGCTGCTCGGTTCGACCGCCAAGGGTGACCTGAGCGGCATCTCGGCCTACTTCGCGAGCCCGCTGCAGGTGGCCATGGGCGGCGGCAGCGGCGCCGGTGATGCCTCCAGCGTGGTGCAGGGCGGCGGCCAGGACCTCACCCGGCAGGCGGGACAGGTGCGCCGCGGCGACACGGCCGCCGATCGCCGCACCTATGCGCTCAAGGCCGCACAGGCGGAATTCGAACGCCAGGAGGCGAGCCAGTTGCGTTCCCTCAAGGAGAAGATCGAGGACCAGCTGAA
>JAGWIJ010000180.1 GCA_028873535.1 Pseudomonadota bacterium
TGCGTGGTCGAGCACCTCGGTCGGGATGCCGCGCGCGGCGGCCAGCGCGAGCCCGCCGGCCTGCGCACGGTTGCTGATCACGGCCGCCATGTGCAGCGGCAGATCAGCCTGCAGCAGCGCCCCGAGATTGCTGCCGCGCCCCGAGATCAGCACCACCACAGCCGGTGGCGCACCCAGCGCTGGCGTCATCGCACCACCGTGGGCGCCTCGCCCGGCGCACTGGCGCGGATGGCACCGATATCCCAGCTGTCCATGCCGTGGCGCGCCAGCAGCGCGCGCGCAGCGGCCGCATGGGCCGGATCGAGCACCACCACCATGCCGATGCCGCAGTTGAAGACGCGATGCATCTCGGCGTCGTCGACGCCGCCGGCCTGCTGCAGCCAGTCGAACACCGGCGGACGCGTCCAACGGGCGCGCTCGAGGTCGGCGGTCAGGCCGGCCGGCAGCACGCGTGGCACGTTCTCGGTGAGTCCGCCGCCCGTGATGTGCGCCAGGCCCTTGACGGGAACCGCACGCATCAGCTCAAGCACCGGCTTCACGTAGATCCGCGTCGGCTCGAGCAGCAGCTGCGCCAGGCTGCGGCCGGCCGGATCGCCCTGGAACGGCGCCGAGAGTTCCGCGCCGGCGCGCGCCACGATGCGCCGGACCAGCGAATAGCCATTGGAATGCAGGCCGCTCGAGGCAATCCCGAGCACGCAGTCGCCCGCGGCAATCGAGCGCCCGGTGATGAGTTCGGCCTTTTCGGCGACGCCGACCGCGAAGCCCGCCAGGTCGTATTCGCCGGCCGGATACATGTCCGGCATCTCGGCGGTCTCGCCGCCGATCAAGGCGCAGCCGGCCTGCTCGCAGCCCAGCGCGATGCCCTGGATCACGGTGGCGGCAGTATCGACATCGAGCTTGCCGCAGGCGAAGTAGTCCAGGAAGAACAGCGGCTCGGCACCCTGCACCAGGATGTCATTGACACTCATGGCGACCAGATCGATGCCAACCGTGGCGTGGCCCTGGCATTCGAACGCCAGGCGCAGCTTGGTGCCGACCCCGTCGGTGCCGGATACCAGCACCGGCTCGCGGAAGCGCTTGCCGATCTCGACCAAGGCCCCGAATCCGCCGATGCCCTCCAGCACTTCAGGGCGCATGGTGCGCCGGGCAAACGGTTTGATGCGCTCGACCAGGGCATCGCCGGCCTCGATATCGACACCCGCGTCGCGGTAGGAAAGGCCCTGGGGGGGCGTGGACGGCTGGTTCATCAGCGATGGATCTCCGGAATTCGGCCTGGGGTTGCTGTTAGAATCGTCGGTTGGCGGAGCCGGCGCACCGCCAGCGCCTGCCGGCGCGGCCTGAGCGCTGCCCGGCGGTCCGTTCGACTTCAAGCCCAACATTTTAACACCCGCCACCCCGGAGCGATTCATTGCGCCAGCTGGCATTGCAGATTCAGAACGACAGCACCCCGACCTTCGCCAACTTCGTCAGTGGCCGCAACGGCGAAGCCGTGGCCGCCTTGCGTGCCGTGGTCGATGTTCCCGCACGGGAAGCGCTGGTCTACCTGTGGGGTCCGCCGGGCTGCGGCAAGACGCACCTGCTGGCGGCGCTGGCGCGCGCGCTGGACGAATGCGCGCGGCCGGCACGGCTGATCGCGGGCGCGCAGGCCCAGGCCGCCGATCTGGCGGGTGAGCGCCTGCTGGTCGACGACGTGGACCGCCTGAGCCCGGCGCTGGCCGAGCGCCTGTTCCATGCCTGGAACCGCATCCGCGAGGAGGGCGGCCTGCTGGTGTGCGCCGGCCAGCAGGCGCCGGCCGGCCTCGCGCTGGCGCCCGAACTGGCCAGCCGTCTGGCCTGGGGTGCGGTCTATCGCCTGCAGGCGCTGGACGATGAGGAAAAGCTCGCGGCCTTGCGCACGCGCGCCACGACGCTGGGCGTGCCGGCGGGCGACGAGGCCTTGCGCTACCTGCTGGCCCACGCGCGCCGCGACCTGCCGTCGCTGTGCGCTTCCCTGGCGCGCCTGGACCGCCTGAGCCTGGCCACCCGGCGCGCCATCACCATACCGCTGGTGCGCGAACTGCTGCAGCATGGCGGCGACGATACCCTGGAGACCCTGTGCGACTGACCCTGTTCGACCTCGACCACACCCTGATTGCCGGCGACAGCGACTATGAATGGGGGCAGTACCTGATCGACGTGGGCGCGCTCGACCGCGCCACCTACGAGAATGCCAACCACGCCTTTTACGAGCAGTACAAGGCCGGCACCCTCGACATCCGCGAATTCCTGGCCTTTGCGCTCGCCCCCCTGCGTGACAACGCGCTGGCCAGTCTCGAGGCCTGGCGCGCCGACTTCGTGCGCACGCGGATCCTGCCGATGATCGGCACGGCGGCGCGCGAGCTGGTCGAGCGCGAGCGCCAGCGCTCGCACCTGGTCGCCATTGTCACCGCCACCAACAGCTTCGTGACGGCGCCCATCGCCGCCGAGTTCGGGGTGCAGCACCTGATCGCCACCGAGCCTGCGCGTGCGGCCGACGGCCGCTTCACCGGCGCTGTGGCAGGCACCCCGAGTTTCCGCGAAGGCAAGGTGGTGCGCGTCGACGACTGGCTGACCGGCCTTGGGCTGGCGTGGGACCAATTCTGCAGCACCGCCTTCTACAGCGATTCGCTCAACGACCTGCCGCTGCTGCAGCGGGTGGCCGAGCCGGTGGCGGTCGATCCCGACCCGATCCTGCGCGCCCATGCCGAAGCGTCGAGCTGGCCGATCCTGTCACTGCACACCGCCACTGCGGTCGCGGCGCGATGATTCCGTCGCCGGCATCGGCTGCGCCTGCCTGCCGGCAATCCCCTGTCACCCTGATGTCGTTCGCGTAGTATCCCTGCCATGATTTTCGATCTCTTCCGGCGCGTCCTCCGCCGTGCCCCGCGCCTCGTCGACCAGCCGCGCCTGCGCGTGCATCCTGTCCAGGAGCACGGCATCCGGCGCGAGCAGATCAGCCGCTGCGCGCTGCGCACCACCGACGCCCTGCACAACGCCGGTTTCGCGGCCTTCGTGGTCGGCGGCGCCGTGCGCGACCTGCTGCTGGGCCGCACGCCCAAGGATTTCGACGTCGCCACCAATGCCACCCCGGACGAGGTCAAGCGCGTCATCCGCCGCTCGCGCATCATCGGCCGGCGCTTCCAGATCGTCCACGCGCTGTGCGGCGAGGATGTGGTGGAGGTATCGACCTTCCGCGCCCTGCAGGGTGGCGCCGACGAGGATCAGGCTGCCGACGAGCACGGCCGCCTGATCCGCGACAAC
Organism: Pseudomonadota bacterium; assembly: GCA_028873535.1. Taxonomy (GTDB): domain Bacteria; phylum Pseudomonadota; class Gammaproteobacteria; order Burkholderiales; family Ferrovaceae; genus CAIVHB01. Next base: position 3,280 of record JAGWIJ010000180.1, read on the forward strand.
GTATTCGGCAGCCAGGAGGAGGACGCCCTGCGACGCGACTTCACCGCCAATGCGCTGTTCTATGATCCGCGTCGCGAGGAAGTGTGGGACTACTTCGACGGCGTCGGCGACATCCGCGCGCGGCGTCTGCGCATGATCGGCGATCCCGTGCGGCGCTATCGCGAGGACCCGGTGCGCATGCTGCGCGCCGTGCGCTTCGCCGCCAAGCTGGGTTTCCGCATCGACGAAGCAGCGCGCACGCCGATCCGCGAACTGGCCGACCTGCTGTCGAACGTGCCTTCGGCGCGC
>JAGWIJ010000066.1 GCA_028873535.1 Pseudomonadota bacterium
GCGCGCGGTGAGACTGGCGCGTGGATGGCCCCAGCCCTCGATGCGGCTTTCGATCCATTCCTCGGCGCGGCGTGTCAGATCGGTTGCGCTCTCACCCGGCGCTGCGAACATCGGTGCGCTGATCGCCACGTGGATGGTGCCGGCACGCTTGTCGAGCAGCGACTTGCGCCAGAAGAAACCGGCGTCGTGCGCCACCGCGATCACCGGTGCGCTGGCTGCCATCGCCACGCTGGCCCCGCCGCTGGCGTAACGTCCGCGCTGTCCCGCCGGGATCCGCGTGCCCTCCGGGAAGACCATCACCCACAGGCCGTCGGCCAGCCGCGCCTGGCCCTGCTCGGTCAGCTGGTTGCGCGCCTCGCGGCGCGCCGAGCGATCGATCGCGATCGGCCGGCACAGCGCCAGTCCCCAGCCGAAAAAGGGAACCCGCAGCAGCTCGCGCTTCACCACCGGCACCAGGCGCGGGAAGTGGTGCACGATGAAGAAGGTCTCCCAGGCCGAGGAATGCTTGGCCAGGATCACGGCCGGCTGGCCCGTCCCGCCGCTTTCCAGTTCGACCACGTGCGGCATGCCGAGCAGGGTCGCGAAATGCACGTTGAGGCTGCACCAGGTCTTGGCCAGCGCGAACACGGTCGCGCCGCCGAGCGGGATCGCCAGGATCATCAGCACGGCGAACAGCGGCGTCACCACGCTCTGGAACAGCAGCAGCGCCAGGCCGCGCAGCAAGGTCATTCGGGGCTCTCCGCGACGATGGCACGCGCCGCCTCCCACAGATCGGCAAACACGCGCGTGCCTTCGGGCAGCTTGTCGCTTTCGCGCGTGCGCGTGCCCTTGCCGGTCAGCAGCAGGTAGGGCATGGCGCCGGCGTCGCGCGCCGCTTCCAGGTCGCGCAGCGAATCGCCGATCGCCGGCACGCGCGACAGCGGGATGCTGTAACGCTGGCTGATCTCCACGAACATGCCGATGCCCGGTTTGCGGCATTCACAGCCGGCATTCTGCGCATGCGGACAGAAGAACACCGCCTCGATGCGTCCGCCCACGCGCTCGAGCGCATCCATCATCTTGAGATGGATGGCATTGAGCGTGACCATGTCGAACAGGCCGCGGCCCACCCCGGACTGGTTGGTGGCCACCACCACGCGGAAGCCCGCCTGATTGAGCAGGGCGACGGCCTCCAGGCTGCCGGGTATCGGGATCCACTCGTCGGGATGCTTGATGAAACGGTCGCTGTCGACGTTGATCACGCCATCGCGGTCCAGGATCACCAGTCGGTCTTCGGCTCCGTCCACGCGCGGCCGTCCGTTCAGGCCGACAGCCGCGAGATGTCCGCGACCCGGTTCATCAGGTTGTCGAGCCGCGCCAGCAGCGCCAGCCGGTTTTCACGCACCTGCGGGTCGTCGGCCATCACCATCACCTGGTCGAAAAAGCGATCCACCGGCGCGTGCGCAGTGGCCAGCGCCTGCAAGGCGGCCACGTGGTCGCCGCGGTTGACGTGCTCTTCGACCACCGGCGCCAGGCGCAGGATTTCCTGGTGCAGCTCGGCCTCGGCTGCCTCGACGAAGCGCTGCGAGTCCACCGGGCCCTGGCCCGCGCCTTCGGACTTGCGCAGGATGTTGCGGATCCGCTTGTTGGCGGCTGCCAGGCTGGCCGCTTCGGGCAGGGCGCGGAAGCGCCGCACCGCGTCCAGACGCAGGGGCACCAGATCGAGCCGGCCCGGCGCCTGCACCAGCACCGATTCGGCTTCCTCCGGGCTGAAGGCGCGTTCGCGCAGCAGATGGCGCAGGCGTTCGAGCACGAAGCCGTAAAGCTTCTCGGCGGAGTCGGCAGCCAGGGCCTGGGCCGGGAACTTGGCAACCGTGCGTGCCAGCAGTTCGCGCAGGTCCAGCGGCAGCTGGCGCTCCATCAGGATGCGCACCACGCCCAGCGCCTGGCGGCGCAGACCGAAAGGATCCTTGTCGCCGGTGGGGATCTGGCCGATGCCGTAGATGCCGACCAGGGTATCGAGCTTGTCGGCCAGTGCCACCGCGCAAGCGACCGGGGTTTCCGGCAGCGCATCGCCCGCGAAACGTGGACGGTAGTGTTCGCCGATCGCGCGCACCACCTCGGCATCCTCGCCATCATGGCGCGCGTAGTAGCTGCCCATGACGCCCTGCAGTTCCGGGAACTCGCCCACCATGTCGGTGACCAGGTCGGCCTTGCACAGGCGCGCGGCACGCCCGGCCAGTGCGGCGTCACAGGCCAGGCCGGTGGCGATCTCGGCGGCCAGCGCCGACAGGCGTTCGACGCGCGCCAGCATGCTGCCCAGCTTGTTGTGGTAGACCACGTTGGCGAGGCCCGGCAGGCGCGAATCCAGGCGCACGCGCTGGTCCTGCTGGAAGAAGAAGCGCGCATCCGACAGGCGCGCGCGCAGCACGCGCTCGTTGCCGTGGATGATCTCGCCCGGCTGGTCGGTCTCGATGTTCGACACCAGCAGGAAACGGTTGCTCAGGCGCCCTTCGGCGTCGCCCAGCGGGAAGTACTTCTGGTGCTGCTGCATCGACAGGATCAGGCATTCCTGCGGCACGGCCAGGAACTCGGCGTCGAAGTGGCCTGCGTAGACCACCGGCCATTCGACCAGCGCAGTGACTTCGTCCAGCAGCTCGGGCCCGGCCAGCAGGCGCGCACCCTGCGCCGCCTGCGTCAGGCCGTCGCGGATGCGCTCGCGCCGTTGCGCGAAACTGGCGATCACCTTGCCGTCGCGCTCCAGCAGCGAAGGATAGTCCTCGGCACGTGCGAGCTCGATGCGGCCCAGGCCCAGGAAGCGATGGCCCATGGTGCTGCGCCCGGCGGCATGCCCGAGTGCGCTGACCGCCAGCACCTCGCTGCCGTGCAGGGCCACCAGCCCGTGCACCGGACGCACGAAGGCGGCATCGCCGCCGCCCCAGCGCATCACCTTCTGCACCGGCAGCTTGGCCAGCACGTCCGGCAGCAGTTCCTGCAGGCTCTCGGCAAGCGCGGTTCCGGATTGCGTCGAACGATGCAGATAGACCTCCACGCCCTTGTTGTCGCTTCCGGTCACCAGATCTTCGACGGCCACGCCGCACGAGCGTGCGAAACCCGCCAGCGCCGGTGATGGCGTGCCATCGGGCAGCAGACCGGCAGCGCGGTTCGGCCCCTTGCGCTCCACCACGCGATCGGGCTGGCGCGCCTCCACTCCTGGAATGCGCACCGCCAGCCGGCGCGGCGCCGCATAGGCCTCGAAGGGGGCGTGCTGTGCGCAATAGCCGCGCGCCTTGAGTTCCAGCGCGATGCCTTCGGCGAAGGACTGGCCCATGCGCGCCAGCGCGCGCGGCGGCAGTTCTTCGGTCAGCAGTTCGATCAGCAGGGTCTCAGCCATGATGCGCTCCTGCCACCGCGCCGGCGGCTGCGGCCCTGGCTGCCATCGGAAAGCCCATGGCCTCGCGCGAGGCATAGTAGGCCTGCGCCACCTGGCGGGCCAGGGTGCGGATGCGACCGATATAGCTGGCGCGCTCGGTCACCGAAATGGCGCCACGCGCGTCGAGCAGGTTGAAGGTGTGCGAACATTTCAGCACCAGTTCGTAGGCCGGCAAGGGCAGTCCAGCCTCCATCACGCGCGCTGCCTGCGCTTCGAAGCCGCGGAACTGTTCGAACAGCCAGGCAGCGTCGGAGACCTCGAAGTTGTAGCGCGACTGCTCGACCTCGTTCTGGTGATAGACGTCGCCATAGCTCACACCGGGTGACCACTGCAGCTCGAACAGGTTGTCGCGGTGCTGCAGGTACATCGCCAGCCGTTCCAGGCCGTACGTGATTTCGCCCAGCACCGGGCGGCACGTCAGGCCGCCCACTTCCTGGAAGTAGGTGAACTGTGTCACCTCCATGCCGTTCAGCCACACCTCCCAGCCCAGGCCCCAGGCCCCCAGCGTGGGGTTTTCCCAGTCATCCTCGACAAAGCGGATGTCGTTGTTGCGCGTATCGACGCCGATGGCGCGCAGCGAACCCAGGTAGAGATCCTGGATGTCATCAGGTGAGGGCTTCAGCGCCACCTGGAACTGGTAGTAGTGCTGCAGCCGGTTGGGGTTCTCGCCATAGCGGCCATCCTTGGGACGTCGCGAAGGTTGCACATAGGCGGCATTCCAGGGTTCCGGACCCAGGGCGCGCAGGAATGTCGCGGTGTGGGAGGTGCCGGCGCCGACCTCCATGTCGAAAGGTTGCAGCAGCGTGCAGCCCTGCTCGTTCCAGTAGTTCTGGAGGCGCAGGATCAGTTCTTGGAAGCTCAGCATGGGGGCTCGTGGGACAGCGACAATCCCGCAATTCTAACGCGGAACCCCCGGATCCGTGCTCAGAACCGGCTTTGCCGCCTCCCCTTCAGGCCGACGATGCCGAGCAGGCCGGCAAGCAGCAGCCACACGGTGGCGGGCTCGGGCACCACGCTGGCGCTGAGCGGGTCACTGTGCCCTTCGCCTTCCGGATCGTGCCCTGGCGTGTCGCCCTCGGCACCGCGCGCGCCGTATTCCTCGCGCGCGTCGCCCTGGTGCTGCCGCGAGTCCACAAACAGGGTCATGGCCGCTGGCAAGGCCGGCCCCGGCAGGCCCGCGGACAGGCCTGCCACCTCGGGCTGCTCCTGGCGGATCGCCCACAGCAGGCTGCCCGGCGCGGCATCGCCGCTGGTCCTGAGGTCGAACTCGTGCTGCATCTGCGGCTGTGCAGTGCTCGGAAAGCAGGTGAACACGGAAAACGCGACACAGCTCGCACGAATGGCATAGGACATGGTGGATTCCTGAATCTGGAGCGAGGAGGCGCGCCGCGGCCCACCCGGAACACGCAGGATCCGGCCCCCTCAAGCAATCAATGCAGGCTACCAAGGCCTTGTTGCGCCCAAGGTGTCAGTCAGCGACGGGAAGTGGGTCCGTTGGGACTATCAAATACGCATGAACGATTTGTGAATATCAATGTGGTCACTTCAAGCAAACCGGATCGTCATCCAGCTGTCATGTGCGGGGTGTTCTGCTGACCGGATTTGTGACGCGGTCCTGGGGGAGATCTGCGCACCCCGTGCCGTTCCTGCGCCATGTGGCCTGCCGCCATCGGCGGCGGATGACCGCGGACACCTGCGGCGTCCGTACGCCTGCAAGGGTCCGTTTGCTTCCTTGTGCTTCCAATTGATGAAGCAAAATATTGAATATTGATTCATTGTAAGATAGCATTTTAAGTCGAAACGCTTCTTATCAGGCTAGCAATATGTCCACGGAATTCCGAGCACTCAGAGTGGAACAGCTCCAGGAAGGACTTGCCGCCTATGCGTCGCTCCTTGCCAACCGGGTGCCCGCAGGCGGCTGGCTGAAGGAAATCCGCCAGGCGCTCGGCCGAACCGAACGCCAACAGGCTGGGCGCCTGGGAATCTCCGGCCCCAGCCTGCACAAGTCCGAGCAGTCGGAGGCGGACGAACGAATCACGCTTGGACAGTTACGCAAGCTCGCCAACGGACTCGACTGTGAGCTGGTGTATGCGCTTGTCCCCCGAAGATCTCTGCCGGACATGGTGCGCGAACGCGCCAGGGAACTCGCTGAAGAAGAGGTGTACGGCGTAGCTCACACCATGAGCCTGGAAAATCAGAGGCCCGCCGACAGTCGTATCAAGGTTCAGGTGCTTCGCCGCACCGAAGAACTGCTGCGTGGCAATTGGTCAGGCCTGTGGCGATGAGTCGCGAAGCGCAGGATGGACAGACCCCCCTTGACCCTGACGAGACGGCTGGTCTGATCCCACGGCATATCTTGACCAAAGGTGCGCTGGACGACTGGGAGCAGGAGAATATCCTTCAGGCCATCAAGTGGCTCCGGCGCGCGCGGGTCACGGAGGTGCTGACTGAGCGCTTCTGTCGCGAATTGCACCGCAGGATGTTCGACCAGACTTGGGAGTGGGCAGGCACCTTCCGAGTGTCGAACAAGAACATTGGATGCGATTGGCCGATGGTACCGGGAAGGCTCAAGCAGTTGCTCGACAATGCTCGCTACTGGGTGGCACACCAGACATTCGTGCCGGACGAGTCCGCCGCCCGGTTTCATCACGCCCTGGTGTGGATACACCCCTTTCCCAACGGCAACGGCCGGCATTCGCGCATGATGACCGACGCTCTATTGAGGCAGCTTGGGCGCCGCGCTTTCAGTTGGGGAGGGGCGCAGGGCGTAGCCAACGCCAGTGCTGTTCGCGCACGGTATCTCGCTGCGCTGCGCATGGCTGACCAGAACGATTTCGCGCGCCTGCTGGACTTCGTGCGCAGTTGATTGGCGCCGCGCCGGCGAGTGCGGGCCGCCCTCTCCAGGCGGCCCGCACACCTGCCGTGATCAGGCGCTGCGCTTGCGACGCGCCACGGCCAGGGCCAGCAGTCCGGCGGCCGACAGCGCCAGCGTGCCCGGCTCCGGCACCGCCGGTGCCACCTGGACACCCTGCACGGCATTGCCGGCGCTGATCACGCCGGTGAAGCCGGCATTGAAGCTGCCCGGCTGGGCCTGTGCCACCACCTGCAGGAAGTAGGGGTTGCTGCTCGGCATCAGATTGGCGAAGGTCAGTTGCACCGGCGTGCCGTTGCTGACGGCCATGATCGCCTGCGTCACAGCCGCGACAGCGCCGCTGCCCGGCGTGCCGGAAAACACCTGCAGCGACAACGAGGCCAGGTTGGTCACGGCGATCTGGTTCGAGGTGGAGTCGAACACCACATTGATGCCGGTTGCGTTGGCCACGCCGCTGAGGGTGCTGGGCACGGTGAAGGTGAAGGCATCGGTCTGCGGGCTGCTGCTGACCGCGTCACCGAAGGCATAGACCGCGCCGGCAACCAGACTGCCGAAGGAGCTGCTGGACACGCCGGTGCCCGCGTTGGCGCTGCCGGAAACCACGGTGACCGTCTGGGCTGCGTGCGCGAGGCTGGCGCTGGCCAGCAGACTGGCCAGCGCCGCGCGCGCGATGAAATGACTGATAGGCATGATCGAGATCCGGTGAAATTCGAGAAGGATGAACGGGGTCGGGGCGCAGGAGTCCGCAAGGCCGGCCTCTGCTGTCCATCCCGGGCGGGCACTTTGCTGCACACTCACAGCTTACGCGTGCCAGATTGCGTCTGTTTCGGCTGTCAGGTGCGGCGGGGGGGGCCGTTCGGATCAGATTCTGCCAGCCGCCGTTGCATTGTCAGATTTGCGTGGATGTAGCTGACCGCCGCGCCAGCAACAGACCCCAGATCATCATGATCACGAAGCACAGCAGGGTCCACTCAGGAATACTGAAGCCGAGGAAAGTCCAGCCCACCGTGGCGCACTCGCCGGAGCCGCTCAGCACCTTGCGCAGCACCGCCATGACGGGAAAGGTGTCGAGCAGGTAGGACAGGCCGGGACCACACTCCGGCACCTGGTCCTTGGGCAGGTGCTGGATCCAGACATGGCGCGCCGCGATGGCCGCGCCCACGCCGTTGCTCAGCAGCAACAGGCCGGCATACAGCGATCGCGCGCGGTTGCGCGGGCCATGCAGGAAGGCCAGCAGGAACACGCAGCCGCTGGCAATCACCGCCACCCGCTGGAAGATGCACAGGGGGCAGGGATCTTCACCCTGCTGATACTGCAGGTGAAGGGCGAAGGCGATCAGGCCGGCGCAGAACAGGGCGCCCAGCAGATAGGGCAGGCGACGGCCTGCCAACAAGGAGTTGAAGTTCACGTTCTCGGGTCCGGAAGGGAATTCGACGGCGTTCAGCTTGCCGCGAAGCATAGCCCAGGCGGCGGCGGACCGCTTCATCGGCGGACGCGGTCCCGTCATGGCGCCCACGTCCTGCGGCTGGGACCGTCAATCCGCGCAGAAAATCCATTGGCGCCTGCGGCTCCGCTGCATACACTCGCCTTCATCCCCAACAGTGGCACCGGCGCGGCCATCGGCAACCGCCGCCGCATCCCGGTCAGGAGTTGCAATGTCCCGCCTGTTCGCTCGTCCCTTCCTTTTGCGCTCCGTGTCCCTGCTTGGCGCACTGCTGCTGACGGCCTGCGGTGGCGGTGGCGGCGGTAGCGGCAGTACCACAGCCGTCGCCAACCCCGCCGCCAGCACGGCGGGCCCGGTACTCAACGGCCAGTTCGTCGACGCGCCGGTGGCCAATCTGCACTGGTCGGCCGCGCCCTCGGGCCTGAGTGGCGACACCGACAGCAACGGCGGCTTCCACTTCACGGCGGGCGACACCGTGAGCTTTTCCTTCGACGGTCAGGCACTGGGCAGTGCCGCGCCTGCCGCCAACCCCTCCGGCAGCATCGTCGTCACGCCCTTCAGCCTGACAGGCGAAGCCGATCCTGCCAACGCACCCAAGGCGACTGCCCTGGTGCTGCTGCTCAACAGCCTGGATTCGATCAGCGTCGCGCAAGGCCAGGGGCACAACGGCGGTCTGGTGCTGCCACTGGCCGGCTTCAGCGGCTACAGCACGGAAAATACCCAGCTGGCGGCGCAACTGGCCAGCCTGGGCAGCCTCACTGGCGTCACGTCCAGCGCGCTGACCAGCCTGCTCGGCACGATCTACGGCAGCACGAGCTACTTCAGCAGCATCGCCGTGCAGAACGAAACCGTGGCCCAGGCGCTGGTCCTCCAGACCCAGGCGGTCGCACCCCTGGTCGGCACCATCTGGCGCGGCAGTGTCGTCACCGGCAGCAGCAGCACGCCCTGGACGCTCTATTTCGCTGCCGATTACGCGCCTAACGGCCTGTTCTATTCCTTTACCGGCGGCGGTACCGCCTTGCACGGCGCCTGGTCGCTGCAGTCCAACGGTTCCATCCAGATCAGCACCTATGGTCCCGGCACCGCCAACAGCAGCGCCATCCTCCTGCCCACCGACACCAGCCTTGCGGGCACTGGCGTCGATGCCAGCGGCAATGCCATCACCTTCACAGCCAGCAAGGTCACGGCCAGTGCGGCCATCGTCAACAGCTATACGGGGCTGTGGTTTGCCACCCTGACGCCTGCCGCTGGCGGCGCTACGGCACCCGTCACCGCAAAGGTCCTGGTCGATGCCACGGGGGCGCTCTCGGCGTATCTGAGCGACGGCAGCGTGCTGAACGGCAGCGTCGCGCTCGCCACCGGCAAGGCCACCGCCAGCAGCAGTGCGGCGTCCACCTTGGCCTTCAACCTCGACTTCGCCGCGGGCACCGGCACCGCCACCAACGCGGGTGTTCTGCAGTCCAGCCTCGCCCTGAGCCGCAACGGTATCCTCTGATCGGCGCGCCATCCCTGCGCGTCGCTTACGGCGCAAGCCACCCGAGCCGACCCGGACCCTGCCGCGCAGCCGCTCAGGACCGGGCCCTGGTGCCTGACCACGGCCGGTGCCGGCGCGAGCGCAGGGTGCCGATGGCCAGCAGCAGCAGGCACAGAAGTGCCGCCGGCAGGTCACCCACCCTGACATAGGGCGTGGCGCCGGAGCGCCCCTGCAGTTCGCCATCCAGATGGACGCGCGCACTCTTGGGCGCGCGCGCCAGCACGCGGCCGTCGGCGTCGATCAGCGCCGTCACGCCGGTGTTGGTAGCGCGCGCCATCGCGCGTCCGCCCTCCAGGGCGCGTGCCTGCGCAATCTGCAGATGCTGCTCCGGACCCACGGCGCTGCCGAACCAGGCATCGTCGCTCACATTGACCAGCAGCGTGGCCTTCGGCAGGGCCTCGATGATCTCGTCGCCAAAGGCATCCTCGTAGCAGATGTCCATGCCCACCTGCTGCCCGGCGACCGCCATCGGCGGCTGGCCGCGCGGCGCTGCGCCCTGGTCGCCAACCGGCATGTCGAGCACCATGTCCATGACCGGCTTGACCAGTGGCTTCAGCGGAACGAACTCGCCGAACGGCACCAGATGGTGCTTGCGGTAGGCCTGCGGCGCGCTGCTGCCCAGGCTGATCATGGTGTTCTGGAATACGCCGGGTGCCGTCTCGTCGAACAGGCCGGCCAATACGTCGCCGTGGTTGCGCGCGCCGATCGCGCGCAGACGTTCCAGATAGCCGTCAGGCAGCTCGTCGCGGAACAGCGCCAGCGCCGATTCGGGCATCACGATCAGGCGCGCGCGACTGGCGTCGGCCATCGCCAGGTAGTCGCCGAGCGCCTGCCGGATATGCTGGGGCTCGAACTTCAGGCTCTGCGCCACATTCCCCTGCAGCAGCGAGACCGTCAACGGCGGGCCTTCCGGCCGCGTCCAGTGCGTGTGCAGCGTGAGCCAGGCCGGCAGCCACAGCAGCGGCAACAGCAGCAGCGGCCCCATGGTGCGCTGCAGCAGCGCGATGGCGACGGCACCGGCGGCCAGCGCGACGCCCAGGCCACACAGCCAGATGCCACCCAGTGGCGCCAGGCCCGCCAGCGGCGCCGCCGGGATCTGGCTGTAGCCCAGCGACAGCCATGGAAAGCCGGTCAGCAGCCAGCTGCGCACCCATTCCAGCAGGGCGAAGCTGGCCGGCATCAACAACAGCAGATCGACGCCGACCGCGCAGCGGCCACGCCGTCCGGCCCAGCCGGACAGGGCGCCGGCCGCGGCCGGGATGCCTGCATTGAGCGCCGCGAAGCCCAGCAAGGCGATCGCAGCCAGTGCAGCCGGCATGTCGCCGTGATCATGCAGGCTGATGTAGATCCAGTGCACGCCCGCCGTGAACAGGCCCATCCCGAAGCAGAAGCCGGCGTCGGCGCGGCCGATCGGTGCGCGCCGCCAGATCAGGAACAGGGCTGCCACGCACAGCGGGGCCAGCGGCCACAGGAACCAGGGCGCGAAGGCCGCCACGCACACCGCACCGCACAGCGCGCTGGCCAGCCGCCACGGCCAGCGCGACGGGCCTGCCGGCCGGCGCGCCATGCGGCTCCAAGGCCGTCTGCCCGGGCGCGCCAACGCCTCAGGCCGCGTCGGGCGCCGGCACGTCCGGCAGCTTCTCGACCAGCAGCACGTGCAGGCGGCGGCTGTCCGCGCGCAGCACCTGGAACTGCAGGCCGGCGAAGGAGATCTGCTCGCCGCGCTTGGGCACGTGCCCGAAGCGGCTGATCACGAGGCCGCCCACGGTGTCGAAATCCTCGTCACTGAAATTGGTGCCGAGCGCGGCATTGAAGTCGACGATCTCGGTCGACGCCTTGACGCGCCAGCGGCCCGCGCGATCCAGCAGCACGTTGTCCTCGTCCTCGTCGAAATCGTATTCGTCCTCGATCTCGCCGACGATCTGCTCCAGCACATCCTCGATGGTCACCAGTCCGGCCACGCCGCCGTACTCGTCGACCACGATGGCGATGTGGTTGCGGTTGTTGCGGAACTCGCGCAGCAGCACGTTGAGCCGCTTGGACTCCGGCACGAACACCGCCGGCCGCAGCATGTCGCGCACATTGAATTCCTCGCCGGCATAGAAGCGCAGCAGATCCTTGGCCAGCAGCACGCCGATGACGTTGTCCTTGCTGTCGTCGACCACCGGGAAACGCGAGTGCGCGGTCTCGATGACAAAGGGGATGAAGGCTTCAGGCTGCTGCGCGATGTCGATCACGTCCATCTGCGAACGCGGGATCATCACGTCGCGCACCTGCATTTCGGACACCTGCAGCACGCCCTCGATCATCGACAGCGCGTCGCTGTCCAGCAGGTTGTGTTCGTAGGCGGAATGCAGCAGTTCGATCAGCTGCTCGCGGTCCTCGGGCTCGCGCAGCAGCATCGCGCTGAGTCGCTCGAGCAGGGTGCGGCGGGGGGCCGTCTGGCGTTCGTCCATGGGAGGCGGCTCTTCAGCGGGTCGGATCGGGAGTCAGGTAGGGGTCGGCGATGCCAAGGCCCGCCAGGATGCGCGTTTCCAGGTTTTCCATGACACGTGCCTGTGCGTCCTCCTCATGGTCCAGTCCCTGGAGGTGCAGCATGCCGTGGATCACCAGATGCGCACAGTGCGCAGGCACGGTCTTGCCCTGCTCGCCGGCCTCGCGGCACACCACCGGCCAGCACAGCGCGATGTCGCCATGCAGGCGGGCCTGCTCGTCGTGGCCATAGGGAAAGGTGAGCACGTTGGTGGCATAGGCGCGGCCGCGGAAGCCCAGGTTAAGCTCCAGGCCTTCGGCCTCGTCCACCACGCGCAGCGTGGCGTTGACCGGGCCCAGCAAGGCGCGTGCCGCCCATGCGCGCAGGCGCTGGCGGCTCGGCAGGTCGGCGGCCGTCACGCCGAACTGCACGCTGAAATGGAAGGGATGGTCGCCCGGCGCCGCCGTCATGTCAGTCGGCCAGCCGGGTGTAGCGCTCATAGGCGTTCACGATGGACTGCACCAGCGGATGGCGTACCACGTCCTCGCTCTGGAAAATGGTGAAGGCGATGCCCTCCACCCGCTGCAGCACGTTGCGCGCGTCGATCAGACCGCTCTTCTGGCCGCGGTGCAGGTCGATCTGCGTGACGTCGCCCGTGATCACGGCCTTGGTCCCGAAGCCGATCCGCGTCAGGAACATCTTCATCTGTTCGGGCGTGGTGTTCTGCGCCTCGTCCAGGATGATGAAGGAGTGGTTGAGCGTGCGTCCGCGCATGTAGGCCAGCGGCGCGACCTCGATGGTGCCGCGCTCGAACAGCTTGCCGACGCGGTCGAAGCCCATCAGGTCGTAGAGCGCATCGTAGAGCGGTCGCAGGTAGGGATCGACCTTCTGCGACAGGTCGCCCGGCAGGAAGCCCAGCTTCTCGCCTGCTTCCACTGCCGGCCGCACCAGCACGATGCGCTTGACCTCTTCGCGCTCGAGCGCGCTCACGGCACTGGCCACGGCCAGGTAGGTCTTGCCGGTACCCGCCGGTCCCACCCCGAAGGTGATCACGTGGTCGGCGATATTGCGCAGATACGCCACCTGGCGATCGCCACGGCCGCGCAGCTCCGGCCGCCGCGTCAGCAGGACCGGGCTGCCGTCGTCGGGCCGCTTGTTGGGAAGCTTGTCCGACAGGTCGAGCAGTCCCAGCTGGATATCCTGCAGCGACAGGTTGCGCTTGGCCGATCGGTAGAATTTGCGCAGCGCTTCGCGCGCCAGCACCGTCTGGTCCGGTTCGCCCTGCAGGCTGAAATGCTCGCCGCGCCGGTAGATGGTCACGGCCAGCGCATTCTCGATCTGCTTGATGTTCTCGTCGAGCACACCGCACAGATTGGCCAGACGCTGGTTGTCGACCGGGGTCAGGTCGAATTCCAGCACCGTCCCCGGGTCACTCGGCAGCACGCCAGCGCCCCCGCAGCGAATGGGGCAAGGCCCCGCTGATCTCGACGTCCGCATAGCGGCCGATCAAGCTCGCCGGGCCGGCGAAATTCACCACGCGATTGTTGTCGCAGCGGCCACACAGTTCGCTGCCGTCCTTGCGCGCGTGCCCGGTGACCAGCACGCGCTGGACGCTGCCCACCATGGCTGCGGAAGTGCGCGCCGCAGTGGCGTCGGTCAGCGCCTGCACCGCCTGCAGGCGTGCCAGCTTGGCCGCCTGGTCCAGCGTGTCCGGCAGCGCCGCAGCCGGTGTGCCGGGACGCGGGCTGTAGACGAAGACGTAGCTGCCGTCGAAATCCACGTCTTCGACCAGCTTCAGGGTGGCCTGGAAATCGGCCTCGGCCTCGCCCGGGAAGCCCACGATGATGTCGGATGAAATCGAGATGCCAGGACGTGCCTCGCGCAGGCGGCGCACGATCGACTTGTATTCCAGCGTGGTATAGCCGCGCTTCATGGCCGCCAGGATGCGGTCCGAGCCCGACTGCACCGGCAGATGCACCTGGCCCACCAGCTTGGACAGGCTGCGGAAGGCATCGATCAGGCGCTGGCTGAATTCCAGCGGGTGCGAAGTGGTGAAGCGCAGGCGTTCCACCCCCGGGATGTCGGCAAGCCAGTGCAGCAGGTCGGCAAAGTCGGCTGCGCTGCCATCGTCGAGTTCGCCGCGCCAGGCATTGACGTTCTGGCCGAGCAGCGTGAACTCCATCACACCCTCGTCGGCCAGTGCGGCCACCTCGGCCAGGATGTCGCCCAGCGGCCGCGAGAATTCCTCGCCGCGCGTGTAAGGCACCACGCAGAAGCTGCAGTACTTGCTGCAGCCCTCCATGATCGACACGAACGCGGCGGGACCATCCTTGCGCGGCGGTGGCAGATGATCGAACTTTTCGATCTCCGGGAAACGGATGTCGACCTGGGGCGCGCCGCTGCGCTCGCGCGCTGTGAGCAGATCGGGCACGCGGTGCAGCGTCTGTGGGCCGAACACCACGTCCACCCAGGGCGCGCGCTTGAGGATCTGCTCGCCTTCCTGGCTTGCCACGCAGCCGCCGACGGCGATCAGCAGCCCCGGCTTTTCCTGCTTGAGCTCGCGCAGCCGTCCCAGGTCGGAGAACACCTTTTCCGAGGCCTTTTCGCGCACCGAGCAGGTATTGAGCACGATCACATCCGCGTCTTCGACCGAGGCGGTGGTTTCGAGCTGGCGCGTCGCGCGCAGCAGATCGGCCACCTTGTCCGAGTCGTACTCGTTCATCTGGCAGCCGAACGTGCGGATGTACAGCTTGTGGGCTTTCAAGTCGGCGTCAAGGGCCTGAAATTTCAGGCGAAGTTACTGCGGATGCCGGAAAGGATACCACACCCGCGGGAGCGCCAAGCGGCGCTCCCTGGGGATGCGGCCGGCGTGCCCGCCAGCGGGCCGGCGCCGGACCTAATCGAACAGCACCAAGGCCTTCTGCAAGGTCATCCACACGCCATAGGCCAGCGGCAGGCCCACCGCCAGCCAGGCCAGCACGCTGGTGCTGCCGCCGCTCGCCGCGACAACACCCGGGCCGCCGGCAGCCCCGGCCACCGAA
This sequence comes from Pseudomonadota bacterium, assembly GCA_028873535.1. Lineage (GTDB taxonomy): Bacteria > Pseudomonadota > Gammaproteobacteria > Burkholderiales > Ferrovaceae > CAIVHB01. Next base: position 14,777 of record JAGWIJ010000066.1, read on the forward strand.
CGCTCGTGCGCCAGCTTTTTCTCGGCCGCCAGTTCCTCGTCGCTCATGAAGAAGCGGTCAGCCACCGGACGCACCAGCAGGTTGGCGACAAAGCCCACCACCAGCATGCCGGCGCAGACGTAGAAGATCGGCCCGTACAACTGATCATACGGAACCTTGGATTCGTGGCGCACGTCGTGCATGTAGTTCACGACCACCGGCCCCAGGATGCCGGCCGTCGACCACGCGGTCAGCAGCCGGCCGTGAATGGCGCCGACGAACTGGGTGCCGAACATGTCGGCCAGATAGGCCGGGATGGTGGCGAAGCCGCCGCCATACATGGAGCCGATGACGCAGATGGAAGCCACGAACAGGCCCATCGACTTCGATCCGGCAAAAACGGCCGCGCCGAAGTACAGCGCAATGCCCAGCACGAAGAACACGATGTAGGTCACCTTGCGGCCCAGCCGGTCCGACGACGATGCCCAGGCGAAACGGCCCGCGATGTTGAACAGCGACAGCAGGCCGACGAAGCCTGCGGCCACGGCCACGGCCTTGGCGAGCAGTTCCTTGTCGGCCTTCAGTGCCGCGAAACCCAGATCGGGATGTCCGACCAAGGTGCCCGCAAAGGTCTCCTGCAGCATCGGCGAGGCCGCGCCGATGATGCCGATGCCGGCCGAAACGTTCATGCACAGCACCAGCCACAGCAGCCAGAATTGCGGCGTCTTGTGCGCCATGCGCAGGTGGACATGACGCGTGGCGATCATGGTATTGCCCTGTGCTGCCGCCGGGGGCTCCCAGCCACCCGGCTTCCAGCCGCTTGGCGGCACACGGTATCCCATCGCACCCGAGAGCATGAACGCCGCATAGATCAGCGCCATGGCCACGAAGGCCTGCCACACGCCCGGGTCGCCATTGCCGGCAAACTTCGCCATCAGCATGGTGGCCAGCGGCGAGCCGATCATCGCGCCGCCGCCAAATCCCATGATCGCCATGCCGGTGGCCATGCCGCGACGATCCGGGAACCACTTGATCAGCGTCGAGACCGGCGAGATGTAACCCAGGCCCAGGCCGATGCCACCGATGACACCCGACCCCATCCACAGCATCCACAATTGGTGCGTCTTGACGCCCAGCGCGGAAATCAGCAGTCCCCCGCACCAGCACAGCGTTGCCACCACCCCGGCCTTGCGCGGGCCGGCGCGCTCCAGCCAGCCACCCCACAAGGCGGCCGAGCAGCCCAGCAGCACGAAGAACAGCGTGAACAGCCAGCCCAGATCGAACTGGGTCCAGTTGCAGTCGGTCGCGGTGAGCGCGCGCAAAGTGCCAGCGAGCTTGTCGCCGAACGTGGTGGCGCCGGCGGCGCAGATCGGCAAGGCCTTGCCGTCCGCACCCAGCAAGGCCCCCTGTAGCGGCTTCCAGAACACCGAAAAGCCATAGGCCATGCCGATACACAGATGGATGGCCAGCGCCGCAGGCGGGACCAGCCAGCGATTGAATCCCGGACCTGCGACGGAATTTTCCTTTTCCAGCAAAGCGAACATCTGTAGACCTCCTGGCTTGTGATTATGTAAAGCGACGGCTGCCCGACCGCCACGCCCGAGATCCCGGTGCGTCCGCGACAATAACCGAATTCAAGCTGCTGTGGAAATTGTCAAACCTATGATTTATTTTTCATAATCATGGTGTTGCGTCGCAGCACGGGTGTTTTTTCGACCCTGCGGGGCCACCCTGCGCACCCGCCAGGCGCGGAAATCCTTGTCCTTATTTAGGGACAAGGCGCGCAATTTAGACCAAGTCTAAACGGCAAGGCAAGCATTCGGCGCGTTGCAGCGGAAGTTTGGCTAGGGGCAGGGTGTCCGCGAAGCGCGGAAGGGAGGGTGGTGATAGGTGGACTCGAACCACCGACCCCAGCATTATGAGTGCTGTGCTCTAACCAACTGAGCTATATCACCAGAACCGGCGATTATCCGCAGCACGCCGCCGTGCGTCAAGATGGGCGCGCGCAACTTGGCGGCGGCGGGCAGACCTGATAGGATTGACGGTTCCTGCAAGGGCAAAGCTGCAAAGCCGCCCTGACAGTACGGTGGCCAAGTAGCTCAGTCGGTAGAGCAGAGGATTGAAAATCCTTGTGTCGGTGGTTCGATTCCGCCCTTGGCCACCCCGGTTTACGGAAGCCCCTGATCAGTGATGGTCAGGGGCTTTTTCACGGCTGCCGGCTGGCCGACACGTGCGAGAGCTTCCCTTTTGAGCAGGCGGCGGCTCACACCAGTGCCCATCCGCTGGCGTACAGCGCGCAAGCCAGCGCCATGCCCCGAAACGGGACGCTGAAAAAGTAGCGTCGGGCAAGCGCGAGGTAGGTCAGTTGCACCGCCATGCCCAGCGTCAAAAGGAAATTCGAGCCACCCAGCACTTCGGACCGGCGCAACGCCAGGTAGCCGTACACCAGAGCAAACGCGACCAAGCCCAGGCTGTGGCTGGCATTGAAGCCCTTGGTGGCGCGCCAAACGGTGGTCTGGCGCGTGATGACCGGGTTTACACGTTCCATCGCCTCGCGCACGGCGGGGTCTCGCGGGTCGAGCTTGTTGCCACGATAGGTGTAGAGCGCGTGTATGCAGCCCAACATGCCCAGGATGGCGGCGCTGGCGGCGAAGAGGACAGAGGCGGCGTTCATCCGATGGCTCCGATAGCGGGCTCGGGCAATCTGCACTCCAGAGTGCTTCCGGCCATACTCTGGCGGCATCTTTCTGGTGTCAAGAGGTCGCCATGAACGAGTCAGAGCGCACCTCGAAGGCGACCCGAATCCCCGTGCGCCAGACGCGGAGCGGTGCCATTCCTTCGCCAGCGCGCATCCGATCCCGAGCCTGCATAGTACGTCGTGCTCGACTCGGTGACCCTGACGGCCACCAGTGGGCTGCTTGGCGAGGCCGGATGGCGCGAATGCGCCATGCCCGCGGAAGGAGCGCTGCAGTCGCCGCCCCTCGGCGTGCGCCTCGGCCTCAGCGCTGCGCCGGCGCTTCGGCGGTGTCCAGCTGACGCACCAATGCGGTGGCCGTGTCACCGTCAATGATCAGGCCCCGCACGATGCCGCTGCGAAGCAGGCCGACGGTCGCCTGCACC
>JAGWIJ010000181.1 GCA_028873535.1 Pseudomonadota bacterium
CATCCCTGGCGTGGCGCCGATCGGCCGCCTGCAGCTGCTGCCGGCACCCGAAGCGCGCCGTGGCCGCCTGCAACTGGCGCAGGCGCTGGTGGCACGTGACTATCAGGAAGTCATCACCTACAGCTTCGTCGATCCCGCCTGGGAGCGCGATTTCGCCGCCAATGCCACACCGGTGGCGGTGATCAATCCCATCGCCGCACAGATGGCCGTGATGCGCTCCACGCTGGCCGGCGGCCTGGTCGCCACGCTGGGCTTCAATCTCAAGCGCCGCCAGGAGCGCGTGCGCCTGTTCGAGATCGGACGCACCTTCGCGCATGCGCCGCAGGGCGCGGCCGACGCCTATGTGCAGCAGAGCCGCCTGGGCGTGCTGTCTTACGGCTCGGCGCTGCCCGAACAATGGGGGGAGGGCGCGCGCCGCGCCGACTTCTTCGATCTCAAGGGCGACTTCGAAGCGCTGGTGCCGGGCCTGCGCTGCCGTGCTGCCGCGCATCCCGCGCTGCATCCCGGCCGCAGCGCCGAACTGCTGCTGGCGGACCGCGTGGTCGGCTGGCTGGGCGAACTTCACCCGGCACTGCTGGCGCCGTACGACCTGGTGCAGGCGCCGATCCTGGCCGAGCTCGATCTCGATGCCGCGCTGGGGGGGCAGGTGCCGCGCTTTGTCGAACCCTCGCGATTCCCGCCGGTGCGACGTGATATTTCGGTGATCGTCGACGAGTCGATTGCCGTCGACGATCTGCTCGATGCGCTCAAAAAGCAGGGACCGGCCGCTGTGGTGGACATCGGCATATTCGACCTGTATCGCGGAAAGGGCCTGCCCGAAGGGAAAAAAAGTCTTGCGTTTCGTATAGTTATTCAAGATACTGCGCGAACGTTGACCGACATCGAAATCGATGAAGTCACTACCGGAATGAAGCGGATGCTTGCCGAGCGCTTCGGTGCCGAACTCAGGAAATAACAATTAGAAGGCCTCCATGACTTTGACAAAGGCGGAGCTCTCGGATCTCCTGTTCGAGAAAGTTGGATTGAACAAGCGCGAAGCAAAAGACCTTGTGGACACGTTCTTCGAGGAAATCAGGCTGGCGCTGGAAAAGGGCGACAGCGTCAAACTGTCGGGTTTTGGCAACTTCCAACTGCGCGAAAAGCCGCAGCGTCCTGGTCGCAACCCCAAGACCGGCGAAGAGATCCCAATCAGCGCGCGCCGGGTGGTGACTTTCCACGCCAGCCAGAAGCTCAAGAGTCTGGTGGAGCAACACTATGTCGGGAACCCCGGATAACAGCCTGACCGAACTCCCGCCGATTCCGAGCAAGCGGTATTTCACGATCGGCGAGGTGAGCGAGCTTTGTGCGGTCAAGCCGCACGTGCTGCGCTATTGGGAGCAGGAGTTCGTCCAGCTCAAGCCGGTCAAGCGGCGCGGCAACCGCCGCTACTATCAGCACCACGAGGTGGTGCTGATCCGGCGCATCCGTGGCCTGCTCTACGAGAAAGGCTTCACCATCAGCGGCGCGCGCGCCATTCTCGAATCGGGCAGCTCCACGCGTCCCTCCGGCACCTCGGTGCCCACCAAGGTCGACCTCCCCACCGTCAAGCGCGAGCTGGAAGACCTGGTCGCGTTCCTCAAGGCGGACTGAGGCAGGGCTCTGCGCGTCGACATCGACATGGACCGCCAGACGCTGGCTGCGCTCAAGCACCAGCGTGCCTGCCTGCTCTGGTTCACCGGCCTCAGTGGTGCCGGCAAGACCACCATCGCACGCCTCGTGCACCACCAGCTGGTGCTGGCCGGCAAACATTCCTTCCTGCTCGACGGCGATCAGCTGCGCCAGGGCCTCAATCGCGATCTCGCGTACGGCGATGCCGACCGCGTCGAGAACATCCGGCGCGTGGCCGAAGTGGCGCGTCTGATGACCGACGCCGGGCTGATCGTGATTGCTGCGTTGATCTCGCCCTTCCGCGCCGGCCGCGAGCTGGCGCGCGAGCTGGCAGCCGATGGCGAGTTCATCGAGGTGTTCATCGACACGCCGCTGGAAGTCGCCGAAGGGCGCGACGTGAAGGGCCTGTACCGCCGGGCGCGCGCCGGACAGCTCAAGAATTTCACGGGCATCGATTCGCGCTACGAAGTGCCCGAACACCCGGAAATCCGCATCGACACGGTCGCAATGAGCGCCGCGCAGGCCGCCGACTTGATCGTCCGCCACGTGCTGCAAGACCAGCCGTGAATCCACTGCATGAGGAGTACTTGCCATGACCGCCAGCCTTGATGACGCCAGCCGTGCCGCCCACGGTGAACTCGCCTTGCGCGTCGCACCGATGCCGGCCGATGTCAACATCAACGGCGATGTGTTCGGCGGCTGGATCCTGGCGCGTATCGATCTCGCCGCTGGCCTTGCCGCCATGCGCCGCGCGCGCGGCAGGGTGGCCACCGTGGCCGTCAACTCGGTCCAGTTCAAACAGCCGGTATCGGTCGGCGACGTCGTGAGCCTCTACACGCAGGTGCTGCGCACCGGGCGCACCTCGATCACGGTGGCCGTCGAGGTGTTCGCCGAGCGCGGACATGATGCGCCCGTCACCGTGAAGGTGACCGAAGCACAGCTCACGCTGGTGGCGATCGATGACCACGGACGCAAACGCCTGCTGCCGGAATTCGCGGCACAGGCGGGGGATGACTGCTGAATTTTCGAGTCGGAAGGGCGGTCAATCGCCCATTGGAAGCGCACCAGGGACGCGATCACAACGGCACTGGTCAGTGGCGCGCGATGCGCGGTATAATCGGCGGCTCGGGGCGTAGCGCAGCCTGGTAGCGTACCTGCATGGGGTGCAGGTGGTCGGAGGTTCAAATCCTCTCGCCCCGACCAATAGAATCAGCGAGTCAGGCCATCCTTCGGGGTGGCCTTTTTCGTTCCAGGGCGGCTGATAGCCAAATGTGCCCAACAATGTGCCCTTGGCTTCCAGGTCAAGCCTGGGCCAGGGGGGGGGCCGCTCACCCCAGCCCAGCCAGCCAGTGCCAGAGGTCACCAGAGCTGTTCTGAGGGGCTTCCAAGAGGCTTGGCGGTCTACCCGCGTGTCCGATTATCGCGGCGTCACTTGGCTGATTTGGGCGAGGAGTTTCGCGTAAAATGACGCTTCCCATGCTGAGGGTTGCACCGTGAAGCCGTCTACCGCACTGAACCTGCAGCGTTCGGCCATCCGCGAAGCGGTCGGCCGCTTTCGCGCAGCCAATGTGCGCGTGTTTGGATCTACCCTTCACGGTACAGACCAAGACGGTAGCGACCTCGATCTTCTCGTAGACGCGCTGCCAGGCGCGACCTTGTTCGATCTCGGGGGGCTTCAGGTGGAATTGGAGGAAATACTCGGCGTCGCCGTGGATCTCTGTACGCCCGGCGACCTGCCACTGAAGCTGCGTGAAAAGGTACTTGCCGAGGCGCGCCCGGTGTGACGGACAGCAGATGGGCCGACTACCGCCGTCAACTTCTGCAGGCCTCGCAGGATGTGTTCAACTTCACTGACGGCATGACCGAGGCAGATTTTCTGACTGACCGGCGCACGCAAAATGCTGTGGTGATGAGCCTTC
>JAGWIJ010000067.1 GCA_028873535.1 Pseudomonadota bacterium
GCCACCGCTGACCCGATCGACGCCGGCCGCGGCCAGACGCTGGCGCGCCAGCAGGTAAAGATCGGCATGCCAGCGATCCTCGCGTCCCGCCCGGAAAGCCTCTGCGGCCGCCGGATCGCGCGCCAGGAAGGCTGCGCGCACCTCGGGGCCGACCTCGAAGGCATCCTGGCCGATCGCCGGGCCCAGCCACGCCAGCAGTTCACCGGGCGTCACGCCCAGCGCCTGCACCGTCGCCTCCAGCACCCCATCGGCGAGGCCACGCCAGCCCGCATGCGCAGCGGCCACGCGCGTGCCCTGGCGGTCGCAGAACAGCACCGGCAGGCAGTCGGCAGTCAGCACCAGGCAGGGCGAGCCCGGCTGGGTGCTCCACGCGGCGTCCGCCTGCTGATCCGGATCGGTCGGCAGCCTCACCACCCGTGTGCCATGCACCTGATGCAGCCAGACAGGTTCGCCCGGCAGCAACTGGCGCAGGTGTGCGCGATTGGCCGCCACTGCGGCGGGATCGTCGCCGCTGCGCTCGCCCAGGTTGAAGCTGTCGCAGGGCGGTGCACTCACGCCGCCGGCGCGCGTGGTCACCAGTGCGCGCACGTTGGGAGGCGCCGGCCAGTCGGGCAGGATCAGCGCGGTCCCGCCAGCGCGTGCGTTGATGCTCATGTGGCCAGTTGCTCCAGCAGAGCCTGCAGGTCGGGCTCGAGCGGGATTTCCCACTGCAGGTCCGCACCGCTGGCCGGATGCACCAGCCCCAGGCGGAAGGCATGCAGGGCCTGGCGTGGGAAGCTGCGCGCAGCGGGCGGCAGGGTGCGCAGCACGGCGGCGGACGGGCCGTAGACCGGGTCACCGATCATGGGGTGGCCGATGTGCTGCATGTGCACGCGGATCTGGTGGGTGCGCCCGGTCTCGAGCCGGCATTCGAGCAGCGCGCAGCCACCCAGCTGGCGTTGCAGGACGTACCAGGTGCGCGCTGGCCGGCCGCCGCGCACTACGGCCATGCGCGTGCGCTGGGTGGGATGGCGTCCGATCGGCGCATCGACAAAGCCGTCGCCGGCGGGCTGCCCGCTCACCACGGCAGCATAGTGGCGGCGCACGGTGCGCGCCTGCAGCTGGCGCACCAGGTCGATGTGCGCCGACAGCGTGCGCGCCACCACCATCAGGCCCGAAGTGTCCTTGTCCAGACGGTGCACGATGCCGGCGCGCGGCACGCCCGCCAAGGCGGGATCATGGTGCAGCAGCGCATTCTGCAGCGTGCCGGAGCGGTTGCCGTTGCCGGGATGCACCACCAGGCCGGCCGGCTTGTGCACCACCATCAGCGTGTCGTCCTCATGCACCAGTTGCAGCGCGATGGCTTCCGGCAGGATCTCGCCCAGCTCGGCCGGCGGCGGCGGCTCGATCGTGGCCAGCTGGCCGGTCCACAGCTTGTCGCGCTGCCCCACCACGCCGCCGTCGACATGCACGCGCCCGGCCCGCATCCAGTCCTGCAGGCGGCTGCGCGAGTACTCGGGATACAGCCTTCCCAGCACGAGATCGGCGCGCAGTCCGGCGAGTTCGGCTGGAATGCGCCGCGCCTCGGGCGGTGCCGCTGCGCCGGCGCCCTGCTCCTCGTCGCTGCCGCTGTCGAAGTCGCCGTCTTCCTCCTCGTCCGCCAGTGCCGGCGCCGTCGGCCCGGCCGTGCTCAAGGCCCGGTGGCAGGCGCAGGGGGCCTGCTATACTGGTCGGCTGACACGGTGCAAGCCGGTCGCCGCGCGGCGCAGCAGGCGCCCAGGCGCGGTCCCGAAACGACGTAGAGTCCAAGCATGGTCATGTGCAAGAGTGTACCCCGATTCGCCACGCTCCTCGTGGGCGCGGCCCTGATCGCCGGCTGCAGCTGGTTCGGCGGCGGCGAGAAGGAACGCGACAAGGATCCCGGCGTCAGCAAGATGTACCAGGACGCCAAGGAAGACCTCGAAGCCGGCAATTTCGAAAAGGCAGTCAAGGGCTACGAGGCGCTCGAAGCGCGCTACCCCTACGGCGCCTATGCGCAGCAGGCCGAACTGGAAATGGCCTACGCGCAGTACAAGGACGGCGAAGCCGCCAACGCCATCGCCACCGCCGACCGCTTCATCAAGGCCCACCCCAACCACATCAACGTGGATTACGCCTTCTACGTCAAGGGACTGGCCAACTTCAAGGATGACTTCGGCTATTTCAGCACGATCTCCGGCCAGGACCTGTCCGAACGCGACCAGAAGGCCGCGCGCGACGCCTTCGATACCTTCAAGGAGCTGATCACGCGCTATCCGCTGAGCCGCTATGCCGAGGACAGCGGCAAGCGCATGGTCTACCTGCAGAACAACATGGCCAATCACGAGGTGCGCGTGGCCGATTACTACTACCGGCGCGGTGCCTGGCTGGCATCGGCCAATCGCGCGCAGATGGTGGTCAAGGACTATCCGCGCGCACCGGCCACCGAGAAGGCCTTGTACGTGATGGTACGCAGCTACCAGAAGCTCGGCCTGGACGAGCTCGCCAACGACACGCTGCAGGTGCTGCAGAAGAACTTCCCCAACTCGGCGCTGCTGGCCGATGCACGCGCACCCAGCCGCTGGTGGGAGTTCTGGCACGATCTGTTCTGAGCCACGGCAGCGGCTAGCCGAACAGGCGCAGCGATTCGGCGGGCACCGCGCGCCCCAGCGGGCGCAGCGCCAGCGCTGCCGTGATCCCGACCAGCAGCAGCCCCCCCAGGGAGCCGAGCACGGGAATCCAGGGATCGAAATGCCATTCCAGCTCGAGCAGGCGCGTGCTCACCAACCAGCTCGCCAGCAGCGCACCTGCCGCCGCGCACAGACCGGCGGCGGCCCCGAGCACCGAGAACTCCACCAGCTGCAAGGTGCGCAGCTGTGCGCGCGTGGCGCCCAGGGCGCGCATCACGGCGCCTTCGCGCAGGCGCTCGTCGTGGGTGGCCTGGATGCCGGCCAGCAGCACCAGCACACCAGCCAGCAGCGCCAGCGCGAACACGAACTGCACCGCCAGCGCCATCTGCGCGGTCAGTCCGCGCACCTGCGCGATCATGGCCCCGGTATCGACCAGGGTGATCTGCGGGAAACGCTCGACCAGTCGGTCGGCGAAGCCCTGGTCGGCGGCAGCGAGGTGGAAGCTCGCGAGGTAGCTCGCGTCGGCGTCGCCCAGCAGGCCAGGCCGCACAATGACGAAGAAATTCGGCTGGAAGGAATCCCAGCGCACTGTGCGCAGGCTCGCCACCGTCGACTCGACCGTCACGCCGGCCACGTCGAAGCGCAGGCGCGATCCCAGCCCGAGGTGCAGGCGCTCGGCAAATCCGCGTTCCAACGACAGGCCGCCGGCAGCACCTGACTGCGGCCACCAACTGCCGGCCACCAGGCGATTGTCGGCGTTGAAGTGCTCGGCCCAACTGAGGTTGAACTCGCGATCGAGCAGCGCGCGCTCGCGCGGATCCTTGACCGCGCCGAGATCGACCGGCTTGCCGTCGATGGCGACCAGCCGCGCGCGCACCAGCGGGCGCAGGTCGAACGGCGGGCGTTGCTCCGCGCGCAGGAAGGCCTGCAAAGCCGCGGTCTCGTCGGCCTGGATGCCGAGCACGAAATGGTTGGGCGCGTCGGCCGGCACCGATGCCTGCCAGCTCGCCAGCAGATCGTTGCGCACCAGCCCCAGCACCAGCAGCACCAGCAGCCCCACGGCCAGCGCACCAGCCTGCAGGCTGGCGAAGCCGGGACGGCGCGCCAGACTGCGCACGCCCAGGCGCCAGGACTGTGGCAGGCGTGCGGCCGAACGCAGGCCGAGCGCGATCAATGCGCGGCTGGCCAGGGCCGCCAGCGCGGCCACGCCCAGCATCGCCAGGCAGGTTTCGGCCGCCAGCAAGGGCTGGGCGCTGCCCAGCACCGCCACCAGCAGCAGGGTGAGCACGGCGGCCAGCGCCACCGGCAGCCGGCGCTGCAACAGGCGGCCGCGATTCGGGGCGCCCGGTTCCTGGTCCTCGTTGCGCAGCACCCGCAGCGGCGCCACCTGCCCCAGACTGTAGAGGCCCGGCAGCGCGAAGCCGGCCAACAGGATCAGTCCCACCGCCATGCCGTCCAGCGCCGGGCGCCAGCCGGGCGCCGGCAGCGGCACATCGACCAGCGGCGCCAGGATGCGTGCCAGCCCGGCCTGCAGCACCGCACCGCACGCCACGCCGAGCGCGCCGGCCAGCACGCCCAGCACACCCAGCGCAGCCGCCTGGCGCCGCCACACCAACGCGCGGCTGGCACCCAGGCAGCGCAGGATGGCCGCCACCGGACGCTGGCGCTCGACGTGCCGGCGCAATGCGAACAGCAGCGCGACGCTCGCCAGCAGCACACTGGCCAGCGAACTCAGGCGCAGGAACTGGCCGGCCTGCTCGATCAGGCTGCGCACCTCGGGCCGGCTGTCGGCCGCCGACTCGATGCGCTCGCCGGGTGCCAGCTGCGCCTGCTCGAGGGCGCGCCAGCGTGCCAGGTCGGCGGCAGCGCCGCTCACTGCCAGGCGCCAACTGACCCGGCTGCCGGCACGGATCAGGCCGGTCGCCGCCAGATCCTGCTCGGCGATCATCACGCGCGGTGCGATGCGGAAGGCGGCCAGACCGCCATCGGGCTCATCGACAATGGTCCCGGCCACGGCAAATTCGGCACGCCCCAGGCGCAGGCGGTCACCCCGGCCGAGACCCAGGCGCGCCGCCAGACCCGGCGCGAGCAGGACTTCGCCCGGACGAGGCGCCGCGCTGGCGCGGCCGTCGGCGGCCACTTCTGCGCCGCCCACGGCCGCGCTGACGCGCAGCACACCACGCAGGGGATAGTTGGCGGCCACCGCTTTCACCGACACCAGGACGTTGCGCGAGGGTCCGCGCAGCATGCTGCTGAAGGTCGCCATCGGGCTGGCCGCCAGCCCCAGGGCCGCCAGCCGCTCCAGACGCTGCGGCGCTGGCGCTTGGTCGCTGGCCAGCACCAGATCGCCGGCCGTCAGGCGCGCGGCACCGATCACCAGCGCCGCAGCCACGCGATCCTGCACGAAGCCGACGGTGCTGACCGCGGCCACCGCCAGCAGCAGTGCGACGCCGGCCAGACGCAGTTCGCCGGCGCGCCAGTCGCGCAGGAACAGCAACCAGGCATTCACAGGCGCAGCTCGCGCGCGCAGCGCGTCGCCAGCGAAGGATCGTGGGTGACCAGGACCAGGGTGGTGCCATGGCGCGCGTTGAGATCGAACATCAGCGCCATGATGCGTTCTCCGGTGCGCGTATCGAGATTGCCGGTGGGCTCATCGGCGAACAGGATGCGCGGCCGGGTGACCAGCGCGCGTGCCAGTGCCACGCGCTGCTGCTCGCCGCCGGACAGCGTGCGCGGCCGCTGGTCGCCACGCTCGCCCAGACCGACCTCGTCGAGCGCAGCCTGCGCGCGGCGGCGCGCGTCAGGCGCGCCCTGCAGCTCCAGCGGCAGCATCACGTTCTCGAGCGCCGTGTAGGCTGGCAGCAGGTGGAAGGACTGGAACACGAAACCGGCGACGCGCGCGCGCAGCGCGGCGCGCCCGTCCTCGTCCAGGCTGGACAGCGGCTCGCCGGCCAACCAGACTTCGCCCAAGGTCGGTACATCGAGTCCGGCCAGCAAGGCCAGCAAGGTCGACTTGCCGCTGCCCGAGGCGCCGAGGATGGCCAGGGATTCGCCGGCCGACACCGAGCAGTCGAGGCCTTCGAGGATCACCAGCGGCCCGGCCGGCAGCATCACCGTCTTGCCCAGACCCTGGGCACGCAGCAGGACCTCAGGAACTGCCGCGGTGGCGGACGACTCCGATGACTGGCTATCGAGAACGGAAGAAATGGGCATGGAAGAAGGCAAGCAGCGCAAGGATGAGCTGGAGTCAGTCCGCATTGTGCGCCGGGAGTTCCTGCGACGCAGCAGCCGCTGGATCGCCGGTCTCGGCCTGCTCGGCAACGGACCCGCAAGCGCGCTGGCCGCCGCACCCGCCCTGCACACGGTGCTGGTGTTCGGCGACAGCCTGTCGGCCGGCTACGGCATGGCCAGCGAGCAGGCGTGGCCGGCGCTGCTCGCGCACGAACTGGCGCAGCGCAGCGCCACGCCGCCCTGGCAGGTGGTCAACGCCAGCATCAGCGGCGAGACCACCCACGGCGGCGCGGCGCGTCTGGCGGCCACCCTGGAGCGCGTGCGGCCGGCGGTGGTGATCCTCGAACTCGGCGGCAACGACGCCCTGCGCGGCCTGCCGCTGGCGGACAGCCGGCGCAATCTGGAAGCCATGGCCACCATGGTCGAGGCGCATCACGCGCGCCTGCTGGTGGTCGGCGTCGCGCTGCCGCCGAATTTCGGCGATGACTACACGGGCGAGTTCGCGCGGCTGTTCAGCACGCTGGCGGCCAGGCACCACGCCGCCCTGCTGCCCAATCTGGTCGAATCTCTCGGCGACAGCCGCGAGGCCTTCCAGGCCGACGGCATCCATCCCCAGGGACGCGCCCAGCCACAACTGCTGGCCAGCGTCATGCGGCATCTCGAACCACTGCTGGCGGGCCGCCCGCCGCGCTGAAGCCGGTCAGCACACGCGCAAGGCGGTCGCGCCGATCGGCGCAGCGCTGACTTCACCCACCACGGCAGCGTGTCCGAAGCCGTGGCGCCGGAACACGGCCAGCACCGCGTCGATGCTGTCAGGTGCGCAGGCCGCAAGCAGGCCGCCGCTGGTCTGCGGATCGGTCAGGATGGCGCGCTCGAAGGCGTAATAGTCGCGCGGCACCTCGACCTCGCCACCGTAGGCGACCCAGTTGCGCCCCGAAGCCCCGGTGACCGCCCCGGCTGCAGCCAAGGCCTCGACGCCTTCCAGGCGCGGCACCTTGGGCCAGTGCAGTTCGATCACATGCCCGCAGCCGCGTGCCATTTCGAGCGCATGGCCGGCCAGGCCGAAGCCGGTGACATCGGTCAGGGCGTGTACGCCGGGCATTTGCGCAAGCTCCGGACCCGGGGTGTTGAGGCGGGTGGTGGTCTCGATCAGGCGGCGATAGCCGGCCGGATCGAGCTCGCCCTTTTTCAGCGCCGCCGACAGGATGCCGACACCGAGCGGCTTGCCCAGCACCAGCAGATCGCCCGGCCGGGCCGCGGAGTTGCGCATGACGTGGTCGGGATGGACCAGGCCCATCACCACCAGGCCGTAGATCGGCTCGACCGAGTCGATGCTGTGTCCGCCTGCCACCGGGATGCCGGCCCGGGCGCAGACCGTGCGGCCGCCTTCGAGCACGCGCGCAATGGTGGCCGCGCTCAGCACATTGACCGGCATGCCCACCAGGGCCAAGGCCAGGATCGGCCGGCCCCCCATGGCATAGACGTCGGAGATGGCATTGGCGGCGGCGATGGCGCCAAAGTCGAAGGGATCATCCACCACCGGCATGAAGAAGTCGGTGGTCGCGACCAGGGCCTGCTCGTCGTTGAGACGGTACACGGCGGCATCGTCGGAGGTCTCGAGGCCGACCAGCAGTTGCGGCGGCACGGCCAGCGGCACCTGCTCGCGCAGGATTTCGCGCAGCACGCCCGGCGCGATCTTGCAGCCGCAACCGCCGCCATGCGCCAGCGAGGTCAGCCGCGGTTCCGAATCAGGGGTGGAAGGACTGGCGTGGCCATGCGAAGACATCGTGCGACTCCCGGAGCGAAGGGCAGCCGCACCGGATTGACCGGCGAAGACGGCGCCCTGACGTAGAATTGTGATCATGGTCGTGCGGCGGCAGCCTGCCGCGCCGAGCCCAGCCTCAAGCATACCGGAGTCACCCCATCTTGAATCGTCTGCTGATCCGCCTGCTGTGCCTCGTGTGCCTGTTGCTGCCTGTGTTCAATGCCCAGGCCGACGGGGTCTTCCGTGTCACCGTGATTCCCGACGAGGCGCCCACCGAACTGGCGCGCAAGGCGGCACCCCTGGTGCACTACCTGGAGGCGCGGCTGGGCACCAGGGTCGAGTTCACCCCGGTCACCGACTATGCTGCCGCCGTCGAAGCCCTGGTGAACCGCAAGGTCGACCTCGCCTGGTTCGGCGGCTTCACGCTGATCCAGGCCGAACAGCGCTCAGCGGGCAGGATCATCCCGATCGTGCAGCGCGAACAGGACCAGCATTTCCGTTCGGTGTTCATCACCTCGGATCCTGCCATCCAGCAGCTGTCCGACCTCAAGGGCAAGGACTTCAGCTTCGGTTCGCAGAGTTCCACCAGCGGCCACCTGATGCCGCGCCACTTCCTCGACGAGGCCGGCTTCGACGTCGAGCACGGCTTCCACCGCGTGTCGTTCTCCGGCGCCCACGACGCCACCGTGGCGGCGGTCGCCGCAGGCAAGGTGCAGGCCGGCGCGCTCAACATCTCGGTATGGGAAAAACTGGTGGCCGACCACAAGGTGGACCCGCAGAAGGTGCGCGTTTTCTACACCACGCCGGCCTATCACGACTACAACTGGAGCGTTCATGCCGACCTGCCCGCCGCCACGCGCGACCGGCTGACGCGCGCCTTCCTCGACCTCGACAGCAGCACACCGGAAGGCGCCGAGATCCTCGGCCTGCAGCGCGCCGCGCGCTTCGTGCCGGCCAGGCTCGAGGACTACCGCGCCATCGAAGGTGCGGCGCGCAGCGCCGGACTGCTGTAGGCACGATGGAGGTCAAGCTCACCGGGCTTGCGGCCGGACCGCAGCCGCAGCTCACGGTACTGCAAGACGTCTCGCTCGGATTGTCGAGCGGCGAGCAGGTCGCGCTGATCGGCCCTTCGGGCGCCGGCAAGACCACGCTGCTGCACGTGCTGGGCATGGCGCTGGCGCCGCAGGCAGGCACGTTGCGCCACGACGGCCGGGACGTGTGGGCGCTGGGCGGCGCGGCACGCCAGCGCGCGCGCGCCGGCGTGTTCCTGGCACCGCAGACGCCGCCCTTGCCGCCGCGCCAGCGCGTGGTCACGGCAGTGCTGGCCGCAAGGCTGGCGCAGATGGGCCTGTGGCGCAGCCTGCGCGCCTGGGTGCTGCCGCTGGAGCCGGCCCTGGCCGAGCAGGCGCTGCGTCGCTTCGACCTCGCCGACAAGCTGTACGAGCGCGTCGACCGCCTGTCGGGCGGCGAGCGCCAGCGTGTGGGTCTGGCGCGTGCGCTGGTGTCGCCAGCCAGCCTCTGGCTGGTCGACGAGCCGCTGTCCTCGCTCGATCCCGTCCGCGCACGCCAGGCGGTGCAGGCGCTCACAGCCGCCGCGGCGGCGCGCGGCGCCACGCTGGCGGTGTCGTTCCACCAGGTCGATGTCGCCCTGGCCTGCTTTCCGCGCGTGATCGGCGTGCGCGATGGACGCATCGTGTTCGACCGTGCCTCGGCCGAAGTCGATCCGGACAGTCTGGCGCGGCTCTACGCCGGCGACTCCGTCGCCAGCGAAGCGGCGCCGGCCGCATGAACGCGCCGGCGCGCCACCACGACCCGGCGCTGCCCGGCCGACTCTGCAGCGCGTTGATCGGCCTGGCGGTGCTGGCCTGGGCGCTGCACCTGACCGAGTTCGCGCCAGGCGTGCTGTTCGAGGCGGCTGCCCAGCGCGAAACCCTGCGTTTCCTGGCCAGTTTCGTGCCACCGCGGCTTGACGGCGGCTTCCTGCGCGACGTGCTGCCGGCGGCGTGGCGCACGCTGGCCATCGCGACCTGCGGCGTCACGCTCGCATGGCTGGCCGCTGTGCCGGCGGCCTTGCTGCTCACGCGCGTGCTCTCGTTCTCCGCACTCGGCCGGCCCGGACGCGACAGCTCGGTGTTCGCACGCGCGCTGCGCACCCTGGTGCGCTGGCTGATGGTATTCCTCCGCAGCGTGCCCGAACTGGTGTGGGCCTTGCTGCTGGTGCGCGTCGTCGGCCTGGGGGCGGCAGCGGGCGTGTTCGCGATCGCCATCACCTATGCCGGCATGTTGGCCAAGGTCTATGCCGAAATCCTGGAATCGGCACCGGCAGCACCGACCCTGGCACTGCTGCATCACGGCGCAGGGCGCGTGCAGGCGGTGCTGTTCGGCCTGCTGCCACAATGCGCCGACGAGCTCATTTCCTACACCGTCTACCGCTGGGAGTGTGCCGTGCGCTCCTCGGTGGTGCTGGGCATGGTCGGTGCCGGCGGCCTGGGGCAGATGCTCGAAGGCTCGATGAAGATGTTCGCCGGCGACGAAGTCGCCACGCTGCTGCTGGTTTTCGTGCTGCTGGTGGCGCTGGCTGACCTGCTGAGTGCCTGGCTGCGCCGGGCCTGGGCATGAAGCGTACCCGCCACGCGCCGGCGCCATCCGCCGCGCGGCCCTGGATCCGGCGGCCGGAGCCAGCGCTGGCCGCGGTGCTGCTGCTGGTGGCGGCCAGCTTCGCCAGCCTCGACCTGCACATCGCCGAATTCCTGTCCGCCGACAACCTGGCTGCCGCCGGCCGCTTCAGCGCCGAGCTGCTGCATCCGGCGCTGGATCCGGGCTTTGTCGCCAAGGTGGGCGACGCCGCACTCGAGACCCTGGCGATGTCGGCGCTGGGCACCGCGCTGGCGGCGGTAGCCGGCCTGCTGATCGCGCGCTTGGCGCCGACGGTGCGGCCGCTGCTGAACGTGCTGCGTTCGGTGCCGGAGCTGGTATGGGCCAGCCTGCTGCTGATTGCGGTGGGACTGGGCCCGTTCGCGGGCACGCTGGCACTGGCCCTGCATACCACCGGCGTGCTGGGACGCCTGTACCTGGAGACGTTCGAGAACCTGCCGCCCGAGGCGGCTTTCGCGCTGCGCAGCGCGGGGGCGTCGGCCACCCAGATCTTCTGCTATGCCGAGCTGCCGCAAGCGCTGCCGCAGCTGGTGAGCTACACGGTGTACCGCTGGGAGAACAACATCCGCGCTGCCGCGGTGCTGGGTGTGGTCGGCGCCGGTGGCCTGGGCCAGATGCTGGCCTTCCACCTGCAACTGTTCCAGCTGGGCCGCGCCTCGACGGTGATCCTGGCGATGCTGGTACTGGTAGCCGTGGTGGATGCAGGCAGCGCGCTGCTGCGCGCGCGACTGGCATAGCCGACCAGGCACGCCGCCGCGTGGCGACGGCCCATGCCGCGCCTGCTTACAGCCGGGTGACCTTGTAGCCGCGCTTGACCAGTTCCTCGACCAGGTTGTTGGGGCCGATCAGGTGCTGGGCTGCAATCACGGCGAAGTGGACCTTGCCGCTGGCCAGGTAGCCGGCCAGCTTGTCGGCATAGCCAGGATGCAGGCTTTCCACCAGCCGATGGCGGATCTCGGCGCCGTGGGGCATGGTCTGGTAGGACCTCTGGTCGAGTTCGCTGTAGTAGTCGACATCACCGGACTTCCAGGTCGCGACCTCGGTCTGCAGTTCCTCGCCCCAGTTGCCCTGCGCGGCGTGTTCCACCGAGGCCTTCAGCAGTTCCTCCTGCAGCGGCATGGGCAGTGCCTCCAGCACGTCGAGCTCCCTCGCCACGCCTTCGATCTCGACGATGGGCTTGTTGTCGGCCTGCGCCTTGGCGGTGAAGTAGAACGGCGCGTCGTAGCCGGGGTCGAGACCGACCGAGCGTGCGACCTTGTTCATCAGGCCGAAAGCCAGCGCATAGGGCTTGAGGTGATCGGCCTCGGTCATCGCCTGGCCCTGCAGCGCGTGATAGTCGGCGACCTCTTCGTAGAGGCCCTTGTCGATGTGCCGGGCCAGGCTGTCGTCCTTGCCATAGAACATCGGCATGGCATCACGCTGGAAGCGTTCGCTGTCGCTGAGATCGGCTTCGAGCGCCAGCACTTCGGATCGCGTGTAGGCCGCCTCGGCCCAGAACGACACCGGGTAGAGGTCGCCGTTGCCCATGCCGGGGGCGCCGAACAGGTAGAGCGTGTGGTTGTCGGCCGATTTGACCTCCCACAGGAAGGTCTTCTTCGGGGCAGCTTCCTGCTCTGCTTCTGCGGGTGCGGGCAGGGCGCTGAAGGCGATCAGCATGCCCAGCACGGCCGGCCAGGTACGGCGGAACATCATGGAAGGGACTCCTGCGGAAGTGCGGGTTTCAGTGCTTGTGAGAGCCCGTGACCGGCACCGGGTTCCCGGGACTGGCATAGCGGAACCAGGTTTCGCCTTCACGCACCATGCCAAGGTCGGCGCGCGCGCGTTCCTCGATGGCTTCGGAGCCGCTGCCAAGGTTGCGCACTTCGGCTTCGAGCGCGAGGTTGCTCTGCTTCTGCTGCAGATTGCGCGCCTGTTCGGCCGCCACATCGCGTTCCAGCTGGTGGACGCGCAGCATGCTGCCGTGCCCCAGCCACAGGGGGTACTGGAGTGCGACCAGCAGCACGGAAAGGATGGCGACAGGAAGGCGCATGGCGTGAGCGTGAACGGTTCAGAAGCGCATGATGCCGCGCAGTGCCGGTTTGTGCCAGTGCCTGGCACAAACCGGCACATTCACGATCAGTCGCGGCCGATCTGGTAGTAGGCAGCGCGGCCCGGGTAGCGGGCTACCGGCCCCAGTGCCTCTTCGATGCGCAGCAGCTGGTTGTACTTGGCGAGGCGGTCCGAACGCGACAGCGACCCGGTCTTGATCTGCATGGCGTTGGTGGCCACGGCGATGTCGGCGATGGTGCTGTCCTCGGTTTCGCCGGAGCGGTGCGAGATCACGCTGGTGTAGCCCGCGCGCTTGGCCATCTCGATGGCCGCGAAGGTTTCGGACAGCGAGCCGATCTGGTTGATCTTGATCAGGATCGAGTTGCAGATGCCCTGCTTGATGCCCTCGGCAAGGATGCGCGTGTTGGTGACGAAGACATCGTCGCCGACCAGCTGGACCTTCCTGCCCAGGGTCTGGGTGAGATGCTTCCAGCCCGCCCAGTCGGCCTCCGACATGGCGTCCTCGATGGTGACGATGGGGTACTTCGACACCCAGCCGGCCAGCATGTCGGTGATCCCCGCGGCATCGATGGTGCGTCCTTCGGCGTGCAGCTCGTACTTGCCGTCCTTGAAGAATTCGCTGGCGGCGCAGTCCAGACCCAGGGCCACCTGCTCACCCGGACGATAGCCGGCCTTTTCGATGGCTTCCATGATCAGGCCGAGCGCGGCCTCGTTGTTGGGCAGGCGCGGGGCGAAGCCGCCTTCGTCACCGACGGTGGTGGGCATGCCCTTGCTGTCGATCAGCTTCTTGAGCGCGTGGAAGATCTCGGCGCCGCAGCGCAGGGCTTCGCGGAAGTTCTCGGCACCGACCGGCAGGATCATGAACTCCTGGATGTCGAGACCGTTGTTGGCGTGGGCACCGCCGTTGATGACGTTCATCATCGGCACCGGCATGTCGACCGCGCCGGCACCGCCCAGGTAGCGGTACAGCGGCAGCTCGGCTTCTTCGGCTGCGGCCTTGGCCACCGCCACCGATACCGCCAGGATGGCATTGGCGCCCAGGCGCGACTTGTTGTCGGTGCCATCGAGCTCGATCATGGTGTGATCGAGGAAGGCCTGCTCCGAGACTTCCAGGCCGATCAGGGCCTCGCAGATCTCGGTGTTGACGTATTCGACCGCCTTCAGCACGCCCTTGCCCAGGTAGCGCGCCTTGTCGCCGTCACGCAGTTCGATCGCCTCACGCGTGCCGGTGGAGGCGCCCGAAGGCACCGCAGCGCGGCCGCTGGCACCCGATTCGGTCAGCACTTCGGCTTCGACCGTGGGATTGCCGCGGGAATCAAGAATCTCGCGGGCATGGATGTCGACGATGGCGCTCATGGGGTGTTTCCTCCTGGTTTGTTGGGATGAATGCGGCAGCCGGCCGGGCTCAGAGCTGCTGTTCGATGAATCCGTGCCGTTTGACCACGGCGTCGAGCTCCAGCAGGGTTTCGAGCAGTTCGCGCATGCGCGGCAGTGGCCAGGCATTGGGACCGTCGGACATCGCCTTGGCCGGATCCGGGTGGGTTTCCATGAACACGCCGGCAACACCCGCCGCCACCGCGGCGCGCGCGAGCACCGGCACGAATTCGCGCTGGCCGCCGCTGCTGGTGCCCTGCCCGCCCGGCAGCTGCACCGAGTGGGTGGCATCGAACACCACCGGGCAATTGGTGTCGCGCATGATGGCCAGCGCACGCATGTCCGAAACCAGATTGTTGTAGCCGAACGACGCGCCGCGCTCGCACACCAGGATATTGTCGCTGCCGCTGGCGGCGCGCGCCTTGTCGACGACATTTTTCATGTCGCCGGGCGCCAGGAACTGGCCTTTCTTGATATTGACAGGCTTGCCGGCCGCCGCCACCGTCTGGATGAAGTCGGTCTGGCGGCACAGGAAGGCCGGTGTCTGCAGCACGTCGACCACGGCCGCAACGGCCGCCACGTCGTCCTTGTCGTGCACGTCGGTCAGCACCGGCACGCCCAGGTCGCGCCGCACATCGGCCAGGATATCCAGTCCGGCCTGCATGCCGGGGCCGCGGAAGGAGGCCCCGGAGCTGCGGTTGGCCTTGTCGTAGGAGGACTTGTAGACGAAGGGCAGGCCCAGTTCGCGGCACAGGTCGCGCAGCAGACCGGCAGTGTCGAAAGCCAGTTGGCGCGACTCGATCACGCACGGTCCGGCGATCAGGAACAGCGGTCGGTCCAGGCCGACCTCGAAACCGGCAATCTTCATGGCTGGCAGATGCTCGCTGTCATTCACGCCACCGAGCTCAGGGTCGGCGCCTTGTCGCCGCCCTTGCGCGTGCGCTTGTGCTGCAGCGCCGCCTCGATGTAGGCCTTGAACAAAGGATGGCCGTTGCGCGGCGTGGAGGTGAATTCGGGGTGAAACTGGCTGGCCATGAACCAGGGATGGCCTGGCAGCTCGATCATTTCGCACAGGCTGTCCTGCGCCGACAGGCCGGAAATGCGCAGACCGGCCGCTTCGAGCCGCTCGTGGTACTGGGTGTTGACTTCGTAGCGGTGGCGGTGGCGTTCGACGATCTCGGCCTGGCCGTAGACCGTGCGCGCCAGCGAACCTTCTGCCAGGCGCACCGGCTGGCCGCCCAGGCGCATGGTGCCGCCCAGGTCCGAATGCGCGCTGCGCTGCTCGAGCTGGCCGGCCTGGGAGTGGAACTCGGTGATCAGCGC
The DNA here is from genome assembly GCA_028873535.1 of Pseudomonadota bacterium. Lineage (GTDB taxonomy): Bacteria > Pseudomonadota > Gammaproteobacteria > Burkholderiales > Ferrovaceae > CAIVHB01. The sequence goes on from JAGWIJ010000067.1 coordinate 15,025, forward strand.
CACCACCGGGTGCGGCGTATCGGGATCGAACTCGGTGCTGTGCGCACCCGCCAGGCCGGCCACATGGCGTGCGAATTCGATCACCGCCAGCTGCATGCCCAGGCAGATGCCGAGATAGGGGATCTGGCGTTCGCGCGCCAGCGCGATGGCGGCGATCTTGCCCTCGACGCCGCGCTTGCCGAAGCCGCCGGGCACCAGGATGGCATCCATGTCGTGCAGGCTGGCCGCACCTTCGGCCTCGATGCGTTCGGAGTCCACGTAGTGGATCACCACCTTGGAGCGCGTGTGGATGCCGGCGTGGATGAGCGCCTCGGACAGCGACTTGTAAGATTCGGTCAGATCGACGTACTTGCCCACCAGCGCCACATGCACCTCATGCAGCGGATGCTCGAGGTCGTCGATGAGGCGCTTCCAGGGGGTCAGGTCGGCGGCGCGCGCCAGGATGCCGAGCTTGTGGCAGACGATCTCGTCGAGCATCTGGTCGTGCAGCAGCGCCGGGATCTTGTAGATGCTGTCGACATCGATGCACGAAATGACCGCCTGCACGCTCACGTTGGTGAACAGCGCGATCTTGCGGCGCTCGTCCTCGGGCAGCATGCGGTCGGCCCGGCACAGCAGCACGTCGGGCTGGATGCCGATCTCGCGCAGCTCCTTGACCGAATGCTGGGTGGGCTTGGTCTTGATCTCGCCCGCGGAGGGCAGATAGGGAATCAGCGTGAGGTGCACGAAACAGCTGTGGTCGCGCGGCATCTCGATGCTCATCTGGCGGATGGCTTCGAGGAAGGGCAGCGACTCGATGTCGCCCACGGTGCCTCCCACCTCGACGATGGCGACGTCGGCATCGCCGGCGCCATTGCGGATGCACAGCTTGATCTCGTCGGTGATGTGCGGGATCACCTGCACTGTTCCGCCCAGGTAGTCGCCGCGCCGCTCCTTGCGGATCACGGTCTCGTAGATCTGGCCGGTGGTGAAGTTGTTGCGCTTGAGCATGCGCGTGCTGATGAAACGCTCGTAGTGGCCGAGGTCGAGGTCGGTCTCGGCGCCGTCGTGGGTCACGAAGACCTCGCCGTGCTGGAACGGCGACATGGTGCCCGGATCGACGTTGATGTACGGATCGAGCTTCAGCATGGTCACGCGGATGCCGCGCGACTCGAGGATGGCGCCCAGCGAAGCGGAGGCGATGCCTTTCCCCAGCGAGGAAACGACGCCACCGGTCACGAAGATGAATTTGGTCATGGGAACGGCATCCGGGGTGATTCCGGATTATATCGCAACGGGGCGCCCGCCGCGGGCGCCCCGGGACCGGATCAGCGCGAGAAGGCGCCGGAATCCCTGAGCCGCGCGATTTCGGCGGCATCCAGTCCAAGCACCTCGGCGAGCACCTCGTCGGTATGCTCGCCCAGCAGCGGCGAGCGCCGGATCTCGACCGCGGAGGCCGAGAGCTTGATCGGCATGCCGACGTTGTACCAGGTGCCGCGCTTGGGGTGGTCGAGTTCGACGTACATGTCGCGGCCGCGCACATGCTCGTCGCCAGCCAGATCCTCGGTGCTCATGATCGGGCCGCAAGGCACGTCGATGTCGTTGAGCAGCTTCATCATCTCGATCTTCGTGTGGCTGGAGGCGAAGTCGTTGAGGTTCTCCCACATCAGGTGCTGGTGCCGGCGGCGCTCGCCGATGGTGGCAAAGCGCGCGTCCGAGGCCAGCGCCTCGCCGCCGACCAGGCGCGCCAGGCTGTCCCACACTGCCTCCTGGACCACCACGTAGATCCAGTCGTTGGGACCGCCCGGACTGCAGCGCACGGCATTGCCGAGCTGACCGCCGCCGGAGTCGTTGCCGCTGCGCGGCGCCGCCGTGCGCCCTTCGGTGGCGATCGAGTATTCAGGCAGCGCGCCATGGTTGAGGCGCTGGTGGTCGCGGAACTTGACGCGGCAAAGGTTCATCACGGCGTCCATCATGGCCACCTCGACATACTGGCCTTTGCCGGTACGATTGCGATGCTGCAGCGCCGCCAGGATGCCGATGGCCAGATGCAGCCCGGTACCCGAATCGCCGATCTGCGCGCCAGTGACCAGCGGCGGGCCGTCATCGAAACCCGTGGTGCTCATCGAACCGCCCATCGCCTGCGCAACGTTCTCGTAGGCTTTGAAATCGGCATAGGGACCGCTGGATCCGAAGCCCTTGATCGAGGCCATGATCACGGCGGGATTGATGCGATGCACGGTCTCCCAGGGAAAGCCCAGGCGGTCGAGCACGCCGGGACCGAAGTTCTCCATCACGATGTCGCAGCTCGCGAGCAGGCGCTTGAACACCTCCTTGCCTTCGGGCTTTTTCATGTTCACCGTGATCGACCGCTTGTTGCAGTTGAGCATGGTGAAGTACAGGCTGTCGGCATCGGGCAGGTCGCGCAGCTGACCACGCGTGATGTCGCCGGTCGGCGGCTCGAACTTGATCACGTCGGCGCCAAGCCAGGCCAGGAGCTGCGACGCGGTGGGGCCGGCCTGGACGTGAGTCATGTCCAGCACGCGGATGCCTGAGAGGGCCTTGTCCATCCAAACTTCTCCTGAAAATCTTGTTGTTGATATACAAAATACTGCGCCAAAGTCTACCGGACGCTGCAGGACGCGACTACCGGCCGACCATCAGAAGTGCTGTCGTGCGCGGCAAGAAACGCTGATGCCCGGCGCGGCC
>JAGWIJ010000068.1 GCA_028873535.1 Pseudomonadota bacterium
AACTCGGCCCAGGCGCCGTCGCCCGGATGGATGCCGGCGGTGCGCTCATAAAGGCTTTTCGGCATCAGGCGCAGGCCGGGCAGGATGTAGCCACCCAGGAAACGGCCATCGGCGGCCAGCGCATCCACCGTCGTCGCGGTCCCGGCCATCACCACCACCGTGGCCATGCTGCCGCGCGCGCGCGCGCCAACCAGCGCCGCCCAGCGGTCGCAGCCCAGTCGTTCGGGCTGGGCCTAGCCCTTGCTGACACCGAGTGCGGCTGTCGTCGAACGCACGCGCCACACCGGCTGTGCGGCCAGCCCCAGGCCGTGCAGATGCGCGAGCAGACGCGCCTCCACCGTGCTGCCGGCCACCGAGCTCAGCGCCACTGCGCCCACCGCCGTCAGCCATTGCGGCCGCAGCGGACTCGGCAGCGGATACTGCGCCACCTCGGGTGTGATGTCGGCGCCCGGCAGCGTGGCCGGGTCGCTCAGTTCAAACTCGTAGTCGGGGGTATCCGGGTCGGCGAAATCGCGGGTTGGAAAATAGCCTGTGGCCTGGCACGCCAGTCCGCAGAACAGTCCCCATTTGATCCGGCTGTTGCCGATGTCGAGCGCCAGCAGCAAGGACTTCAAGCCGGGCGCTCCAGCGTGCGCAGCGACAGGTCACCCACCATGCCGCGCTGCTCGCCCTGCGCGGTCAGCACGCGCAAGGCGCCGCTGGCGTCCACGCCCAGCAGGGTGCCCTCGACGGCGTCGCCCAGGCGCACCGTGCGACCGAGCCAGGCGGCACGCGTCGTCCAGGCCTCGCGGAAGGCGCCGAAGCCTTCGACTTCGAAGCGCTCCATCGCCGGCACCAGGCGATTCAGCAGGGTGGCCAGCACCAGCGCGCGTGGCAGCGCCGGCATGCCAGCGGTCTGGACGTCGGCGGCAGCCGGGCCGAGTGCGGTGGCGGTTGCGGCATCGAGCACCACATTGAGGCCGATGCCGATCACCGCGCCGGTGCCAGCCACTTCGACCAGGATGCCACCGACCTTGCGCTCGCGCCGCAGCAGATCGTTGGGCCACTTGATCGTCAGCCCGGTCACGCCCAGGTCCTCCAGGCCCTGACAGCAGGCTACGGCGACCGCCAGCGGCAGTCCGAGCAGGGCGCCGCCGCTGCGCGTGAACGGCCAGCGCAGCGAAAAGCACAGGCTGCCTTCGGCCGACAGCCAGCTGCGACCGTTGCGTCCGCGCCCCGCCTGCTGCTCCAGCGCCCACAGCGCGCAGCGCGGCGTCTCGGCATGGCTGCCGGCGGCCAGCAGGTCGCTGTTGGTCGAGGCGGTGCGCGCCACCACATGCACCGCCAGGCCGGTCGCCGGCCCGGCCAGCTGGGCACAGACCGCCGCCTGCTCAGTGCGGATCAAGACCGTGCTCCACGCGGCAGCTGCCGGTCTGTGCGCGGTAGGCGATCTGCGCGATCAGCGCGTCGAGCAGCAGTTCGGTGCTGCGCGACAGCTGGCTGCGCGGGCGGTAGTCGGCCGGTGCGATGAAGTCGACGCGACGCGCGCGCAACAGGTCGACGCACACCGCGCGGTCATGACCGTCGTCCTCGGGATACACCGCAATGGTGTGGCCGCCGTTCTTCTTGGTCAGCGCCATGCTCGGCACGTCGGTCATGCCGTCGCCGACATACACCATGTTGTGGAAGGGGATCGGGCGCTCGCCCTCGGGCATGTGCTCGTTGATCGACTCGGTCAGTGCTTCGCGTCCCTTGTTGACGCGGAACAGGTACTGCGTTTTCGAGGTGTCGGTGATCAGCACCTTGGGGAAAGTGGCGATGCCTTGGAAGTTGAAGTGGTATTCGGAAGCGTAGATCTGGCGGAACCAGCGCCGGATCGACACGCCTTCCAGGATCTCCTTCATGCCTGCCGACACGATGTAGTGCTGGACCTTGACGCGTCCACCGGAGCGCCGCTTCACGTAGGCGTTGATGCGCGGAAACCAGTCCTCGACGCCTTCGAAATAGCGGATGTCGCGTGCCATGGCACGGAAGTCGCGACGCGAGATCTTGACGCGGCGCTCCTGCGCCAGTTCCAGCACCAGGCGCATGTAGACCAGCATGCGCTCGGACACGGTGTCGGCCGATTCGCGCTGCACGCGCCCCCAGAACTCCTCCGGGGTGATCCCCAGTTTGGGCAGCAGGGTGTACTCCTGCATGGGCTGCGGCGACAGCGTGCCGTCGAAGTCGTAGACCAGGGCGATGGTGTTCTGTTGGGGCATTGCAGTGGTGTCGCGGAGCAGGGCTCGAAGGTCCAGAGAATATCGACTTTTGCGGCGCGACGCTGGTAGACGCTATGCTTTCCCTTGCACAAGCTCACGAGTCCGCCATGTCCAAGCCGTCCGCCGCGCCGCCGCCGCCCGCCGCCAACTTCGTCCGCAACATCGTCGCCGAGGACCTCGCCGCCGGCACCCACCAGGGCCGTGTCGCCACGCGCTTCCCGCCTGAACCCAACGGCTACCTGCATATCGGCCACGCCAAGAGCATCTGCCTCAATTTCGGCATCGCGCGCGACTTCGGTGGTGTCTGCCACATGCGCTTCGACGACACCAATCCCACCAAGGAGGATACCGAGTACGTCGACTCGATCCTCGATGCCGTCACCTGGCTCGGCTTCGGCTGGGGCGAGCACCTGTACTACGCGTCCGACTATTTCGAGAAGTGCTACGAGTACGCCGAATTCCTGATACGCGCCGGCAAGGCCTACGTCGACTCGCTGTCCGCCGACGAGATCCGTGCCTACCGCGGCAACCTGACCGAAGCGGGCAAGCCCAGTCCCTTCCGTGAGCGCAGCGCCGACGAGAACCTCGAGCTGTTCCGCCGCATGCGCGCCGGCGAATTCCCCGATGGCGCCCATGTGCTGCGCGCGAAGATCGACATGGCCTCGCCCAACATGAACCTGCGCGACCCGGCCCTGTACCGCATCCGCCACCATCCGCACTGGCGCACCGGCAACAGCTGGTGCATCTATCCCATGTACGACTACGCCCATGCGGTGTCGGATGCCCAGGAACACATCACGCATTCGATCTGCACCCTGGAGTTCGAGGACCATCGCCCGCTCTACGACTGGGTGGTCGAGACCTGTCCCGTGCCCTCTCGCCCGCACCAGTACGAGTTCGCGCGGCTCAATCTGACCTACACCCTGATGAGCAAGCGCAAGCTGCTCGAACTGGTGGTCGGGAAGCACGTCGACGGCTGGGACGATCCGCGCATGCCCACCATCGTGGGCCTGCGCCGTCGCGGCTTCACGCCGGGCGCGCTGCGTCTGTTCTGCGACCGCATCGGCGTGTCCAAGTCGGACAGCCTGATCGACGTGTCGGTGCTCGAGGACTGCCTGCGCGATGACCTCAACGAGCACGCCCTGCGCGGCATCGCCGTGATCGACCCGGTGCGTCTGGTGATCGAGAACTTCCCCGCCGATGCGGCCGAGATCTGCCACGCCCCCAACCATCCGCAGCAGCCGGAACTCGGCAGCCGCGAAGTCCCGCTCACGCGCGAACTGTGGATCGAACGCGAGGACTTCATGGCCGAGCCGGTCAAAGGCTTCTTCCGCCTCGCGCCCGGCGCCGAGGTGCGGCTGCGCTACGCCTGCGTGATCCGCTGCACCGGCTTCAGCGCCGATGCCGACGGCCGCGTCACCGAGGTGCGTGCCGAGTGGTATCCCGACAGCCGCAGCGGCACGCCAGGGGCCGACACCTACAAGGTCAAGGGCAATATCCACTGGCTGTCGGCGCGCCACAGCGCCGCGGTCGAGGTGCGCATCTACGACCGCCTGTTCAAGGACCCCAATCCCGCGGCGGTCGACGACTTCCGTACGTCTCTCAATCCTGACTCGATCAGCATCCGCCATGACAGCCAGGTCGAGTCGGCGCTGCTGCGCGCGGCGCCGGGCAGCCACTGGCAGTTCGAGCGCAAGGGCTATTTCTGCGCTGACAGCCGCGACTCGCAGGCCGGCAAGCCGGTATTCAACCTGGCCGTCACGCTCAAGGACAGCTGGCAGAAGCGTTAGATCGGCTCAGTGCGGCGCGCCAGACCGGCGCGCCGCCTGTGGGTCGCTGGCGGCGCACGCTGCTGCGCTGCGATCGCTCCCCAGACGTTGCAGCCCGTCCCTTACGATTCATTCAAACGCTGTTAGTCAATGCTGCGATCGCAAAAGATTCCAGTCCTTGCAGTGACACGTGTTTGTTGCACTGATGCGACAAATTGGTCGCCGCATGTTGGTCCATAACGGAAATGTGCCCCTGCAACTTGTCAAACGAAGCAAAAAGTGTCAAAACGGCGCATCAGCTGGGGGGTGATAGGTCGTGCTGCGATCGCATCGCTGGCGGCGGGTTTTCTCCCGGTTGAAGGGCCCTCTCGAGAGTCGACAACTTCAAAACCGCCGGACAGACACGGTGGATGCGTGGAGATCACGATGACATCAAGGAATGTGCAGGGTAAACCGAAGCTGATGGCGGTCCTGGTGCTGGGGGCGGTCGCAGTCATGGCGCGCAGCGGCACCGCGTGGGCCGAGGACCCGGCGGTGCCGGCGCCCGCTGAACCGGCCAAGCTCGAGCGTGTCGAGGTGACGGGTTCGCTGATCAAGCGGACGATCGATGGCGAAACGTCCCTGCCGGTCACGATCATCCAGACCGAAGACCTCACCAAGGCGGGTGTGACCACGGTCGAACAGTTGTTGACCATGCTCCCCGGTGTCCAGAATGCCGGTTCAGGTGCGGTCAACACGTCCAACAACATCGGCTCCTCCACGGGCGGCCAGAGCACGCTGAGCTTGCGCGGGCTGGGTCCCAACTACTCGCTCATCCTCGTCAACGGCATGCGCCTGGCCAACTTCGCGTATGCCCCGGGTTCCGGCGACGTCGGCGGTATTCCCTTGGGGGCGCTCGATCGGGTCGAGATCCTGCGCGACGGGGCGTCGGCGGTGTATGGAACCGATGCGATCGGGGGCGTGGTCAACTTCATCACCAAGCGCAATTTCCAGGGCTTCAGCGCCGAAGCGGACGAGGGCAGCCCCTCGCGGGACGGTGGCAGGACCACGCATTTCAGTGCCACTGGCGGTTTCGGTTCGCTCGACACCGACAAGTTCAACCTGCTGATGTCCTATAACCTGCAACGCCAGCAGTCGGTGGCCACGCAGCAACGCGATTTTGCCACCCGCGCATCCTCGGCAGGCATCAGTTCCAACACCTTCCCGGCGAATTATGCGCAGGGCGCCAACATTTTCGCCAACCCGCTGGCCCCAGGATGCCAACCTCCCGTCGTGGTGCCTGCCGGCGACGGCGCGACCTGCAAGAGCGCGAGCGCACTGTTCTTCGACCTCGTGCCTTATTCCAGCAGCGACGGAACCTACGCCAAGGCGTCGTTCAAGCTGCCCGGTGAAAACGTGGCCGGCATTGAATACTTCCGCACCGATCACCACGTGCGCACCACCATCTCACCGGATGTGCATGGTGGTGACACCCTGCCTTATGCCAGCCCCTATTTTCCAGGCAAGGGCATCACGCCGATCACCAATCCGGCCGCTGCCGGCGGAACGCTTGACCGGACCGACCTGACCCTCTACTGGCGTCTCACGCCGATCGGCGGGCGGGTCGACAATGACGAATCGGTCGAGGATCGCCTGGCTGCCACCCTCAAAGGCACGCTGTTCGATGACGTCGATTACTCGTTCGCGGCGTTCACCACGCACAGTCGCGTCAGCCAGTCGCTCGGCACCGGCTACGCCGATGACGGCATCATCCAGGACCTGCTGTCGGGCACCAATGGCGTCTACAAGCCCAACAGCAACGACAACCCCAACGGCATATTCATCAACCCCTTCGGCACCAATACCACCCAGCAGATTGCCGCGATGTCATCGGCCCAGATCATCGCGCCGCTCATCAGCGCGGCGGACTTCACGCGTGGAGCCAACCTCACGCTGTCCAAGCCGGTGATGGAACTGGCCGGGGGAGACATGATCGTATCCGGCGGCGGCGAATTCCGGCACGAGTCCTTCGTCTACAACGTCAATGACGTGGTGGCCACGGCCACCGTCAACAGCACCGGGATTCCGCCCGGCAGCAGCGTGCCCGAATCGAGTCGCAACTCCAATGCTTTCTACCTGGAAGCCCTGGCGCCGTTCACCAAGGAACTCGAAGCCGACCTCGCCGTGCGGATGGACCACTACGATGGTTTTGGCTCCACCACCAATCCGAAACTGTCCTTGCGCTTCCAACCCAGCCAGCAACTGCTGTTCCGGGGTTCGGCGGCGACCGGCTTCCGTGCCCCTGATCTGCTGCAGATCAATCAACCCAATAGCGTGGCGCTGACCGGCGGCAAATACAGCGACCCGATTCTTTGCCCGGGCGGCACCGTGCCAGCCGGTTTGACTGGCGTCAACCGGCTGGTGTCCTGCAATGTGCAGCAGAACCTGCTGTTCGGCGGCAACAAGGACCTGAAGCCGGAAAAGTCGCGGCAGTTCACCCTTGGGGTGGTGTATCAGCCTTTCCGGGGCCTCAAGACTTCGCTCGACATCTGGGAAGTCAAGATCAAGGATCAGGTGCGGCAGCCGGGCGAAGGTGCGCTCTATAACAATTTCGGGACCTTTGGCTCCTCGTACGTGCGTTGCTCGCAGGCCAATCCCGCGTTCCTGGTCTCCCTGAAGACCCAGTGTCCCGCGGGGGGTTCGGCAAACGACAACCTGGCCTATGTGCTCGACACGTATTCGAATATCGGCGAAATCAATGCCAGGGGGGCCGACCTCAATGTCAACTATGGCCTGCCGAGTTCGGTGGGCAAATTCGAGTTCACCTATGACTTGTCCTACATCAGCAGCTACAAGTACGAGTTGTATCCTGGCGCTGGCTTCGTCGAGAACGCGGGCGTCTACTCCAACGACTTGAACCAGGTGATCTTCCGCTTCCAGCACACGGCAGCGGCGGCCTGGAAGCAGGGTGACTGGTCGGCTCTGGTGATGAACCACTTCCGCAGCGGTTATGCCGACTCCGACCCGACCCACCATGTGCCGCAGTTCTGGAGCTGGGATACCGGTGTCGGGTATACCGGATTCAAACGCCTGACCCTGGACTTCACCATCAAGAACCTGATGGGCCGGGATCCCCCGTATTCCAACCAGTCCAACACCTTCCAGCTTGGCTACGATCCCTATAGCGGTGACCCGATCGGCCGGGTCTACTTCCTGAGTGTCCGGTATGACCTGAAGTAAGCGCGGCACGCCGCTGGCGTGCCTCCGCGCCAGGCAAAAGGGCCGGGGAATTCCCCGGCCCTTTTGCCTGATCGCACGCCTGCCTGGATGTCAGGTCACCGGATGCCTGCGCTTGTCGCGCTCGATCAGCGCGTAGGCCGAATGGTTGTGGATCGACTCGAAGTTCTCCGATTCGACCACGTAGGCATCGATGCGCGGTTCCTGGTTGAGGCGGTGCGCCACGTCGCGCACCATGTCCTCGACGAACTTGGGGTTGTCGTAGGCGCGTTCGGTCACGTACTTCTCGTCGGGCCGCTTGAGCAGGCCGTACAGTTCGCACGAGGCCGACTCTTCGCAGATGCGGATGATCTCCTCCACCCAGATGAAGGCGTTGACCTTGGCCGTGATGGTCACGTGGCTGCGCTGGTTGTGCGCGCCATAGGCCGAGATCTCCTTGGAGCACGGGCACAGGCTGGTCACCGGCACCATGACCTTGACGGTGAAGGTGTGGTGGCCGTCCTCGATCTCGCCGATGAAGCTGATGTCGTAGTCGATCAGCGAGGTGACGCCTGAAACCGGCGCCGCCTTGTTGACGAAGTACGGGAAGCTCATCTCGATGTGACCGGACTTCGCTTCCAGGCGCTCCATCATCTCTTCCAGCATGACGCCAAACGACTCCACCGAGATCGAACGGTCGTGCCGGTTCAGGATCTCGACAAAGCGCGACATGTGGGTGCCCTTGAAGTCGCGCGGCAGCGCCACGTACATGTTGAAGCTCGCCACCGTGTGCTGTTCGCCACCACTGCGGTCGGACACGCGTACCGGATGGCGGATGCCCTTGATGCCCACGCGGTCGATGTCGAGTTGCCGGGTGTCAGGCGTACTCTGCACATCAGGGATGGGCAGAAGGTTGTCACGGGTGTTCATGGCGTCTCCTGGCAATGCGGGCGGCAAGACGGCGCCCGTCAGATGGGACTGATTTGGTCCACTATCCACAGTTTAGTTCCCGCGTGAGCTTTCGTACACCACCGCATGGGGGCGGCCGGCCAGCTCGGCGTGCGCGCGCCGCACCGAACGCTCGATGCCTTCGGCATCCAGACCGACCTCGCGCAGCAGTTCGGCCGGGTCACCCTGGTCGATGAAGTGGTCCGGCAAACCCAGCTGCAGCAGCCCGGGCCGCAGGCGCGCGCGTGCCAGTGCTTCGGCCACGGCACTGCCTGCGCCACCCATGATCACGTTTTCCTCGATGGTCACCAGCAGCTCGTGTTCGGCGGCCAGCTTGGCCACCATGGCCTCGTCGAGTGGTTTGACGAAGCGCATGTTGACCACCGTGGCGCCCAGCGCTTCGCCGGCCGCCAGCGCGGGCGTCAGCATGGCGCCGAAGGCGAGCAGTGCGATGTGGCGGCCGCTGCGCCGCAGTTCGGCGACGCCGACCGGCAGCGCCTGCATGGCTGGCTGCACGGCCACACCGGGTCCGCTTCCGCGCGGATAACGCACCGCCGTGGGCTGGTCGAGCTGGAATGCGGTGTAGAGCATCTGGCGGCATTCGTTCTCGTCCGCCGGTGCCATCACCACCATATTGGGCAGGCAGCGCAGGTAGCTGTAGTCGAAGCTGCCTGCGTGGGTGGCGCCGTCGGCGCCGACCAGGCCGGCGCGATCGATGGCGAACACCACCGGCAGTTTCTGCAGCACCACATCATGGATCAGCTGATCGTAGGCACGCTGCAGGAAGGTCGAGTAGATCGCCACCACCGGCTTGACGCCTTCGCAGGCCATGCCGGCTGCAAACGTCACGGCATGCTGCTCGGCGATGCCGACGTCGAAATAGCGCTGCGGGTATTCGTGCGAGAAGCGCACCATGCCCGAGCCTTCACGCATGGCGGGCGTGATGGCGATCAGCCGCTCGTCGCGTGCCGCCATGTCGCACAGCCAGTCGCCGAACACCTGGGTGTAGGTGGGCCGCGACGCCGGCTTGGACACGATGCCGATGCGCGGATCGAACTTGCCGACGCCGTGATACAGGATCGGGTCGGCCTCGGCGGGTGGGTAGCCCTTGCCCTTGCGCGTGACCACATGCAGGAACTGCGGGCCTTCCAGCTTGCGCACATTGGCCAGCGTCGACACCAGCACATCCAGGTCATGGCCGTCGATCGGGCCGATGTAGTTGAAGCCGAACTCCTCGAAAAGCGTGCCCGGCGTGAGCATGCCCTTCACGTGTTCCTCGAAGCGCCGCGCGAACTCCTGGATCGGCGGCGCCACCCCCAGCACCTTCTCGGCGCCGCCACGCACGGCGGAATAGAAGCGGCCCGACAGCAGCTTGGCGAGGTGATTGTTGAGTGCGCCAACCGGTGGCGAGATCGACATGTCGTTGTCGTTCAGCACCACCAGCAGATCGGCACCGCTGCCCTTGGCGTTGTTGAGCGCCTCGAAGGCCATGCCGGCGGTCATCGCACCGTCGCCGATGACGGCCACGGCGCGCTGCGCCAGACCGCGATGCTTGAAGGCCACGGCCATGCCCAGCGCCGCACCGATCGAGGTGCTCGAATGTGCCGTGCCGAAAGCGTCATGGGCACTTTCGCTGCGCCGCGGGAAGCCCGACATGCCGTCCTTCATGCGCAGCTGCGCCATGCCGGCGCGCCGTCCAGTCAGCACCTTGTGCGCATAGGTCTGGTGGCCGACGTCCCACACCAGCCGGTCGGCCGGGGTATCGAACACGTAGTGCAGCGCGATGGTGAGTTCCACCGTGCCCAGATTGGACGAGAGGTGGCCACCCGTGCTTGCCACCGACTCCAGCAGGAAGCCGCGCAGTTCACTGGCCAGCGCCGGCAGGTCGCGCCGATCCAGGCGGCGCAGGTCGTCGGGCGAATGGATCTGGTCGAGCAGGGGAGTGGACAGGGACATGGGCATCCGAAGGGGTAGGGGGGGGCAGCGGCCTAGTGCCGCCGCTCCACGATGAAGCTGGCCAGATCGCGCAGCGCCTGCGCGCGCTCGCCCAGCGGTGCCAGCGCCGCCACGGCGCGTCCGTGCAATTCGGCCGCCATCGCGCGCGCCTCGCGCAGGCCGAGCAGGCTCACATAGGTCGGCTTGCCGTCGGCAGCATCCTTGCCAGCGGTCTTGCCCAGCGTGGCGGTGTCGGCCTCGCTGTCGAGCACGTCATCGATCACCTGGAAAGCCAGGCCCGCCGCCTTGGCGAAATGGTCGAGCGCCGCACGCGTCGGCGCGTCGTGGCCGGAGCCGCACGCAGCACCCATCAGCACCGCGGCACGGATCAGCGCGCCGGTCTTGCGCTGGTGCATGCTTTCCAGCTCGGGCAAGGACAGTTCCGCCTGTACCGAAGCCAGATCGAAGGCCTGGCCGCCCGCCATGCCGTTGGCGCCGCTGGCCTCGGCCAGCAGCGCCAGCAACTCCAGCTGTTGCTGCGGATCCGCGCACACGCGCTGACGCGCCAGCAGTTCGAACGCCACGCTCTGCAGCGCGTCGCCGGCCAGCAGTGCCGTGGCCTCGCCGAATTCCACATGGCAGGTGGGACGGCCGCGGCGCAGCACGTCGTCGTCCATGCAGGGCAGGTCGTCATGCACCAGCGAATAGGCGTGAATGAGCTCGACTGCGCCAGCGACCACATCCAGCGCATCGGACCCGGCGCCCGTCACGGCACCGGCCGCATAGGCGAGCAAGGGCCGCATGCGCTTGCCGCCGCCCAGTGCCGCATAGCGCATCGCCTCGTGCAGCCGGCCGGGAATGGCGTCCACGCCCGGCAGGCGTTCCGCCAGCCAGCGTTCGATGCGCGCCGAATGCGCGTGCATCCAGCCTTCGAACTCAGGCCGGCTCATCGTCATCGTCCAGTTCCACCAGGGTATCGTCTTCCAGCATGCGCACCTGCTGCTCCGCATTCGACAGTTGCGCCTGGCAGAAGCGCAGCAGCGCGCTGCCGCGCTGGTAGGCCGCCAGCGAAGCCTCGAGCTCGAGTTTGCCGCCTTCCAGGTCGGCCACCAGCTGTTCGAGTTCGCTCACGGCCGCCTCGTAGCTGGCTGCCACCGGCGTCTCGCTGCCATTGCTGGCCGCCTGCGGTTCAGCGCGGTCGGCCTGGCGCCCGGCGCCGGACGAGCGGGAGGAAGTTGCACTCATGAATGCCAGTGTGGAATGGGGAACCGTTCACGATAGCCCACGCTGCGCTGCGCGGTCAACGCGGCCGGGCCGCGATCCTTGCAAGATCAAGGGTTTTGCCCTATCCTCCCCGGTCCCTTTTTGCGACTCGACGACGGTTACGCAAGCCCCTGCGCCCGGACCGCCATCGTCACCTACATTCTTGTTGACGCGTCGCCGGCCGGCTCCGTTACGCCGGGCGGCCCCGTCCCTTTTCCGGAGGGTGTGGACAATCATGACTGACTTGGGAAGCCAGGAGCGCTTTTCACGGGTCTCGCCTCAGCTGCCGCTGGCCTGGTATTTCGACCAGGAGGTGCTCGAAATCGAGCTCGAGGTGCTGTTCCGTCAAGGGCCCGGCTACGTCGGTCATGTGCTCCAGATTCCCGAGGACGGCGACTACCATGCCCTGCCCTGGGAGGACGAAGCGCGCGTGCTGATCCGCAACGGGCGCGGTCCCGAGCTGCTGTCCAATGTGTGCCGTCACCGCCAGGCCATCATGCTCGCAGGCCGCGGCAATGCCGGCAGCAACATCGTCTGCCCGCTGCATCGCTGGACCTACGACCTGCAGGGCGGCCTGATTGGTGCGCCGCACTTCCCGGCCAATCCCTGCCTCAACCTGCCGCGCACCTCGCTGCAGAGCTTCCAGGGTCTGCTGTTCGAAGGCCGGCGCCCGGTGGCTGCCGATCTGGGCGCGTCCGCCGCCTGGCGCGACATGGATTTCTCCGGCTTCCGCTACAGCAACACCCTGGTCGAGCAGCACGACTTCAACTGGAAGACCTTCATCGAGGTCTATCTGGAGGACTACCACGTCGAAGCCTTCCATCCCGGCCTGAACGGCTTCGTCAATTGCGACGAGCTGCGCTGGGAATATGGCGACTGGCACAGCATCCAGACGGTCGGCGTGCGCAATGCGCTGAAGCGGCCGGGCAGCCGTGTCTACCGTGAATGGCACGAACGCCTGCTGGCCTTCGACCAGGGGCAGCCGCCGCGCCAGGGGGCGATCTGGGCCGTCTACTACCCCAACGTGATGGTCGAGTGGTATCCGCACGTGCTGGTGATCAGCACCGTCTGGCCGCGCGGACCCGGGCAGTGCGTCAACGTCGCGGAGTTCTACTATCCCGAGGAAATCGCGCTGTTCGAGCCCGAGTTCGTGGCCGCCGAGCAGGCCGCCTATCTCGAGACCGCGCGCGAGGACGACGAGATCTGCAGCCGCATGCACCGCGGACGCCGTGCGCTGTGGCGGCGTGGCGTGGAAGAGCAGGGGCCTTACCAGTCGCCGATGGAGGATGGCCTGATGCATTACCAGAGCTTCCTGCGCGCGCAGATCGAACCGCTGCTGCGCGCGCGTGGTGACTGACGCCGTCGCACTGTCCGGCCGCCCCGGCCTTCGCCTGCCCGATCTCGGGGCCGGCTGGATGCTGGTGGCGGCGTTCTGCTTTGCACTCATGGGGCTGCTGGTCAAGCTGGCCGGCAACACCTACAGCAGCACCGAGCTGGTGTTCTACCGCTCGCTGTTCGGCCTGATCGGCATCCTGGTGATGGCCGGTCCGCGCCTGCGCAGGGTCGCCACGCCCCACTGGCGGCTGCACCTGCTGCGCAGCGTGTTCGGCATCCTGTCGCTGTGGCTGTACTTCGTTGCGCTCACGCGCCTGCCGCTCGCCACCGCGGTCACCCTCAACTACACCTCGCCGCTGTTCCTGGCCCTCGTCTCGATCGGCCTGCTGGGCGAGCGCGCGCGCCCGATGGTGCTGTTCGCGCTGGCACTGGGTTTTGTCGGCGTGGTGATGCTGCTCAAGCCGCACCTGGAGCACGACCAGCTCGGCATCGGCCTGGTGGGCCTCGTCTCCGGGCTGTGCGCCGGCCTCGCCTACGCCAATGTGCGTGCCATGGGGGCATTGCGCGAACCCGAGTGGCGCATCGTGCTGTATTTCACCGGCATGAGCACGCTGCTGAGCGGTGTCACGCTGCTGGCGGCGATGCTGTGGGTCGCGCCCGGCGACTTGCCTCCCATCTGGCTGCCGCCGCCGCCGCGCGCCCTGCACTGGCAGGGACTGCCACTGTTGATCGGCGTCGGCCTGTTCGCGCTGGCCGGCCAGCTTTGCATGACGCGCGCCTACAAGACCGGCACGCTGTGGATCGCCAGCAATTTCGCCTACAGCGCGATCGTGTTCTCCAGCCTGCTCGGCGTGCTGTTCCACGGCGACTGGCTGTCGCCGCTCGCCTGGGCCGGCATGGCCGTGATCATCCTTGCCGGCATCCTGGCCGGCTGGTCGCGCGACCACGCGCGTCCCGCACGCGCCGCCTGAGCCCCTGTATGTGCCCAAGGTTTTCCCCTATCCTGCGCAGACAAGGCCATCCGATTCGCAGGGGAGCACGATGATCAGCATCCGGCAGCACGGCAGCGCCATCCTTGCCACCATTCTCGGCCAGTTCCAGCTGTCCGACTTCCAGGAACTCGAAGCCGACATCGACGCGCGCTGCGCCCAGCCCGGCGCCACGCCGGTCGACCTGCTCATCGATCTGCGCGACATGGCCTCGTTCACGGTCGACGTGGCGTGGGAAGAACTGCGCTACACGCGCCGTCACATCCACGATTTCCACCGCATCGCGGTGGTCTCGCACAGCCAGTGGGCCATGTGGAGCGCCTGGATTCCGCGTGCTTTCTCCGATGCCGAAGTGCGCACCTTCGACACCATGACGGCCGCTGCCGCCTGGCTTGGCGTCGACGACGAGCGTCCGCACCGCACCGTGGTCAGCCCGGCCCAGCTTGCCGCCCATCCGCGCGACTGGGTGGTGTTCGACTGCCGCCACACCCTGGGCGACAAGGAAGCCGGCCACAAGGCCTACGAAGCCGGCCACATTCCCGGCGCGCACTTCATGGACCTGGACTTCGATCTGGCCGGACCGCTGACCGGCACCAACGGGCGCCATCCCTTGCCTGATCCCGAGGCACTGGCCCAGCGTCTGGGCACGCTCGGCGTCTTGCAGAATACCCAGGTCGTGGCCTACGACGACGCCGGCGGCGCGTTCGCGTCGCGCCTGTGGTGGCTGCTGCGCTGGATCGGCCATGACTCGGTGGCCGTTCTCGATGGCGGCATGCAGCGCTGGCAGGCCGAGAACCGGCCCCTGGTGGTCGGCCCTGACCCGCATGCGCAGGGCATCGTCAGCGAAGGCCTGCCGATCGGTCCCGAACCCGTCGGCCTGCCCATCGTGCTCCAGCACGACACCTGGGTACCGGTCGAAGTGATCGAGGAAAACCTCACCCAGCGCCGCTATCTGGTGATCGACGCGCGTACGCCCGAACGCTTTCGCGGCGAGAACGAAACCCTGGACCGCGTCGGCGGCCACATCCCCGGTGCGCTCAATCGCTACTACCGCGAAAACCTGGATGCGGAAGGCAATTTCAAGACGGCGGCTGCCTTGCGCGAGGAGTTCAACCGCCTGCTCGACGGCCATGCACCCACCACCGTGATCAGTCAGTGCGGAAGCGGCGTCACCGCCTGCCACAACCTGCTCGGCATGGAGATCGCCGGGCTGGTCGGCGCCAAGCTGTATCCCGGCTCCTGGAGCGAGTGGAGCGCGGACGCCAGGCGTCCGGTCGCTCGCTGATTCGCCGCCGGCGCCGACCAGCGGGGGCTACTGCAGCAGGCGCGCCAGTTGCGCCGTGGTGTGGCGGCCGAGCGCCTGTCGGTGCTCGTCCAGCCATTGCCCGGCGCGTGCGCGCCCGGCCGCATGCAGCGCCGCAATCAACGCCGCCTGGGTGTTGGCCTGACTCATCACATCCAGGCGCCCCATGAAGGCCGGATCGTCGATCTGGTGCACGCGCAGCCGGCGCAAACGCCGCGTCAGCGGATCCAGCCCGAGCCAGCTGCGCTGCGCCTCCGCCATCAGCCGCTCCAGGCAGCGCACCTCGGCCTGGAACGCAGCGCCAAAGCCGATCTGCGCCAGACGCTGACTGATTTCCTCGGCGCTTGTCGGCACGCCCACGCGCGGCCCCGGTTGCAGCAGCACCAATACGATGTCCGGCGCGCGGCCGGCGCCCAGCAAGGGCAGCAAAGGCGGATTCGCCGCCAGGCCGCCGTCCCAGTAGGCCTCGCCGTCGATTTCCACGCTGTGGTGCAGCGTGGGCAGGCAAGCCGAAGCCATCACGCTGTCCAGGCTGATTTCGCGTGTGTTGAAGACGCGCAGCGCGCCGCTCGCCACGCGCGTGGCCGCAAGGAACAGCTCGACCCGGCATTCGCGCCGCAGACGTTCGAAGTCCACCAGTTCGGTCAGCCGGTCGCGCAGGGGGTTCAGACCGAAGGGGTTGAGCTGGTAAGGCGAAAAAAAGCGCGTCAGGAACAGCATCGCGCGCAAGCCCGGCGCCGCTGCCCCAAGCGCGCCATCATCGTCCGTCGCCGCGGCTTCCTGCGCCACCGCCAGTGCCTGCGCGCCGGCAATCCCCTCCCAGAAGGCGCGCAGGCTGGCCACCGCACCCACGCGGCCGCCCGTCGTCAGTCCATGCGCCAGCAGCACCGCGTTCATCGCGCCAGCGCTGGCGCCGCTGATGGCGTCGATGCGCAGTCCTTCCTCCTCCAGCAAGCGCTCGAGTACGCCCCAGGTGAATGCGCCGTGTGAACCGCCGCCCTGCAGGGCCAGCGAAATCGGAATGTGCCCGAATGCCATGGCAATACCTCCACGTCCTAAACCGCTGCGGCCGGTGCCGAGGGACTGCCGGAACCAGGGCTGCTGCGGTGCAGCATTCTAGTCGCTTCCCGGGCGCGAGGACGAACTGCATGACAGTGAGATTTGTTTCAGAATGCGCAAAGAGCGTGCGAGCACGCCGCCAGTGCGTGCGGAGATCCGATCCCCCTCATCGATCCCAGCGGAGGCCAGCATGAACCCCGTCGTCCACTTTGAAATGCCCTATCACGACCGCGGCCGCGCCGCGCGTTTCTACGCAGCGGCCTTCGGCTGGCAGACCCAGGCCCTTGGACCGGAAATGGGTGACTACCTGCTGTGCGCCACGGCCGACCACGATGCCCGACCCGGCGCACCCGCCGGCGCCATCAACGGCGGCATGTTCCCCTTCAAGCCCGACTGGCCACTGCAGCATCCCTCCGTGGTCGTCGCCGTCGAAGACATCGCTGCCGCCATGGCGCGCATCACCGCGGCCGGCGGCACCGTGCTGGGCGAACCCATGCTCATCCCGGGTATCGGCCACTACGTGTCGTTCACGGATACGGAAGGGAACAGGAATAGCGCGCTGCAGGCGCTTTCTCGCTGAGCGTCACTCGTTCGTGCAAACAGAAACGGATAACCGAGTATTTCGAGTCCTTGCGCCCTTCGTTTTTTCAGCGAGCGTCATCTTCATTCAAGGCTGCTCTGGCCTACTGAGCTACTCGCAGGACTCCCGGTATGACAACCATGTCGTGCGCGGAGAAGTCACGCACATTGCAAGCGATGCGGAACTGGAAGAGAACTGGAGACGAACCGTCAGAGGCCTACCTGACGGTCCGTCGTTGAGTGAGTTCGTCGGCAAATTTCGCAAGGTGTCAGTAACCCTTGACCGTGGGGTTGGGTCGGGAGTGTTTGTATTTCCCTTTGTCCCGAAGGGCATGACGGTTGGTCTGGGAGACGTCGTTGATGTCCCGCTTTATGTGGGTGGGGCGCACCAAGGCCTCTTTGCTGGTCGGCCCGAAATTGTGCGGGTCGTGTGTCACGCACGCGACATTCCATGTCTAACCTCTGAAGAGGGGGGCAAGCGCGGAGACGTCGGGCTAGTGCCGCTCAGACCTTGAACTAGCACAAGGAACTTATCGGGCTCCGCTCACCTTGTCCCCTAGTCGCGGCACCTGGCCCGAGTCGTTGCCAGAACACCCGACTCTCGGCGCGCTGTCTTGGCATCTCCCCTGATACATGCGAACAACACCGGACAATCCCGACGATGGGCTGCGAAATACTTGCAGATTGACTGTCCTCGCCTGGAGACTTTGCGCCGCGATGCCCTGTGCTGACGAGCCTGCCAACCTGCCTGACGAGAGCGTGCTTCCGAGGTACGAGATTTGAATGGAGCTGGGCGAACTGGGGTGGATCACATCGGACGTCACAAGATAGCCGGCTCCTCCAGCCCCGCCGGCAACGCTCGCGGTTCCTACTGTCGTTGCTCCAGAGCCCAACGTCGTGGACGTTGAAGACTCGATGCCGGCTCCAAGAATATCTCCGCCCAA
>JAGWIJ010000069.1 GCA_028873535.1 Pseudomonadota bacterium
GCTGCGCTCGCGGACGGGGGCGCGCGACGGCCGCCCGGATGGCGGCCGCGGACGATCGGAGCTGGTCAGGGAATGGCCTCGTAGGCGGGCAGGGTGAGGAATTCGACAAAGTCGTCGGCGGCGGTGAGCTGGTCCAGCATCGCGGCGGCAGCGGCATAGTCACCGGCGGCCCAGCGTGCTTCACCGATTTCCAGGCGCACGGCTTCGAGTTCCTGCGGCAGCAGGTTGCGGAACAGTTCCAGGCTCACCTTGCGGCCATCTTCGAGTACGCCGAGCGGGCTGCGGATCCAGTGCCACAGCTGGGCGCGCGAGATCTCGGCAGTGGCGGCGTCTTCCATCAGGTTGAAGATCGGCACGCAGCCCACGCCGGCGATCCACGAGCCCATGTACTGCAAGGTGATGTTGATGTTCATGCGCAGGCCGGCCTCGGTGATCGGGGCGCGCGGTTCGAAGCGCACCAGGTCGGCAGCGGTGGTGTGGACATCGGGGCGCTGGCGGTCGATCTGGTTGGGCTGAGGCATTTCGCGGTCGAACACTTCCTGCGCGGTCGCCACCAAGCCCGGATGCGCCACCCAGGTGCCGTCGAAGCCGTCGCTGACTTCGCGCAGCTTGTCCTCGCGCACCTTGTTGAGGGCCTTTTCGTGGGCGGCCGGATCGTTCTTGATCGGGATCTGCGCGGCCATGCCGCCCATTGCGAAGGCGCCGCGGTGGTGGCAGGTCTTGACCAGCAGCAAGGCGTAGGCGCGCATGAACGGCGCCAGCATGGTCACGTGGTTGCGGTCGGCCAGGATGAAGTCGGGGAAGCGGTTGAACTTCTTGATGCAGCTGAAGATGTAATCCCAACGCCCGGCGTTCAGGCCGGCACTGTGCTCGCGCAGCTCATACAGGAATTCGTCCATCTCGAAGGCGCCCAGTACGGTCTCGATCAGACAGGTGGCCTTGATGGTGCCGCGCGCAATGCCGAAGGCATCCTGGGCATGGTTGAAGATGTCGTTCCACAGCCGCGCTTCGAGATGCGACTCCATCTTGGGCAGGTAGAAGTAGGGCGCGCTGCCGCGCGCCAGCAGGGGGCGCGCATTGTGGAAGAAGTACAGCGCAAAGTCGAAGATCGATCCCGAGATCGGCTGGCCGTCGATCAGGATGTGCTTTTCCGGCAGGTGCCAGCCGCGCGGGCGCACGAACAGGATGGCAGGCTTGTCCACCAGTTTGTAGGCCTTGCCTTCCGGGCTGGTGAAGTCGATCTGACGCTGGTTGGCCAGCTTCAGGTTGACCTGTCCGGTGAGCGAGTTCTCCCAGGTCGGCGTGGTCGAGTCCTCGAAGTCGGCCATGAACACCTTGGCGCCGGAATTGAGGGCGTTGACCACCATCTTGCGGTCGGTCGGGCCGGTGATCTCGACCCGGCGGTCCTGCAGCTCAGCCGGGCAGGCGGCCACTTTCCAGTCGCCGCTGCGGATGGCGGCCGTCTCGGGCAGGAAGTCGGGCAGCTTGCCGGCGTGGAATTCCTGTTGGCGCGCGACGCGCCGGGCCAGCAATTCCTGGCGGGCGGGCTCGAAGCGACGGCACAGTTCGACGACGAAGGCCAAGGCCTCGGGGGTCAGGATTTCCTTGGCCACGGGCGGGACCGGCAGCGTGATCTGGACGCCGGCTGGGAGGGGATGGTTCATGCTCGACCTCTTTGGTGATGGGGCTCGTTGCGTGCCGTGAAATGAGATATATGAGTGCTGCTGCGCAACACGAGACTATAAAGCAAACTGATCGAAACGGTAAGTGCTGCTTGGGTTCGGCGTGGTTACGACGGCGGATCCGGGCGCACGTTCCGCCGCCCTTGCGGCGTGGTTCAGGGCAGCGGCGGAGCCTCGATGGCTGTAGCCGCAATCGCTGCCTGCAGGCGCTGCATCGCGATGCGTGTTCCGGCGGCATCCGCATCCGGGGTCAGCACCACGAACGCCTCGCCACCCCAGCGGCCGATGCGGTCGGCATCGCGGGTCACCCTGCGCAGGGTGTCCGCGAAGCTTCGCAGCACGCGATCGCCGGCGGGGTGGCCGCCGCGGTCGTTGATGCTCTTGAAATGGTCGATGTCGAGAAAGGCCAGGCCCAGCGGTTGGCGGCGCCGCCGTGCGGCGAGCAGGGCGGTGGCCATGTCGTCCTCGAAGGCGGCGCGTTGCAGCAGTCCGGTCAGGCGGTCGAAGCGCGCCAGGCTGCGCGCGGTCTTGACCTGGCGGCCCACCATCACGCCGTGATAGCCCAGCGAGTGTCAGGCCAGCGGCCGCGGCAGCGACGGTGAGCGCGGCCGAAGCGGTGTCGAGCACGCTCCAGAGACCCAGGCACAGGGCGGCAGTACGCTCCTCGGGCATCAGCGCAGCGACCACCAGCCAGCCGATGCAGAATACGCCGGCCTGGGCCAGCGCAACAATCAGGGTGTCGGGCATAAAAAACAATCCCGCCGGGTCTTGGCCCGGCGGGATTCTCCTCCCCCAGAAAAGCGGCGCCAGGCTGCCGGGAGGCAGCTTGGCGGGCGGCGCCGGTCAGGCCGGCGCCGCGGAATGCATCAGTGGAACTGTTCGCTTTCGGTCGAATCGCCCATCGCGGTCACCGAGGAATTGCCGCCAGTCACCACCTGGGTCACTTCGTCGAAGTAGCCGGTACCCACTTCGCGCTGGTGGCGCGTGGCGGTGTAGCCGATCTTCTCGGCGGCGAATTCGGCTTCCTGCAGCTTGACGTAGGCGGTCATGTTCTCGCGCGCATAGCCGTGGGCCAGTTCGTACATGCCGTAGTTGAGGCTGTGGAAGCCGGCCAGGGTGATGAACTGGAATTTGTAGCCCATGTCGCCCAGCGCGCGTTGGAACCTGGCGATGGTGGCGTCGTCCAGGTGCTTCTTCCAGTTGAAGGAAGGCGAGCAGTTGTAGGCCAGCATCTTGCCCGGGTGCTTGGCACGCACGGCATCGGCGAATTCCTTGGCGAAGCCCAGGTCCGGCTTGCCGGTTTCGCACCACACCATGTCGGCGACGGCAGCGTAGGCGACGCCGCGCGCGATCGACGACTCGAGGCCGTTGCGCGTGCGGTAGAAGCCTTCGCTGGTGCGCTCGCCGGTCAGGAAAGGGCGGTCCAGCGGATCGATGTCCGAGGTGATCAGGTTGGCGGCTTCGGCATCGGTACGCGCCAGCAGCACGGTCGGCACGCCCATCACGTCGGCGGCAAAACGCGCGGCCACCAGCTTCTGCACGGCTTCCTGGGTCGGCACCAGAACCTTGCCGCCGAGGTGGCCGCACTTCTTGGCGGAGGCCAGCTGGTCTTCGAAATGCACGCCCGCGGCGCCGGCTTCGATCATCGCCTTCATGAGTTCGTGGGCGTTCAGCACGCCGCCGAAGCCCGCTTCGGCGTCGGCCACGATCGGGGCGAACCAGTCGATGCTGCTGTCGCCTTCGCTGGTGGCGATCTGGTCGGCGCGGCGCAGGGTGTTGTTGATGCGGCGGACCACGGTCGGCACCGAGCTGACGGCGTACAGCGACTGGTCGGGATACATCTGCAGCGAATCGTTGGCGTCGCCGGCGACCTGCCAACCCGACAGGTAGATCGCCTGCAGGCCGGCCTTGACCTGCTGCATGGCCTGGTTGCCGGTCAGCGCGCCCAGGCTGTTGACGAAGGGCAGCTCATTGCACTGGCGCCACAGGCGTTCGGCGCCACGGCGGGCCAGGGTGTATTCGATCTGCAGGCTGCCGCGCAGGCGGACCACGTCCTCGGCGGTGTAGGGACGGTGCACGCCCTTCCAGCGCGGGTTCTCGGACCAGTCCTTGTTCAGCGCGGCGATCTGTTGTTCACGGTTCATTTGGGTGGCTCCTGTATGCCAAGTTCAGATGGATGATGTCGATTTACTCTGCCACCCCGCGGGGGTGTCCCGCTGCCAGGGGTTCCCTTGCCGGCGCCTCGCGGAGCGGCTGGGGGAACGACGGGCCGTCCCTGTGTCGAGTCGGCCCCGTCGGCGCCTGCTTGTCCTGCGCAGCCCGCTGTGGGCGCTGCTGCGATGATCCAATTGCTGCCGTGGCCGGGCGTCCAGCGGATGCCCGGGCCTGCAGGAAGTGCTGTTCAGCCCAGCGCGCGTGCGGCTACCACGATGCCGTCGTCGTCGGCATAGAGAAAACTGCCCGGCGCGATGCGCGCCCCTGCAAACCTGAGCTCGACGTCGTGCTGGCCTTCGCCGCGCTTGACGCTCTTGAGCGGATGTGTGCCGATGGCCTGAACGCCGATGTCCAGACTGGCGATCGCCTCCGAATCGCGGATGCAGCCGTTCACCACGATCCCCGACCAGCCGTTGCGCACCGCGAGCTCGGCCAGCTGGTCGCCGACCAGCGCGCAGCGCATCGAGGCACCGCCGTCGACCACCAGCACGCGGCCTTGTCCCGGGGCCTCAAGGGCCTTGCGCACCAGGCTGTTGTCCTCGAATACCTTCAGGGTCACGACCGGACCATGAAAGGTGCCATTGCCGCCGAAATTCGAAAACATCGGCTCGAGCACCTGAAGCTCGTCGGAAAACTGATCACAGAGGTCGGCTGTCTTGAAGGTCATGGCAGCTGGGCGCAGAGTAGTGAGGTCCGAAAACCGGCGTCGCATGATTGCGGCACGGCACGAAAGATAAGATATCATATATAAGACCTCGCGTGCGCCGGAAGCGGAGAAAAAATCCTGTCGCGCCCGTGTCCTGCAGAAGTACCGCCCATTGCCTGCCGGATGACCCCGGACGGCACCGGGTCCACCCACTGAGTCGAGGAGACCTATGTATCAACATATCCAGATCCCAGCCGTCGGTGAACGCATCAAGGTTCGCCCCGATTACTCCCTCGACGTGCCCGACCAGCCGATCATCCCGTTCATCGAAGGTGATGGCACCGGCGTCGACATCACGCCGGTGATGATCGCGGTGGTCGATGCCGCGGTCGCCAGGGCCTACGGCGGCAAGCGCAAGATCTCCTGGATGGAAGTCTATGCGGGCGAGAAGTCAACCCGCGTCTACGGCGACAACGTGTGGCTGCCCGATGAAACCCTGCATGCCATTCGCGAATATGTGGTGTCGATCAAGGGGCCGCTGACCACTCCGGTCGGCGGCGGCATCCGTTCCATCAATGTGGCGCTGCGCCAGCAGCTCGATCTCTACGTCTGCCTGCGCCCGGTGCGCTGGTTCAAGGGCGTGCCGAGCCCGGTGCGCGAGCCGCACAAGACCGACATGGTGATCTTCCGCGAAAACAGCGAGGACATCTATGCGGGCATCGAGTGGGAGCAGGGCAGCCCCGAGGCGAAGCGCCTGATCGAATTCCTGCAGAAGGAACTGCGCGTGTCCAGCATCCGCTTTCCGGACAGCTCCGGCATCGGCATCAAGCCGATCTCGCAGGAGGGCACGGCACGCCTGATGCGCAAGGCCATCCAGTACGCGATCGACAACAAGCGCCGCTCGGTGACCATCGTGCACAAGGGCAACATCATGAAGTTCACCGAAGGCGCCTTCAAGAACTGGGCCTACCAGCTCGCGGCCAAGGAGTTCGGTGCAGAACTGCTGGACGGCGGGCCGTGGATGAAGCTGCCCAATGGCATCGTGATCAAGGATGTGATTGCCGACGCCTTCCTGCAGCAGATCCTGCTGCGTCCCGATGAATACGACGTGATTGCCACCATGAACCTGAATGGCGACTACATCTCGGACGCCCTGGCGGCCCAGGTCGGCGGCATCGGCATTGCCCCGGGCGCCAATCTGTCGGACTCGGTGGCCAATTTCGAAGCCACCCACGGCACTGCGCCGAAGTACGCCGGCAAGGACTACGTCAATCCGGGTTCGCTGATCCTGTCGGCCGAAATGATGCTGCGCCACATGGGGTGGGTGGAAGCCGCCGATCTCATCATCCGTGCGATGGATGGCGCCATCGGCGCCAAGACCGTGACCTACGATTTCGCGCGTCTGATGGAAGGCGCCACCCAGGTCTCGTGTTCGGCTTTTGGTCAGGCCATGATCGCCAAGATGGCTTGAGCGCGGATCCGCTGCCGCGCGCAGCGGACTGCCCTGGCGGGACCCCGCGGCGGGGGCCCGCCGGTTCGGGGCCGGCCCGCCGGCTGGCGGCCTGCAGTCGCAGGCGCAATAAAAAACCTCTCACGACCATTGCTGGCCTGCGAGAGGTGACGTCCCTGTCGGGCGCTTGAATTGCCGACCGCAGCGGGCGGTCAGCCGGGCCGGGCGGCCTCAGGCGTTCTGGATGTTGCTGGCCTGCTTGCCCTTCGGGCCCTGGGTCACGTCAAAGGAGACCTTCTGGCCTTCCTTCAGTGTCTTGAAGCCGTTCATCTGGATCGCCGAGAAGTGCGCGAAAAGATCCTCGCTGCCATCATCCGGAGTGATGAAACCATAACCCTTGGAATCATTGAACCACTTGACCGTGCCAGTTGCCATATCGAATGCATCCTTGCGTGAAAAAGAGGGCTGGAAACCCATGCCTTGTTTGGGAATCAAGCCGGCGCGCAAGGCGCACGGAGGATACCACCGACAACTTGAAGCCAAACTCCAAGGGCTTTGTACGCCGGTTGTGGGGAAATCGTCAAGCGCCATTTCATGGCGCAGTGAAGCATGCAAAAGGGGCCTGTCGAGGGATATGTGAAGAGTCGAATGTTCCCATGTTCTCCGGCACATCGCGTGCTGTCATGCAGCAATTACTCGCTTGCGGCAGGTGGGTCTTGAAACCGCGTCGGCCGCCCCGATCTGGACCAAGTACAAGGTGACGGCGCAAGCCGCATTGCGCCGCTGAATGCGGCCGGAATCGTCTTGCCAAACTCGGCCAAAGGATTAGACTGAAAGCGTGCCGCACCAAGCTCCCGATTCGCTGTCCAAACGACCGTCCACGTCACCTCAAGGGTTCGAGGGCGCCACCGTGTACGGCTTGCTCGCGGCATGGTCCGACCGCGTGTCGGCGGCAGGCCGGGAAGGGGCGTTGACGCGGTCAGGGGGCTGCATGGCGGGGTTGGGCAGATGAGCGGGAAGAATCAACAGTTGCCGGTGATCGAGCGCAAGACCGTGCGCACGGCGCCGCCGCCCATGTACAAGGTCCTGCTGCTCAATGACGACTACACGCCGATGGAATTCGTAGTGGGTGTGCTCCAGCGCTTCTTTTCACTGGATCACGAACAGGCGACCCGCGTCATGCTCAAGGTGCATACCGAAGGGCGCGGTGTCTGCGGGATCTACCCCCGGGATGTGGCAGCAACCAAGCGTGACCTGGTCTTGGGTTTTGCAAGACAGCATCAACATCCGCTTCAGTGCGTGGTGGAGGAAAATTGAAATGATTGCCCAGGAACTCGAAGTCAGCCTGCACATGGCCTTCGTTGAAGCCCGCCAGAAGCGCCACGAATTCATCACCGTCGAACACCTGCTGCTGGCCCTGCTGGACAATCCGTCCGCGCTCGAAGTGCTGAAGGCCTGTGGCGCCAAGCTCGATGAGCTGCGCAAGCAGCTGGCCGAGTTCGTGCAGCAGCACACGCCCACCGTGGCCGGCAGCGAGGAAGTCGATACCCAGCCCACGCTGGGCTTCCAGCGCGTGATCCAGCGCGCGATCCTGCACGTCCAGTCCTCGGGCAAGAAGGAAGTCACCGGGGCCAACGTGCTGGTCGCCATCTACGGCGAGAAGGATTCGCACGCGGTCTACTTCCTGCACCAGCAGGGCATCAACCGGCTCGACGTGGTCAATTTCATTTCGCACGGCATCAGCAAGGTGCCGCAGAGCCAGCCGCCGCGCGAGGAAGCCGAAGCCGAGGCCGAAGCCGAGAGCACCGCCGGCGGCGCGCTCGAGAGCTTCACCCAGAACCTCAATGTGCAGGCGCAGAACGGCAAGGTCGATCCCCTGATCGGGCGCGACAAGGAACTCGAGCGCGTCATCCAGATCCTGTGCCGCCGTCGCAAGAACAACCCGCTGCTGGTGGGCGAGGCCGGTGTCGGCAAGACCGCCATCGCCGAGGGCCTGGCCTGGCGCATCGTGCAGGGCGAGGTGCCTGAGATCCTGTCCAAGAGCGTGGTGTTTGCGCTCGACATGGGCGCCCTGCTGGCGGGCACCAAGTATCGCGGCGACTTCGAGCAGCGCCTGAAGGCGGTGCTGAAGCAGCTCAACGACAACCCCAATGCGATCCTGTTCATCGACGAGATCCATACCCTGATCGGCGCCGGCGCCGCTTCCGGCGGCACGCTCGATGCATCCAACCTGCTCAAGCCGGCGCTGTCGTCGGGCCAGCTGAAGTGCATCGGTGCCACCACCTATACCGAGTTCCGTGGCGTGTTCGAGAAGGACCACGCGCTGTCGCGACGCTTCCAGAAGATCGACGTGGTGGAGCCCTCGGTCGACGAGACCGTGCAGATCCTGCGCGGCCTGAAATCGCGCTTCGAGAGCCATCACGGCGTCAAGTACAGCGAGGCCGCGCTGACCTGTGCCGCCGAACTGTCGGCGCGCTACATCAACGACCGCCACCTGCCCGACAAGGCCATCGACGTCATCGACGAAGCGGGCGCGGCGCAGCGCATCCTGCCCAAGAGCAAGCAGCGCAAGGTGATCAGCAAGACCGAGATCGAGGACATCATCGCCAAGATCGCGCGCATCCCGGCCAAGAACGTGTCGAGCGACGACCGTTTCGCGCTCAAGACCCTCGACCGCGACCTCAAGGCGGTGGTGTTCGGCCAGGACAAGGCCATCGACGCGCTGGCGTCGGCCATCAAGATGGCCCGCAGCGGCCTTGGCAATCCCAACCGGCCGATCGGATCCTTCCTGTTCTCCGGCCCGACCGGCGTGGGCAAGACCGAAGTGGCGCGCCAACTCGCCTACATCCTGGGCGTCGAGCTGCTGCGCTTCGACATGAGCGAGTACATGGAGCGTCACGCGGTGTCGCGCCTGATCGGTGCGCCGCCCGGCTACGTCGGCTTCGACCAGGGCGGCCTGCTGACCGAGGCGGTCACCAAGCAGCCCTATTCGGTGCTGCTCCTCGACGAGATCGAGAAGGCACATCCCGACATCTTCAACATCCTGCTGCAGGTGATGGACCACGGCACGCTGACCGACAACAACGGCCGCAAGGCGGACTTCCGCAACGTGGTGCTGGTCATGACCACCAATGCCGGGGCCGAGGCGCTCAACAAGTCGTCGATCGGCTTTACCAGCAGCAAGCAGGTCGGCGACGAGCTGATGGACATCAAGCGCATGTTCACGCCGGAATTCCGCAACCGGCTCGATGCCATCGTGTCGTTCGCGCCGCTCGACGAGGGCGTCATCCTGCGTGTGGTGGACAAGTTCCTGATGCAGCTCGAGTCGCAGTTGCAGGAGAAGCGCGTCGAGGCTTCGTTCTCCGAGGGGCTGCGCGCCTACCTCGCGAAGAAGGGCTTCGATCCCCTGATGGGCGCGCGTCCGATGGCACGGCTGATCCAGGACACCATCCGCCGTGCACTGGCCGACGAGTTGCTGTTCGGCCGTCTGGCCAATGGCGGCAAGGTGGCGGTGGACGTGGACGAAGCCGGCGAGATCCACCTGTCCTTCGACGAGCAGGTACCCGAGCCGGTCCAGTAATCAGGGCGTGCCCATGGCCTCGCGCCAACGCATCGCATCATGGATGCGGAAGCGCGTGCTGGGATGGTCGTAGAACACGAACTCCTCCCATGCGGCGGGGTCGGGCTTGCGGTATTCGGTCAGTTTGAGATCGAGCTCGGCGGCGCCGTGCGGCTCGCGCGCCAGGTTGAGGCCGAAGCGGTCGGCCTCGATCTCCTGGCTGCGGATCAGAGTGTTCTGGATCGGTGTGGCCAGGAAGCCCAGCACCAGGAACACCCCGACCAGCAGCGGAAAGCTCGCCACGTCGTCGCTTCGCGAGGTGCCCAGCTGCGCGCCATGACGTGCCAGCAGGTACTGCAGCGCCCACTGCGCACTCCCGAAGAACAGCAGCGCCAGCAGCGCGGTGAAGGCCAGCATCTTGTAAAGGTGGTTCATCACGTAATGGCCGAGCTCGTGTCCCATCACGGCGCGAATCTCGGCCAGGGAGCAACGCCTGAGCAGATTGTCGTTCAGGCGCACGGCCGCCGTGCCGAGCAGGCCGCTGACGTTGGCGCTGACGCGCGCGGTCTGGCGTGAAGCATCGACCACGTAGACCTGATCCACCGGCACGCCGTCGGCGTGGGCCATCGCCAGTACCGCGTCCTTGACGGGACCCGCGGGCAGCGGCGTGTAGCGGTTGAACAGTGGATCGATCATGACCGGGCCGGCCAGCATCAGCAGCGCAAGCATCGCGGTTGCCAGTGCGCTGGCCCAGACCCAGCCCTGAGGCCCGGCACGACGCAGCAGCGCGTAGAGCAGGGCCACGGCGATCGCCAGCATGACCATCGACACGGCCAGTGCGATCAGCTGTTCGCCGAACCAGGCGCCGAAGTCCTGCGTGGCCATGCCGTACTGGCGCTCGCGGAACCAGCCCTGGTAGATCGACAGCGGCAAGGTGACGACGAAGCTGAACAGCGCGAACAGCGCGCCGTAGGCGGCGTCCGCGGGCATGCGCAGGCGCGCCACGCGCAGGCACCAGGCCGCGATACGCGCCGAGCGGCGGCGGGCCAGCAGCAGTGCGGAAACCGCCAGGCCGGCCAGCAGGTTCCACAGCAATAAGCAGTAGCCACCCTCGAAATAGGCATTGGCGCGCGCCACGGCCGCCGCAGGCAGGCGGTCGAGATAGGCCTGGGTGGCGGCTTCGGCGTCGCGCGGCAAGGCCTGACGCCAGGCATCGTCGACCGGGGCGATGGCCGGTGGCGCGCCGCCCGCGGACTGCGCGATCGCCGGTGCTGCCGCGCCGGCGATCGACAGCCAGACCAGCAGCAGGCATGCCGACCAGCGCAGCCAGAGTGCCGGCCGCCGCGCTGCGTGTGGCCTGCCGGTCATGGCGTGCGCCCGACTTCAGTCGAGGCCGAACAGGCCCGAGCCGATGCCGCCGCGGCGCCGTTGCGCATCGCCGGGGGCGGCAGAAGCCGGCGTGCGCGGGCTGTCGCTTTCGCGGACGGAACCCTCCGCCGGCACCGCCACCGGGGTGTTGCCGGTGGCAGCCAGGAAACCCAGCAGCAGGCAGGTGCGCCCGAAACGCGAGCGATCGGGCGAGGCCAGGTACTCGACCAGCCACTGCGCCTGCAAGGGGTCGCTGGTGTCCAGGGTCACGGTGACCTGCTTGAGCATGCCAGCCAGCGGACCGTGGTCAGCCGTTCAGACGCAGGTACTTGTACATGCCGCGCGCGTTGGCGAATTCGGGTTCGGGTTGCACGCGTGCATTCGGGAAGTAGCTGCTGAGTTTGGTCATCAGCGCAGCACCGCCGCCGACGAACAGGATGACATCGAGATCGGCTGCCGACCCGAAGTGGCGCTTGGCCTCGCGCAGCACGCGCTCCGATGCGTCGTCGATGGCGGTGCTGACCGCCGCCTGCACGGACACCTCGCGGCCGAAGCGCTTGATGGTGCCGGTGCGCACGGCGCGGTCGAACACGCGGCGCGAGATCACGCCTTCGCCGTACTGGGCGCGCAGGTGCTGGCCGATCTGTTCGTAGATGTCGAGCACGCCGATGTTGCCGGTTCCGCTGCGCATGTGGTCGATCTGGTGGCCGGGCAGGATGGTCACGCAATCGGTGGTCTTGCCGCCGATATCGATCACGCCGCAGGGGCCTTCCATTTCGATTTCGCGTCCCTCTTCGTCGAAGGCGTAGTCGAACCAGGACGCCACCGCCTCGGGCAGCACCACGTGCTCGACGATCTCGGCGGTCTCGCCCCCCTCGCTGACCGAAACGCGCTTCAACAGCGCTTCCTGCTTGGCGCGGATGGCGGCCTCGTTGCGGTTGCTGCCCTTGAAGAACATGTCCACCGGCAGGCCCGAGGCGATCTTGACGCGCTGTCCCGACAGCCCGGCCAGGCGCAACGCGTGATGCACCACCACCCGGTTGAGGTCCGAGGTGGGGTAGTCGTCGAAGCGCGTTTCCTCGCCGTCGATGAAGTCGCCGATGGTGAAGTTGCGTCCGGCGGTCTCGTAGCTCGAACTGACCGTGTCGTCGACCACGCTGACCGAGGACAGTCCGTGCAGGCCGGCGCGTGCGCACGACGCGACGCGGACTTTGCGATCCTGGGTGACCACCTTGGTATCGGCAAAACCGTCGTCGACCCCGGCCAGGACGTACCCACTGGGGGAAAATTGCTCGCTCATTCGATCTCCATCACAGGTGGTCACCATGCGGGATCGGTTCCCGCTCAATCCCGTCATTATAATGTGAATTCAGACTGCCATCGGTGCGCTGAGCGGCGGATGGTGCTGGTAGCCTTCCAGCCGGAAGTCGTCCGGCTCGACGCGCTCCAGCCATTCCGGGGCATGGACACCGGTGCGCGCGAAGTCGGGCACGCGCGCGTCGAGCAGCAGGTGCGGTGCCGGAAACGGCGTGCGCGCGAGCTGGCTGTGCACCATCTCGAGCTGGTTTTCGTAGATATGCACATCGCTGCCGAACCAGTTCAGCCACGCTGGCGTGAATCCGCTCAGGCGCGCGAACAGTGTGAGCAGGGCCGCTGCCTCGGCCAGATTGCCGACCAGACCGAGCGGGGCATCGACCGACCGCTGGTAGAGGCACAGCGACAGCGTGCGTGTCTCCAGTGCGGCATTGAACTGGTAGAGCAGGTGGCAGGGCGGCAAGGCCATCCGGTCGAGTTCGGCGGGGTTCCAGGCATGGAACAGGATGCGCCGGTCGCTGGGCGAGTGCACCAGCTTGTCCAGGCAGTCGCGCAGCTGGTCGATGCGACGCGACAGCATCAACGAGCCGTCGTCGAGCCGGCCGCGCAGTTCCCAGCCGCTTTCCAGCGCGTGGGCGAGCTGCGGCGAGCCGGCAGGCACATTGCGCCAGCCCTGCCAGTCGCGCCACTGCACGCCGTAGATGCGGCCGAGATCATCCTCGCCGCGCCGGTTCGGATTGGCCAGCCACTGGCTGTTGCGGTTGGCATTGGCATCCCAGATGCCGCTGCCGAGAGCGCGGAACTGCGCCGCACTGTCGCTGCCGCGCAGGAAGCCCACCAGTTCGCCCATGAAGGTCTTGAACGGCAGCCGGCGCGTGGTGACGGCCGGAAAGCCGGTGCGCAGGTCGAAGCGCAGGCTGGCGCCCGAAATGGCGCGCGTGCGGATGCCGGTGCGGTTTTCCTGCCAGTGGCCCTGGTCGAGGATGCGCCGCAGGAGGTCGAGATAGGACTGCATCGGTCGAGTGTGACATGGCGGGCGGCAGGCTTACAATCGCTGCCACTCCAATCCCGCCGGGATCTCCGCATGAGCCTCAAGCTGCAGTGCCACGACCACCTTCCTGCCGGCGGCGACTGGCCAGCCAGTCATGTGCTGCTGGTGCTGCCGCCGCCCGTCGGCAAGGCGCTCCCCGCCGGCCTGCCGGCGGCACTGCGGCCTCTGTTGGAGCAGGTGCTGGCGCGGCGCGGCGTGGGCGTGGCCGAACTCGCTGGCGAAGGCTGCGTGTTCCAGGATGGTGCCGGCCGCCTGATCAGCGTGGCCGTGGTGGCGCCTTCCGCCAGTGCCTTCGAACAGGGTACCGCGCTGCGCAAGGCGCTGGCGCCGTTGCTGGCCGAACACCCCGCCAGCCTGGCACTGGGATTCGGCCGGATTGCCGCCGATCTGGCCGGGCGTGCCGTGTTCGCCGCGCTGGTGAATGCGGCCGTGCTGCCCACCCGCAAGGGCGGCAAGGGTGCGCGTGCGCTGCGTCAGCTGCACCTGCATGGCGTCGACACGAGCCTGCGCGAGCGCCTGGGGCGTGTGGAAGCGCTGGCCGAGGCCAACACCCTGGCGCGCACATTGACCCTGCTGCCGCCCAATGACCTCGACCCGGGTGCCTACCGGGAGCGCGTGCGCAAGCTGGCGCGCACCCAGGGCTTCGGACTGCGCGAACTCGACGTGCCGCGACTGAAGCGGCTCGGTGCCGGCGCCTTCCTGGCGGTGGCGCAGGGCTCCGCCAACGCCGATGCGGCGATCCTGCATCTGCACTGGAAGCCGCGCGGCGCCCGGCGGCGGCTGGCGCTGGTCGGCAAGGGGATCTGCTTCGATACCGGCGGGCACAATCTCAAGACGGCGCGCCACATGTATGGCATGCACGAGGACATGAACGGTTCGGCAGTGGCACTGGCGGCGCTGCAGGCGATCGCCGCGCTGCGCCTGCCGGTCGAAGTGGACTGCTTCCTGGCCGTGGCGCAGAACCACCTGTCGGCGGGCGCCTACAAGCAGAACGATGTGGTGACCGCGCTCGACGGCACCACCATCGAGATCGTGCACACCGATGCCGAAGGGCGCATGGTGCTGGCCGATACCCTGACCCTGGCCGCGCGCGAGAAGCCCGCGCTGATCGTCGATTTCGCGACCCTGACCGGCAGCATGGTCACCGCGCTGGGGCGGCTGCAGAGCGGCGTGTTCGCCAGCCGGCCGGAACTCGAAGTGCTGGCACGCGCCGCGTCCGCGGCCAGCGGCGAGCGCGTGGTGTGCTTCGCGGCCGAAGCGGACTACGACGCCCTGCTCGACAGCAAGGTGGCCGACATCAAGCAGTGCCTGCAGGAAGGCGAGGCCGACCACATCCTGGCGGCGCGCTTCCTGAACCGCTTCCGCGGCGAGGCCGACTGGATCCACGTCGACCTGTCCTCGTATTCCAACAGCAACGGCCTGGGGGCGGTGGCGAGCGAGGTCAACGGCTTCGGCGTGGCGTGGACGGTGGCACTGGTCGAGCAGTGGCTGGCGGGTGAAGCGGTCGTCACGCGCAAACGATCGACCTGAAGCGGTCGACGCCCTGCCGGGGGCCGCTGTCTGCGCCTGGGAGGCAATGCGGGACTGTCGGGGTACTGGCAACCGTCTTGAGTTTCATGCTAGCATTGCAGGCTTGCAAAAGAATGTCCGGTCGCGGTAGCCCCCTGATGCATTGGCGGGGAGCCGTGCCGGTCGTCATACCGATGGGCCAGGGGCCCATTTTTTTATTGTGCGCCGCATCGCGGCGTGGGCCGTCAAGCGGTCGGGATGGGCGGGGATGGACCTGCAACAGGTCATTGAAACCACGGTGGAAGGACTCGATTTCGAGCTGGTCGCGCTGGAGCGCGCCGGTCGCGGGCTGCTGCGCGTGTTCATCGACCACCCCGAAGGCATCACCGTCGACGATTGCGTTCTGGTCAGCGACCAGCTGACCCGGGTGTTCACCGTCGAGAACATCGACTACGAGCGGCTGGAAGTGTCCTCGCCAGGACTCGACCGCCCGCTCGCCAAGCCTGCCCACTTCGCGCGCTTTGTCGGCAATCAGGTCAAGCTGAAGCTGCGGGCCCCGCGCGAGGGTCGCAAGGTGTTTGCCGGGCGCCTGCTGGAAGTGACCGAAGGCGGCGTGCGGATCGAGCTCGAGAAGGGGCCGGCGGAGTTCGCGTTCGACGCGATCGACCGGGCCAACCTCGTGCCGGAATTTTGAGTTGGAGAGATCATGAGCAAGGAAATCCTGTTGCTGGTCGATGCGCTGGCGCGCGAAAAGAGCGTGAATCCGGACATCGTGTTCGTCGCGCTCGAGGCTGCGCTCGCGTCGGCAACCAAGAAGAAGCACGGCGACGAGATCGAGGTGCGCGTATCGATCGACCGCGAGACCGGCAATTTCGATTCCTTCCAGCGCTGGACGGTGGTCGAAGACGGCGACTGGCTGTCCGAAACCCTGGAAATGCCGCTTTCGGCGGCGCGCAAGCGCGATCCCGACGCCCAGCCAGGTGACATCCTCGAGGACCCTCTCGAGCCGATCGACTTCGGCCGCATCGGTGCACAGGCGGCCAAGCAGGTGATCTTCCAGAAGATCCGTGATGCCGAGCGCGAGCAGATCCTGGCCGACTTCCTGGCGCGCGGCGACAGCCTGGTCACCGGCACCGTCAAGCGCATCGAGCGTGGCAATGCCATCATCGAATCGGGTCGCCTGGAAGCCCTGCTGCCGCGCGACCAGATGATCCTGAAAGAGAACCTGCGTGTCGGCGACCGCGTGCGAGCCTTCCTGCAGCGCATCGAGCGTGGCAACCGCGGACCGCAGCTGATCCTGTCGCGCACGGCGCCGGAATTCATCGTCAAGCTGTTCGAGCTTGAGGTTCCCGAGATCGAGGAAGGCCTGCTCGAGATCAAGGCGGCCGCACGTGATCCCGGCATGCGCGCCAAGATCGCGGTAAAGTCGAACGATCGCCGCATCGATCCCATCGGCACCTGTGTGGGCATGCGCGGAACGCGCGTCCAGGCGGTCACCGGCGAGCTTGGCGGCGAGCGCGTCGACATCATCCTGTGGTCGCCGGAGCCGGCGCAGTTCGTCATCAACGCCCTGGCGCCGGCGGAAGTGAGTTCGATCCTGGTCGACGAGGACAAGCACAGCATCGACGTGGTGGTGGAGGAGGACCAGCTCGCCAAGGCCATCGGCGCGCGTGGGCAGAATGTCCGGCTGGCAAGCGAGCTTACCGGCTGGGAGCTCAACATCATGACCATCGACCAGGCGCAGCAGAAGTCCGAGACCGAGCACAGCACGGTGCGGCAGCTGTTCATGGAGCGCCTCGATGTCGACCAGGAAGTGGCCGACATCCTGGTGGAGGAAGGCTTCACCACCCTTGAGGAAGTGGCCTACGTGCCACTGGCCGAAATGCTCGAGATCGCCGCCTTTGACGAGGAGACGGTGAACGAGCTGCGCAGCCGGGCGAAGGATGCCCTGCTTACCGAGGCGATCGCCAGCGAGGAGCAGATCGAGAACGTCTCGGATGAACTGCTCCACATGGCCGGGATGGACAACGAGATTGCCCGCAAGCTGGCCACGCAGGGGGTCCGGACGATGGACGATCTGGCCGACCTGTCGGTTGAGGAACTCGTCGAGATGACGGGCGTGGACGAGGCACGCGCCCGCGAATTGATCATGACCGCCCGCGCGCCGTGGTTCGAGTAAGCGCAGCAAAAGGAATCAGCAGATGGCAGCCAACAACGTGGCGGATTTTGCCGCCGAACTCAAGATCACCTCGACGCACCTGCTCGAGCAGCTGAAAGCCGCGGGCGTCACCAAGACGCGCGAAGCCGACCCGCTGACCGAGCACGACAAGGAGCAGCTGCTGCAGCATCTGCAGCGCGCTCACGGCAGCCGCGACCAGAAGACCAAGATCACGCTGGTGCGCAAGCAGACGACCGAGATCAAGACCGCCGACGCCGCGACCGGTCGCGCCCGGACCATTCAGGTCGAGGTCAAGAAGAAGCGCACCTTCGTCA
The DNA here is from genome assembly GCA_028873535.1 of Pseudomonadota bacterium. GTDB lineage: Bacteria > Pseudomonadota > Gammaproteobacteria > Burkholderiales > Ferrovaceae > CAIVHB01. The sequence goes on from JAGWIJ010000069.1 coordinate 17,287, forward strand.
AGAACGATGCTGGCAAGCCGGTCGGTGAGCCCGAAGCGGTCGAGGCGGCCGTTGCTGCTCCGATCCCGACCCCGGCCCCGGCGCCGGCCCCGGCCTCGGTGCCCGCTCAGGCTGCGGTCGCGCCACCGGCACCCGTGGTGGCGCCGGTTCCCGAGCCGCTTGCTGCGCCCGAGCCGACGCCGGCTCCGGTGGCGGCTGCGCCCGAACCTGAGCCCGC
>JAGWIJ010000182.1 GCA_028873535.1 Pseudomonadota bacterium
GCCAGCGCCGGCAGCGCTGCGCGCAGTTCCGGCAGCTGCCCGGCCGGCGCGATCAGGCGCAGGCTGCAGCGGCCCGCCGACCAGCGCAATTCGGCCTCGACGCTGCCCAGCGCAGGCAGGTTCAGCCGCAGCCGGCTGGTCCAGGCGGTGGGAATGTCCGCGCGCCTGCCCGCTTCGGGGTCGACTTCGGGCGCCACGGTCCAGTCGAGCGACTGCCCCGGCCAGACCTGGCCATGCCAGGGCAGGACTTGGGTGTCCAGACTGAGCAACTGCTGCTGGACCACGCTGCCGACGCGCGGATCGACCAGCTGCTGCCAGGGCGGCGCGCTGCCGGCGTGGCCGGAATTGCGGAGTTCGACTGCCGTCGTCGCCACGCTGTCGGGCAGGCGGCCGACCGGTGCTGCCGGCGGCGCGGTGCCGCCGGCCAGGGCGGCAGGCAATTGCTCCGGCGCAGCGCGGGCAGGCACCGACAAGGGCGGCAGGCGCCCCTGCGGTTCCTGCAGGAGTTCGGCGAGCGGCAGCTCACCCTGCTGCCAGGCTGCAAGGTGGGATTCGTAAAACAGGCCGGATTGGCGCATGGCCTGCTGCAGTGCCTGCGCCAGCGGCGCCTGCGGTCCGGCCGGCGGGGCGGCCGCCAGCAGCGGCGTGGCTTCGGCCAGCGCAGTGCCGGTCGCGGCCGGCTGCTGGAGCAGCGCTTCGACCAGCAGTCCGGACGAGGAAAGATCGGTATGGCTGGCGCTCTCCGGCGCCGCGGCGGGCAACCAGGTCTGACGCGTGGCGATGGCCGTGCGCGCCGTTGCCACGGCGCGCGCCGCTGCGACCGCCGTCACCGCGGCCAGCGGGTCCATGCTCAGTGCAGGCCGGACCCGTAGGCCAGGCCGAGCTTGCGCCGCGTGCTGGTGTTGCCGATCAGCGCCTGCAGTTCGCTCATCCAGGACTGGGTCACCGCGCGGATCGCGGCATCGTCGTCCAGGATCTCGCGCAACAGCAGGAACTTGGCGCGCTTCTGCGCATCCGGCAGTTCACAGCCCGGTTCCTGGGCCATCAGGGTATGGGTGATCGGCCGGCACTGGCCTTCCAGTTCGCGCAGCCGCTCCCATTCGTGGCCCTGGGCCGCCACCACCATGTCCTTCATGAGGCGTGCGATGCCCTGGTAGAGCTCGATGATCTGGGTCGGGGAGAGATGGGTGGTCGTCATGCGGGCTGCAGCCGTCCTGCGTCGAGTTGTGCGCGGCGCTCCGGCGCGATGGCGCGCCAGGCGTTTTCGAGTTCGGCCAGCAGGCGATCGGCTTCGCGCAGCGGGTCGGGATTGTTCTGGGCATTGCCCTCGGTCAGGCGGCGCGCCATGTATTCGTAGAGCGAGGCCAGGCGGTCGGCCATTTCCTGGTTGGCATCCCAGCTCAGGCTGGCATTCAGGCCTTCCATGACGATCTTGACGGCGCGGCCGATCGATTCACCCTTGCGCGCGATGTCGCCCTGTTCCATGGCCAGCAGCGCGCGGGCAATCGCCAGACGGGCACCCTCGAACAGCATCAGCACCAGCTTGTGCGGATCGGCACTCATCACGCCGGTCTCGACGCCCGTGGTCTCATAGGCACTTGCGCCGCGCAGCTTGGGTCCAAACATGTCAGAAGGCTCCTGGTGATTCACGTTGTCGCGCCCTCGCTGGCTCAGGTTGGTCATGTCATCCGGTCCGTATTGCTTCGGTTCGGAGGGGGCAAACCTTCCCCAGGAGGGCATGTCCTGGATGAATGGTTTACGACCCCCCGCTGGGGGAACTTGAACTTGTGTGGCGAGATTCTGCGCCGGCCGGCAGGGCGGCAGCGCCCTGAAGAAAGACCGAAATACCCGTCAATTCGCGCGCTTCGGCGCGCCCGTTGGGGCGCGACACGGCTGACGGTTCGAGCGGTCCTGCGCGGGCTCTTGGCCGGAATAGCGCGGCACAAGTGGCTCAATTCCATGGATCCCTGGCGCGTAGGACATTTTAAGCTTGACACCGTGCCGGGGAATTTGATGCCGGGGTTTAAAGTTCCGCCGCCGCTCTCCGTTATCCAAACATCGGCGCTCAATGACCGCCGAATTCATAGTGCGGCGACCAAGGCCACGGGAGTGTGGACCACGCCGGAACCCCAGACGGGGCCCTTGAGCATCAACTAGGAGACTTTCCAACATGGCTTCATACATCAACACCAACTTCGCTTCGATGCAGGCCCAGAACAACCTGACCGCTTCGCAGTCCAGGTTGCAGACTTCGATTTCCCGCCTGTCGTCCGGTTTGCGCATCAACAGCGCTGCCGACGATGCTGCCGGCCTTGCGATCGCCGACCGCATGACCAGCCAGATCAACGGCCTCGGCCAGGCTGCCCGCAATGCCAACGACGGTATCTCGCTGGCGCAGACCGCCGACGGCGCACTGGCCTCGGTGAGCTCCGACCTGCAGCGCATCCGCCAGCTGGCCGTGCAGTCGGCCAACAGCACCAACAGCTCGAGTGACCGTGCCTCGCTGAACCAGGAATCGCAGCAGCTGCTGAATGAAATCGGCCGAATCTCCAACACCACCCAGTTCAACGGCACCAACCTGCTCGACGGTAGCTTCCAGGGCGCCCAATTCCAGGTCGGCGCCAACGCCAACCAGACCATCAACGTCAACCTGGCCGGCGCATCGACCACTTCGCTGGGCAACTACGGCGGCACCAGCCAGATCGCAGTGGTGACCGGCCTTAACGGTACCAGCACGGGAGCCTTCACCTCTGCCGCGACGATCAGCATCAATGGTCACGCCATTGGCGCCACTTCCGACAGCAACCCCAGCAACAACCTGCTGGCGGGCATGACTGCCGGCAGCGCCTACGAAAAGGCGGCGGCGATCAATGCCCAGTCCTCGCTGACTGGCGTGACCGCAACCGCCGTGACGACGGTCAATGGGGGCTCGCCAGCCCAAGGTACCACCGCTGCCGTTGCGCCGACCGCGCCCACTGCCACCGGCGCTGGCGGCGCGCTCAATGCCGGCGACCTGGTGGTCAACGGTGTCGCCGTCGGGGCGGTCAGCGGCGGTGCTACCGTTGTGTCCCAGGGCCAGAACGTGGCTGCGGCCATTAACGCCATCAGTGCCCAGACCGGTGTCCAGGCTTCGGCGGATGCCTCTACGGGCGCCGTCAAGCTCACCGCCAGCGACGGCCGCGACATCACCCTGGGTACCGGCAACAGTGCCACCAATGTTCTGGCCGCGACCGGCCTCACCGCTGCAGCCACGACGCTCACCAATGGGGTCTACAGCGGCGGCACGGCCAACGGCGGTACCCTGACGCTCAACTCGCCCACCAACTTCAGCCTGACCGGCACCGGTGCCGCGATCGCAAATGCCGGCCTGACCGCGCAAGGCACCAACTCGCTGGGTTTTGTCCAAAGCCAGACCACGCTGAGTTCGGTGGACCTGACGACGCTGAGTGGCGCCA
>JAGWIJ010000070.1 GCA_028873535.1 Pseudomonadota bacterium
CGATCAGGTCCTGGAATGGGTGCGTGCCAATATCCAGGCGCCGGTGCCGGTCATGTTCATGACCGCGCGCAGCGACGAACAGGACATCGTGACGGCACTGCAGAAGGGGGCTGACGACTACCTCACCAAGCCCCTGCGCAAGTTCGAACTGGTGGCGCGCGTCAACGCGCTGGAACGCCGCTCGCGCCAGGAGTACCAGCAGAAGGAAGTGATCGAGGTCGACCAGATCCGCATCGACGTCGCGCAGCGCAGGGTGCGCTGCGGCGACCGCGACGTCGAGATGACGCTGAAGGAATTCGACCTCACGCTGTTCCTGTTCCGCCATCTGGGGCAGTTGCTGTCGCGCGGACATATCCTGGAAAGCATCTGGGGCCGCAGTCCGGATCTCAATACACGCACGGTCGACACCCACATCAGCCGCATCCGCAACAAGCTGGCGCTCACCCCCGAAAGCGGCCTGCGGCTGAGTTCGGTGTACTTCTACGGCTACCGGCTGGAGCGCGTCACGCCGAGCTGAAGGCCGCGACCGATGCGGTACAGGGCGGCCATCAGCAGCAGGTAGGGCAACAGCGACAGCAGGTCGGCGACGGGGCCGCCGAAAAAGGGATTGTGCTGCTCCGACCAGCGCGTGACCGTCTGGTCAAAACCCGTCAGCACCCCCGCACTGAACGCGATCACGATACCGGCCAATGCACCGCCGGCAATGTATCCCGAGGCCAGCAGCACCCCCGGACTGCGGTCACCTTCGGTCTGCCGCTCCGCCGCGCTGAGATGCCCAAGCCCGGCCCCGTGGGCGTTGCGCCGGTCGACCAGCCAGCGCACCACACCGCCGACGAACAGCGGCAGCGAGGTGGCGATCGGCAGGTAGACGCCCACCGCGAAGGCCAGCGAGGGCACGGCCGCCAGCTCGAGGGTCACCGCGATCATCACCCCGAACAGCACCAGCGCCCACGGCAGCTTGCGATCCAGGATGCCCTTGATGATGTAGGACATCAGCACCGCCTTGGGCGCATCGTACTTGCGCACCTCGCTGCCATCGGGTCGCTTGAGATGGCTGCCGTTGATGCCGGGATCGACCAGCCACACCGCGCGGCCGGCGTCGTCGACCAGATACTTGCCGGGCGGACCACCCGCTTCATCGGTCTTGTGCCACACGCGGTAGCTGTGGCTGTCCTGGGCCGCCTGCGGCCCCTGCAACGCAGCGCGATCCGGCAGCGCGGCGGCATCGGTCGCCAGACCTGGCGCGACTTCTGCCACCGGCACGTAGACCGTGGCGGCGTCGTTGAGCTTGAGCAGCACCGGCCCCAGCGCCAGCGCCGAGCACAGGGCGCCGGCCAGGATCGCGTACTGCTGCAGCCGCGGCGTGGCCCCCAACAGGAAGCCGGTCTTGAGATCCTGCGAGGTGCTGCCGGCGTTGCTGGTCGCGATGCACACGATGGCCCCGACCGACAGCACGGTCACGTAGTGCTGGCCACCGGTCCAGCCCATCAGCAGGAAAACCAGGCAGGTCAGCAGCAGGGTCGCCACTGTCATGCCGGAAATCGGATTGGACGAAGAACCGATCTCGCCGGTCAGGCGCGAGGACACAGTGGCGAACAGGAAACCGAACACCAGGATCAGCAGGGCGCCGAGCAGGTTCATGTTGAGCGGCGCAGCCACCGTGATGATGGCGATGATGGCCAGCGACCCGATCACCACCCACTCGAGCGGGATGTCGTCTTCGGTGCGCAGCACGCTGCCGGCACGCCGGCCGAAGCCGCCCAGGCCGACGCCCAGGCTGCGCCAGATGGTCGGCAGCGCGCGCAGCATGCTGATCACGCCGCCAGTGGCCACAGCGCCGGCACCGATGTAGAGCACATACGCGCTGCGCACCTCGCCCGGGCTCATGTCGTGGATCAGCTTGACGCCGGGCGGCAGTGGTACGCCGAGATGCTCGCCGAAGAACTTGATCATCGGGATCAGCAGCAGGTAGGACATGACGCCACCCGCCGCCATGGTGGCGGCAATGCGCGGCCCGATGATGTAGCCCACGCCGAGCAGCTCCGGCGAAATTTCGGCGGCGACCGAACCGCCGGCCAGGGGCGCGCCGAACGTCGCCTCGGCGGTGTCCTTCCAGGCCTTCAGCGCCACGTTGGCGATCTTGTAGATCAGGCCGGCGGCAAAGCCGCCGAAGATCACGCCAGCGCGCCCGCCGCCCTGCGCGGCAAGCTCGGCCCCGGTCTCGCCTGCCGCTGCCCGTGATTCGGCACTGGCCGAGCTCTTCAGCACCTCCGCACAGGCGGTGCCCTCCGGATACTTGAGCTGGTCGTGCTGGAGCACGATCAGCGTGCGCCGCACCGGGATCATGAGCAGGATGCCGAGCAGGCTGCCCAGCACCGCCACCAGCATCACGCGCGTGATCTCGAGGTCGAAGCCCAGGATCAGGATCGCCGGCATGGTCACCCCGAGGCCGAAGGCAATCGACTCGCCGGCAGAACCGGCGGTCTGGGCGATATTGTTCTCGAGGATGGTGGCGTCGCGCGCTCCGACCTTGTGGAACAGGCGGAACAGCGTGACCGAGATCACGGCCACCGGGATCGACGCGCTCACCGTCAGGCCGACCTTCAACACCAGGTAGAGCGAGGATGCACCGAAGATCATGCCGAGCACCACGCCGACCAGCAGCGCACGCAGGGTCAGTTCCGGCAGTTGCGCCGACGCCGGAATGTAGGGACGCACGGTGGTGGGCAGAGCGGACGGGGGAGCAGACACGGCATCGACCTCGGAGATCTGGCATGGACGCGCCATGATGCCGCAGGCGCAGCGCGCCGGGTACTGTGATCGCATGTGCGCTGCCCGCAGCCTTCCCGGAACGGCATGCACGCATCCAGACCGGATAGTGGGCCGTACAGTGTGTAAGGATGCCGCGTCCGCCACGACCGACAGGCATACCTCAACAAGGAGTCCACCATGCCCGCCCCCGCCACCGGCCTCGCCAAGGCGATTTCAGCCTTCCACCAGCGTCTGGCCACCATCCCGGAGCCGCTGCTGCAATTGCTCGGCCGCTTCTCGATTGCCGCGGTGTTCTGGAAATCGGGCCAGACCAAGGTCGAGGGCTTTGCCGTCGATCTGGTCGAAGGCCGCTTCCAGCTTGGCGTTCCCCACCTCGCAGCCTCGGCTGTCGACCTGTTCCGCGAGGAATACCGGCTGCCGCTGATCCCGCCGGAACTCGCGGCGCCATTGGCCGCCAGCGCCGAACACCTGTTCCCGATCCTGCTGCTGCTGGGCCTGGCCACGCGCCTTTCGGCGCTGGCGCTGCTCGGCATGACCGCCGTGATCGAGATCTTCGTCTATCCCGATGCCTACCCCACCCACGGGGTGTGGGCCGTCGTGCTGCTGTACCTGATGGTACGCGGCGGCGGCCCGCTGGCGATCGACCGCTGGCTGGAGAAAAAATCCGGCCTGCGGATGTAAGGAAGCGGGCATCTTGTCCGTCCAAGCCTTGGAGACGGAAAAGAGCCCTCCCCGCCGGATCGTCCGGCAATGTTCGACCCCCACTTCACCACGAGGAATATCATCATGAAGCAGATCAGCACCGGATTCGCCATCGCCACCGCCGCCGCCGCCTTGTTCGCCCTGGGCAGCACCGCCACCCTCGCCCACGCCGACGATGCCCCGATGGTCAAGTGCGGCGGCATCAACAGCTGCAAGGGCACCTCGGACTGCAAGACCGCCAAGAGCGGCTGCAAGGGCCAGAACTCCTGCAAGGGCCAGGGCTGGCAGCAGAAGGCCTCGGAAGCCGAATGCAAGTCGGCCGGCGGCACGGTTCTCAAGTAAGACCACGGCGCGCGCCGGCCGCACTGCACGCGGCGGACCGGCGCGCCCCCCGCGAGCGCAACCATGAACAAGCCGCTTCGCGGTGCCGGCCTCGGGCTGCGCACCGAGCACTACCAGGAGCTGCTGGCACAGCGGCCGCGCGATATCGGCTGGCTGGAAGTGATCAGCGAGAACTACCTGGTCGACGGCGGCAAGCCGCTGCACTTCCTGGACCGCCTGCGCGCCGACTACCCGATGGCGATGCACGGCGTTTCGCTGTCGATCGGCAGCGCCGATCCACTGGACAGGGACTACCTGAACCGGCTGCGCGAGCTCGCGCGCCGCATCGAACCGGCATGGATATCCGATCACCTGTGCTTCACCGCCAGCGGGGGCAGGCAGAGCCACGACCTGCTGCCGCTCACATTCAACCCGGCGTCGGTGCGCCACGTCGCGCGCCGCGTGCGTCAGGTCCAGGATTTCCTGGGCCGGCGTCTGCTGCTGGAGAACGTGTCCAGCTACGTGCGTCATGCGGCCGACGAAATGGATGAAGCCGAATTCGTACGCGCCGTCGCCGACGAAGCGGACTGCCTGCTGCTGCTCGACGTGAACAACATCTACGTGTCGAGCCGCAACCATGGCATCGACGCGCACGCCTACCTGGACCGGCTGCCCGTCGAACGCGTGGTCCAGATGCACCTGGCCGGCCACCAGGACCTCGGCGACATCGTGATCGACACCCATGACCATCCGGTCCGCGACGAGGTCTGGCAGCTCTACGATCACGCGCTGCGTCGCTTCGGCGCAGTGCCGACGCTGCTCGAACGCGATGACGACATTCCGCCGCTGGCACAGCTGCTGCCCGAGATCCGCCGCATCGGCAGCGCTCTCGCGGAGGTGCGCGATGCCGCGTGAAGTGCAGGAGGATCCGGGCGCAGGCCAGCGCCTGCTGCTCGCTGCGATCATCGATGGCGCAAGCGCCGGCACGCTGCTCGACGCCACGGCGGAGCGTGGCCTGCAGGTCTACCGGCAGGCCTATCTGGCGCGACTGCGCGAGGCGCTGGCCGACAACTACAGCGTATTCGCACGCGCCCTCGGCGACGAGGCTTTCGCGCAGCTTGCCGATGCCTATGCCGGCGCCCATCCGCCGACAGGCTTCAGCGTGCGCAGCCACGGCGAACATCTCGATGGCTTTCTGGCGGACGAGCCGTGCGATGGCGACGGCACGCCGCTGCTGCGGCACCCCGCGCTGCGCGACCTGGCGCGCATGGACCGCGCGCTGCGTGACGCCTTCGATGCGCCCGACGCGCCGGTGTTGACGGCTGCCGCGCTGGCGGCAGTGCCGGCAGCGGATTGGCCGGCGCTGCCGCTGCGGCTGCTGCCGAGCGCGCGCCGGATCACGCTCGAATGGGCCGTCGAAGCAGCCTGGCACGCGATCGACGCGGCCCCCCCCGGGCAGGAACCCGAGCTGCCGGAACCGCATCCGCTGACGCATTCCCTGCTGGTATGGCGCCCGGATCTTGGCAATCGCTGGCGCTCGCTCGACCCCGTCGAGGACGCCCTGCTCGCCACGCTCGAGTCCGGCACCACGCTGGCCGCGCTCTGCGGGCAACTGGGAACTTTGCACGCCGATCCTGCGCAGGCAGGGGCGGCCGCGAACCACTACCTGCACCAGTGGCTGGCCGACGGCTGCCTGGCCGGCTGACGCTCGCCCACCCCGCGCGCGAAAGGACTATCATTTCCTTTCAATGCAGCCCCAGAGGAGATCGCCATGGTCACAGCAATCGCTCCAGGCAAGCACGCGCATTCCGCCCTCCACATCCAAACCGTTGCGTGGTCCCGCCCATTCGCCTGGGTGGCGCTTGGCTACGCCGACCTGCGCGCCCATTGGGCCGCCAGTCTTGCCCACGGGGCGCTGATCGCCGGCCTGTGGCTGGTGCTGCTGGCGCTCGCTGGCAGCCACCCCTATGTCCTTGCAGCCCTGGTTTCCGGATTCATGCTGGTGGCGCCGGTGCTCGCGGGCGGACTGTGCGAACTGTCACGCCGCCAGACCAGCGGACAGGCACTCAGCTTCGATGGCTCGGCCGAAGGCATCGCGCAGCATGCCGGTGCCATGATGAAATTCGGCGCCACGCTGGCGGCCATCACCGTGGCCTGGTTCCTGGTCTCGGTGACGATCCTGAACACGGTGTTCCATCGCCCCGAACCCAGCCTGGGTGAACTCCTGTACGGCGGATTCTTCGACCTGTCGAATCTCGGCCAGTGGCTCGACTACCTGGTCATCGGCGGCGCATTGGCGGTCGTGGTGCTGGCGGTGTCGGTGGTGGCGGTGCCGCTGATCCTGGACCAGGATGCCAGCGCTGGCGAGGCGGTCCGGACCAGCGTGCGTGCGACGCTGGCCAACATCCCGGCCATGCTGGTGTGGAGTGCCCTGCTGGTCGTGCTGGCGGCCGTGGGCTTCGCCACGCTGCTGCTCGGACTGGTGTTCGTGGTCCCGGTGATGGGACACGCGACCTGGCATGCCTACCGCGACATGGTGCGCAGCGCAGCCTGACGCAGCGCAACCTGAGCCAGGCCGCGCTGCCGCGGCAGTCACTCAGTGCATGGGCTTGCGGAACCTGAGCACGTAGTTGTCCGCCTCGCCAACCGCCAGGTACCTGTCGCGATCCTGATCCTTCAGTGCCAGCGTCGGCGGCAACGTCCACACCCCTTTGGGCCAGTCCTTGCTGTCCCTGGGATTGGCGTTGATCTCGGAACTGTCGACGAACTCGAAGCCAGCCTGCTGCGCCAGCTGGATGGTGTAGTCCTGGCGCACATAGCCGCTGTCGGCGGCGGGATCCTGGGGCACGTCGTTGCGTCCGCGGTGATCCTCGATGCCCAGGATACCGCCCGGTTTGAGGGCCTCGAAGAATCCCTTGAGCGCCTGCGCGGCGTAGCCGGCCTTCATCCAGTTGTGGAGATTGCGGAAGGTCAGGATCAGATCGGCGCTGCCATCGGGTGCCACCTGGTAGTGGTCCTGACCCAGCTGGGTGATCCGTACCTTGCCGTAGCGTGCCGGATCGGCGGCAAGCTTGGCACGCAGGGGATCGCGGGCTGCGGCTTCGGCATCCTTGCGCGGTGGCACGGCCACGTAGAAGGTGCCGTGCTCGTGCAGGTAGGGCGCCAGGAACTCGGTCCAGTAGCCGGCGCCGGGGCTCACCTCGACCACGGTCTGATCCGGCCGCAATCCGAAAAACTCCAGTTCCTGTTGCGGATGGCGCACTGCATCGCGCGCGACGAAGGCCGGACTGCGCGCAGCATCCGCCAATGCCGCGGCGAGGGCGGCGTCGGCGGCGTGGGCTGCCCGCAGGGGCAACAGCGCGCCGGGCACCAGCAGACAGCACGCGAGCGCGCGCCACGAGAATCCAGGATGCATGCAGGACAGCAAGGCCATCGCGAACCTCCGCTCAGTTGGCGTTCTCATGCGCGTCGCGCACGAAGTATTCGGTGTCGCCGAAACAGGTGCTGGGCACCCCGCGATGCTGTTCGTAGGACAGCGTGACGCGTTTGCCCATCAGCGCGTTGAGCCTGGCCGCAACCGCATCGTCGGGCACGGTGAACTCGAATTTCTCCGGCAGCGTGCCGGCCAGCGGCGTCAGCAGCAGTTCGCCTTCCCAGGTCTTGCACAGCCAGCCCTTGTGCGACAGCTTCTGCAGCACACCCGCGCGTTCGCCATCCGAATACGCGTAGTGCAGCGAAAACCACGTGTAGGCGGCGATCACGGCGATGCTCAACACGACCAGCATCAGGAGCGTGCGCCGCACGCGTTGCATCAGGGTTGGAACAGTCATTTGAGAGCCTCGGTGGATTGGATCTGGCTGCGTAGCACGAACTTCTGGATCTTGCCGGTGGCGGTCTTCGGCAAGGGTCCGAAAACGATGTCGCGCGGAATCTTGAACCGGGCAAGGTGTGCACGGCAATGGGCCAGAATACTCTCCTGGTCCGCGACCGCGCCTGGACGCAGCTCGATGAAGGCGCATGGCACCTCGCCCCAGCGCGTATCGGGCTTGGCGACGACCGCCGCCACCAGCACATCGGGATGACGGAACAGCACATCCTCGACCTCGACCGAGGAGATGTTCTCGCCGCCGGAAATGATGATGTCCTTGCTGCGGTCACGGATCTTCACGTAGCCATCGGATTCGCGCACCGCGAGGTCGCCGGTATGGAACCAGCCGCCGCGGAAGCAGTCCTCGGTGGCCTCCGGATTGCGCAGATAGCCCTTCATCACGATGTTGCCGCGGAACATGATCTCGCCCATGGTGGTGCCGTCGGCCGGCACCGGCTGCATGGTCTCGGGATCGAGCACGCCGATCTCCTCCTGCATGTGGTTGGGCACGCCCTGCCGGCCGTTGAGTCGCGCCTGTTCGGACAGCGGCAGCGTGGCCCACGCCTCCTGCTTGTCGCACACCGAGGCCGGACCATAGGTCTCGGTCAGTCCGTAGACATGGGTGATGCGCACGCCGATGCGCTCCATGCCTTCGATGATGGCAGCCGGCGGCGCCGCTCCCGCGATCAGGGCCTCGACGGGATGACCCAGGCCCTGCGGGATCAGGTTTGCGGCGTTGATCAGCATGCCATGCACGATCGGCGCGCCGCAGAAGTGGGTGACCCGCTCCGTCTGGATCAGGCGGAAGATCTCGGCCGGGTCGATACGGCGCAGGCACACGTGGGTACCCGCCACTGCCGCCAGCGTCCACGGAAAACACCAGCCATTGCAATGGAACATGGGCAAGGTCCACAGGTAGACCGCATGTGCCGGCATGCCCCAGCTCACGATATTGGCCACGGCATTGAGGTAGGCGCCGCGATGGTGATAGACCACCCCCTTGGGATTGCCGGTGGTACCCGAAGTGTAGTTGAGCGCGATGGCATCCCATTCGTCACGCGGTCCCGCCCAGTCGCCGGCCGGATCAGCCTGCGCCAGCAGCTGCTCGTATTCGATGCTGCCCAGGGCTTCGCCTTCGACATGCAGGGCATCGTCGACGTCGATGACCAGCGGCGCGGCCTCGCCCAGGATGGCCAGCGCAGCAGCGATCACCCTGGAGAATTCGCGGTCGGTGAGCAGGACCTTGGCTGCTCCGTGGCGCAGCATGAAGGCAATCGATTCGGCGTCCAGGCGCACGTTGAGGGTGTTGAGCACGGCACCGCACATCGGCACGCCGAAATGCGCCTCCACCATCGCCGGCACGTTCGGCAGCATCACCGCCACCGTGTCGCCATCGCCGATGCCACGGGCACGCAGAGCCGACGCCAGGCGCCGGCAACGTTCGGCCGTCTGCGCCCAGGTAAAGCGCCGCTCGCCATGGACCACCGAAGTCCGGTGCGGATGCACGGCGGCCACCCTGGTCAGGAAACTCAGGGGACTCAGGGGAACAAAGTTGGCGGGGCGGCGATCAAGGCTAGGATCGTTGGGTGCTGCCAGGCTGGACATGATCTCTCCTCATGCAGACGCGGTGGATCGCGCGCTTGGCTGCGCGCGTCCCGCAATTGTAAGGATTCGGCTGCCGCCACGACCACTGTGCACGCATTGACGCTTCACGGAGACGACGACCATGCTACGCAGAACCTTCATCCAGGCCCTTGCCATCGCCGGCGGCAGCGCGCAGACGGCGTGCGCTGCCAAGGCCCAGGAATCCTTCGAAGTCCAGCACAGCGACGAGGAATGGCGTCGCCTGCTGCCCGGTCCGGCCTACCGCGTGCTGCGGCACGAGGACACCGAACGACCGTTCACCAGCGCGCTGCTGGACGAACACCGGCATGGCATCTTCCAGTGCGCCGGCTGCCGCCTGCCCTTGTTCGCCTCGGATGCCAAGTTCGACAGCCATACCGGCTGGCCCAGTTTCTGGCAGCCGCTCAAGGACGCCATCCGCAATCGCGACGACAACAGCCTGGGCATGCAGCGCACCGAAGTGCACTGCCGGCGCTGTGGCGGTCACCAGGGCCATCTGTTCGACGATGGACCGCCGCCAACCGGCCTGCGTTACTGCATCAACGGCCTGGCGCTCACCTTCGTGGCGGGGGTGACGCCGTGAGCGCCCGGCGCCCGGGTGCGCGCCCGCGCTGGCAGGCGCTGCTGCGCAGCAGCGTGATCCTTTTGGCACTGGGCGGATGCGACGCCTGGTCCCAATGGCATGAAGCGGCTCCAGCCGTTTTGCCCGCCATGCAAGGTGCCGATCCCCTGGCCAGCGCCCCCGGCAGCGATACCGTGGTGCTCGCCGGCGGCTGCTTCTGGGGAATGCAGGCGGTATTCCAGCATGTGCATGGCGTCCATCGCGCCATTTCCGGCTATGCCGGCGGCGAAGGCAGCACAGCGCAATACGAGAGCGTCGGAACCGGTCAGACTGGTCATGCCGAATCGGTCCAGCTGACTTTCGATCCCTCCCAGGTCAGTCTGGCTCAATTGCTGCGCATCTATTTCTCGGTCGCGCACGACCCGACCCAAGTCAATCGCCAGGGACCGGATCAGGGCAGCCAGTATCGCTCGGCAATTTTCTATCACGACGACCATCAGGCGCTGTTGGCGAGGCGCTACGTCGCCCAACTGGAGAATGGGCACTATTTCGGGGCACCGATCGCCACCCAGATCCTCCCGCTCAAAGGTTTCTATGCAGCCGAGGCGTATCACCAGGATTACGCCACGCTGCACCCGGACAGTGGCTACATCGCGAGATTCGATCTGCCCAAGCTGGAACATCTCAGGCAGCTGTTTCCACGGGATTGGATGGACAAACCGGTGCTGGTCTCGCAGCACTGACCGGGCCGCGGAAACCGCCATTGCTGCGGCAACGCAGCAATGAATGCCACGACCGGAAACTTGCGATCCACAGTCGAATGGAATGGATTGTGCACGGGGCAATTCCGCATTGACGTGCGTCGGAAAATCGCGCGAGAATGGCCACACCGGAATTCCCGGGCAATCATAATGAGGATTTTGAACATGGCAACGTACGCCGAGATTCAAAGCCAGATTCTCCGACTGCAGCAAGAGGCCGAAGCACTGCGCAAGAACGAAATTGCCAAGGCCATCGAAGACGTGAAGGCCAAGATCACGCAATATGGCCTGAGCGCGCGGGATCTCGGCCTGGAAGTCGTGGCGAAGCGCGGGCGCAAGTCGCGCACCCGGGAAGGGGCCGCCGCTGCGCGCTTCGTCGGGCCGAATGGACAAACATGGTCAGGATTCGGGCGTCAGCCGCAATGGATGCGCGATGCTCTGGCGGCAGGAAAGCGCAAAGAAGACTTTGCTGCCTGAAACAGGTTTCCCGCCTTCCATGAAGCCGCCCTTTGGCGGCTTTATTTTTGATGCGTTCAAGGCCGTTCCGCGGTAGAATCAGAGCGATTTGAACGATTGAGTCAAGCAGGAGCAAACGCATGCCCGCGCTGCGCGCCCAGATCGCCGGAGTCCTGGCCGCCACCATCGGCGTGGTGTGGCTGGTGGCATTCCTGGAGATCAATCGCGCACAGGACACCGAGGAGCGCGAAGCGTATGCCTCGACGCTGTTCGAGGCGCGTGCCTACGCCGGCAACGTCATCGCCACGGTGCAAAGGGTCAATGACCTGCTGATCGACCTGCGCGACCATTGGGTGGAACATCCGGACGAGTTCGCGCGTCTGATCGAAGCCCGCCAGCCGCACATGTCCGACGTGGCTTTCCAGGTTGCGGTCACCGATGCCAAAGGCTATCTGGTCTTTTCCAATCTCGGCCACGACACGCAGCACCTCTATCTGGGCGACCGTGACCACATCCGCGTCCAGCTCGGCAGTGCCGCCGACCGGCTGTTCATCAGCAATCCCATGCTGGGCAGGGTGTCGCAGCGCTGGACCATCCAGTTCTCGCGCCAGGTGCTGGATCGCGGCAGGATGGTCGGCGTCATCGTGCTGTCGCTGGATCCCGATGCCCTGGCGCACTTCAACTCTGAACTTGGCCTGGGTCCGCGCAGCAGCAGCACCCTGACTACCGAAAACGGCGTGATCCTGGCGCGCCAGCCAAGGGTGCCCGGCGCACTGGGACGACAGCTGGTGGGGCCGCCATTCTCGCAACCCGAGGCGCCTTCCAGCGGCACCTTCCGCAAGGTGGCGCAGACCGATGGCGTGGAACGCATCTATGCCTATCAGCGCATTCCCGCCTACGGTCTGATCGTCTCGGTGGGTCATCCGGTTTCCGACCAGCTGGCGCTGCAAGGCGAGCAGCGTTCGCTGATCCTGTATACCGCCAGCGCCGCCACCCTGCTGCTGCTGCTGGTCTTTTCGCTGCTGTGGCACTGGCAGCGCGAACGCGAACGCGCCCAGGATGCGGTGCGCACAAGCCAGCGCATGCTGCAGTCCTCGATCGACACCATCGGCGACGCCTTCGCGATCTATGACCGCGACGACCGCCTGATCTATTTCAATGACCGCTACCGGGACCACTACGCCATGTCGGCGCCGGCGCTGGTGAAGGGCCACACGTTCGAGGAGATCATCCGCTACGGTGTCGAGCGCGGCCAGTACGCGCACGCACTCGGGCGCGAGGAGGAGTGGATCCGCGAGCGCCTCGCCGCCCACAACAGCACGCGCAACGAGCAGATCCAGCAGCTCGATGACGGCACCTGGCTGCGCGTGCGCGAGCGCAAGACGCCCGAAGGCTATGTGGTGGGCTTCCGCGTCGACATCACCGAACTGGTCGAGTCGCGCCTGGCCGCCGAGGCTGCGCGTCAGGCTGCCGAAGCCGCCAGCCGCGCCAAGACCGAATTCCTGGCCAACATGAGCCACGAGCTGCGCACGCCGCTCAACGGCATCATCGGCATGAGCGAAGTGCTCTCGCGCAGCCAGCTCGACACCCACCAGCGCGAGATGCTGGGCTATCTGAACACCTGCAGCGAGCGGCTGCGCGGACTGCTCGCCGACCTGCTCGACTACGCGGCGCTGGAGTCCGGCGTGCTGGGCCTGCAAGAGCACGAATTCAACCCTTCGGCGCTGGTCGACGAAGCACTGCGCGACATGGCCGGCGCAGCGGCAGCCAAGGGACTCGTCCTGAGCCGGGACACGGTCGGCACGCTGCCGGAGGTGGTGCGCGGCGACCCCTACCGCCTGCGTCAGGTGCTGGCCCAGCTGCTCGACAACGCCATCAAGTTCACCGATGCCGGCAGCGTCGAGCTGCGCACTTATACCGAGGGACCGGGCAAGGGGCATTCGATCCGGCTCGGCTTCGCGGTGCGCGATACCGGCATCGGCATCGCCGAGGAGGACCGCGCGCTGATCTTCCAGCCCTTCACCCAGAAGGACGGTTCATCGTCGCGCCGCCACGGTGGCACCGGGCTCGGCCTGAGTCTGGCCAGCGGGATCATCGCGCAGATGGGCGGCACCATCGCGCTCGAGAGCAGCCCGGGCCTGGGCAGCACCTTCAGCTTCACGATCGACGTCGCCACATGAAGCCGCTCAGCGCAGATCGGCTGCTGCAGTCGCAGGGTTTCGGCACGCGCCGCTGGTGCCAGCAGCTGATCGCCGAGGGCGCCTTCCGGATGGACGGCAAGGTGATCACCGACCCGCATGCGCGCATCGACCCCACCGCTCATGGCTTCAGCGTGTTCGACGAGATCCTGGAATACCGTGCACAGGTCTACCTGGTCCTGCACAAGCCGCCCGGCTACGAATGCTCGCGCAAGGCCAGCCATCATCCAGGCGTGCTCAGCCTGCTGCCCGAACAGATGAGCTGGCGCGAGGTCCAGCCCGTCGGCCGGCTGGACCACGACACGACCGGCCTGCTGCTGCTTTCCGACGACGGGGCCTTCATCCATCGCCAGGCCTCACCGCGCCACCATGTACCGAAGCGTTACCGGGCGCAGGTGCATGAACCGGTCGACGCCGCGCTGATCGCCCTGCTGCAGGCCGGCGTCAGGCTGCAGGATGAACCGGCCCCCATCGCCGCCCTGGAGGCCGTCGCCACCGGCGCGCACGAACTCGAACTCGTGCTCGACGAGGGGAAGTATCATCAGGTCAAACGCATGCTGGCGGCGGCCGGCAAGCACTGCACGGCGCTGTGCCGGGTGGCGATCGGGAGGCTGCGGCTGGACGCCCTGGGACTTGAACCCGGGCAGTGGCGCCACCTGGGCGCCGACCAGCTTGCGCTGCTGACGCCGGCAGACCAGGCGGCACGCCCCTGATCGAGAGATTGCCATGACCCTGAAGATCGTCGTCTTGAACGGCCCCAACCTCAACCTGCTCGGCCAGCGCGAGCCCGGCACCTATGGCAGCGCCACGCTGGCCGATGTCGAGGCCTTGTGCCGCCAGACCGCAGCCGACCACGGCCATGCCGCCGAGTGCCTGCAAAGCAACCATGAGGGTGCGCTGCTCGACGCGCTTCATGCTGCCGGCGCCGCGTTCCGCACAGGCGAAGTCGCCGGCGTGGTGCTGAATGCAGGCGCATTGACGCATACCTCGATCGCGCTTCAGGATGCCATCCGCGGCGTCGCGCCCATGCCGGTGATCGAAGTGCATATCTCGAATGTGCACGCGCGCGAGGCGTTCCGCCATCACTCCTGGATCTCTCCGGTGGCCGCCGGCATCGTCATCGGTTTCGGCATCGACGGCTACCGTCTTGCGGTCGACGCGCTGGCGCGGCGCGCCCGCGGCTGACGACGATCGCAGCAATCAGGCCCGGCGGGGCAGCTCGGCCTGCGGACCCATCGAGAATTCGTAGTCGGGTTCGAGCGGATCGCCCTGGACGTAGAGGCCGCTCGCGGTGTGCTTGGCCACGCGTTTGGCGGCGGCGGCCGCGGACGCAACCTCCTCGGGCCGCCGGAAGCGTCCGCTTTCGATCCACACCAGTCCGACCGACAGGGTCAGCAGCGGGAAGAAGGCCGGCCGCCCGATCCGGTCCTCCGCGGTGATGCCGCCCTGCCGGATCGCCAGGTCATCATAGAGTTCCTTCGCGCGGACGTTGAGCGCGGCAATCATCGCGGCGCAGCCCGCGCGCCCGTCGGTGCTCTGGAACAGCACCACGAAATCGTCGCCGCCGACATGGCCCACGAAGTCGCGGCGCGGATCGACCTGTTCCTGCACCACGCTGGCCAGCAGGCGGATCATCTCGTCCCCACGCCAGTAGCCGTAGACGTCGTTGAAGGGCTTGAAATGCCGCAGATCCAGATAGGCGACGGCAAACGCCTTGCGGCTGCGCAGCAGACGCTCGATATGGTCATTGATCGGGATGTTGCCAGGCAGCAGGGTGAGCGGATTGGCGTGCCGCGCCGCCTCCAGGCGATGTTCGCTCACCGTGCGCACCAGGTGCTGTCCACTGCCGATACCGGCGTAGCGGCCGCCATCGGTGATGATGAAGCCGTCGCTGAGGTAACGCTGGTCTTCGGACGTCAGCACTGCCAGGATCTGGTCCCCGTCGGCGGTGCGCTCGATGGTGCGCGGTGCAGGATCCATGAAGGCACTGCAGGGACGGCGACCGAACAGCTCGCGACGGAAAGGCTGCGAGAAATGTTCGATGAAGGCGCGCCGATTGATCAGGCCGACCGGGCGCCCACCCTCCACCACCGGCAGGGAGGCAATGCCGGCATCGCCATGCAGCCTGCACAATACGTCGTCGCAAAGATCGCAAGGCGCCACCGGAACCACCTCGATCAGCATGCGCTCCAGCGACAGGCCGCGCAGCGTGGACGCGCCAGCGCGACTGAATACCGCCACTTCGCGCGCGCGGATGGCGACGTCGGCAGCCGCATCCAGCTGCACCGCGGGCGTCGCCGATGGCCGCGCCAGGAAGTAGCCTTGGCCGAACTCCACCCCGAGGTCGCGCACCACGGCCAGGCTGCGCCCGTCCTCCAGGCCCTCCGCCACCAGACGGCTGCCAAAGGTGTCGGCGATCTGACGCAAGGCATGCAGGGTCTGGGTCTTGGCAGGGTGATCGGCGATCTCGCGCGTGAAATACTTGTCGATCTTGACGAAGTCCGGCTCGAGTTCAGCCCACAAGCGCAGGCTGGAACGGCCATCGCCGAAGTCGTCGAGCGCAAACGCCACGCCGCGCGCGCGCAAGGGGTTGACGATGCGGCTCAGTTCCGCCACCTCGCGCACGCGCTCATGCTCGGTGACTTCGATGACCAGCTTGCTGGCCGTCACGCCCAGCCGTTCGCCCAGCTCGACCAGTGCCAGCGCGCCGCTGCGCTGCGCATGGAAGACAAGTGCCTGGGCGCTCAGGTTGACGAACACGCGTCCTTCGACGCGACGCTCGGCGGTCGCGGCCAGAATGGCCTCGACGCAGGCGATTTCCAGTTCGAAGGTCAGGCCTTCGTGCGCCGCCGCCTGGAACAAGGCGTCGGGACTGTGCCAGGTCGTGTCGAGCGGACCGCGGATCAGCGACTCATGCCCCAGGATGCGCCCGCTTGCCAGCTCGACAATCGGCTGGAATACCGCCGACAGCAGCCCTCGATGCAGGATGTCCGCCACTGTACGCGGGCGCTCGGCGGCCGGCGTGACAGCGTCTGCCGGTTCGTCCGGGATGCGCGCCAGTAGGGAGGATTTCGGACTCAAGGATGTTCCAGTTCCCGCATTGACCTGCGGTTTGGCAGCGCGTAAGCGCGCCAAAACCCAGGCAGAGCAGAAATCTTACGATGAAATCCTCAATTAAATAATATATTAGAAGGTAGGTTTAATGCTTATTTACAACTATGACAGATAATCGCAGGCGCGCACCGGCGCCCCTTTGAGCGGCCGACCCGCATTCTGCACGGCCCCGTGCTGCGGCGCCGCGCTCAACCCTGTTCGCGCACCAGCAGCACCGGCATGGATGCACCGTGCAGCACCGCCTCCGCCACGCTGCCCAGCAACAGGTTCTTGAGTCCAGTGCGTCCATGCGTACCCATCACCACCAGGTCGCACTGCAGCGCGGCAGCTTCGCGCAGCACCACCGAGGCGATCGGGTCGATCGAGCTCTCGACCAGTCGCGTGTCCACTGCGATCTGGAATTCCGCAGCCAGGGTCTTGGCGTTTTCCAGCACGCGTGCGCCCGATTCGGTCTGGGCTGCGATCATGTCGGCGGAATCGTTGATGCCCGAGAAATCGGCATACACCGGCCGGGTATCCACGATGTGCAGCATGGTCAACCTGGCGCCCAGGGAGTTGGCCAGGGCGCAGGCGGTGTTGACCCCTTTTTCGGCAGTCCGGCTGCCATCGGTCGTGACGAGGATATGCTTGAACATGGCAGATCTCCTTGGAAGGCTCGGGCGACCCCCGATGGGCCGCGACAGGGCCAGTATCGCGCTCGCGGCCGACGGCTGTCTTGACCTGGAGCAAGCTTGCACATGACACCGATTCTCAGGGCATGATGGTGCCGCCGATCACTTCCGGTTCGAGGCCGTCACCCGCCCTCGCCCCCGCCGGCGCCAGCAGCCAGCCGCTTTTGCCGGCGTAGCGCTGCCCCGTGCCGGGCGCCCGATCCGGGCGCAGGGGAGGCTGCACCACCATGGGCCCCCACCTGACGCCCGGCTGTCATTCTCGTTGACCTGGATCAATGGCCC
>JAGWIJ010000071.1 GCA_028873535.1 Pseudomonadota bacterium
GAATTCGGCATTGCGTCCGCCGCGGCCCTTGCCGCGCACCGTCACCGTGGTCTCGCCGCCCGACAGCAGCACGCACGGCGGCCGCGCCGGCTGGCCGTGGTGCGCGGCGTGGCGCGCGATGCCGGCATGCACCAGCGCGACCTCGCGCGACTCGCCCTCCAGGCTGTCGCCCAGGATCAGCGGCGTCACGCCGGCGGCACGCGCCACGTCGGCGGCCGCTTCGAGCGAGGCATTGGGCGTGGCGATCATCACGGTGTGGGCGTTGGCCAGGCGCGCATCACCCGGCTTGGGCGTCTCGTCGTGTGCCTGCACCAGATGCGCCAGCACCGCCGGCGGCGCATCGATGCGGTACTTGTGCAGGATCGCCAGCGCCTCCGCGCAGGTGGTGGGATCGGCCACGGTGGGACCCGAGGCGATCACCGAAGGGTCGTCGCCCGGCACGTCGGAGATCAGCAGCGTCAGCACGCGCGCCGGCGCGCAGGCGGCGGCCAGGCGGCCGCCCTTGATCGCCGACAGGTGCTTGCGCACGCAGTTCATCTCGGTGATGGTGGCGCCGGACTTGAGCAGGGCCTTGCTGACGGCCTGCTTGTCGGCCAGCGTGATGCCGGCAGCCGGCAGCGCGAGCAGCGCCGAACCGCCGCCCGAGATCAGGCACAGCACCAGGTCATCGGCGCTGAGGCCGTGCGCGAGTTCGAGGATGCGCCGTGCCGCGTCGCGGCCTTTTTCGTCGGGCACCGGATGCGCCGCTTCCACCACTTCGATGCGCTCGGTGGGTGCGCCGTGGCCGTAGCGCGTCACCACCAGGCCCGACAGCGGTCCTGGCCAGTGCTGTTCGACGGCGCGCGCCATCGCGCCCCCGGCCTTGCCGGCGCCGAGCACCAGCGTGCGTCCGCGCGGCAGTGCCGGCAGGTGCGGCGGCAGGCAGGTGGCGGGGGCGGCCGCGGCGATGGCGGCATCGAACATGCGGCGGAGCAGTTTGGCGTCTTCGGCTGGATACATGGGGTTCCCCGGCAGGCGGCGGCACGGTCCCGCAGCATTGCAGCGGAGACGTGCGCATGTTTTGGATGATGCGCGAGAGTACCGCCAGCCATGCCGGGCGCCAACTCACGAGCACTGATCATCTCCATAACTAAGTCTTAGAATGTGGGGTTCCTGGCTGCCCATAATGGGTTCCAGAAGGCGCTGCGAACCGTGCTGCGGTCGACAGCCTCACTGCAACGAAATTTGAGGAGTTCCCCGTGTTTGATCCCAATGTCACCCTTTCCGACCTCGACCCCGAACTGTGGGCCGCGATGCAGGCCGAGCGCCAGCGTCAGGAGGACCACGTCGAGCTGATCGCCTCGGAGAACTACACCAGCCCGGCCGTGATGGCCGCCCAGGGTTCGGTCCTCACCAACAAGTACGCCGAAGGCTACCCCGGCAAGCGCTACTACGGCGGCTGCGAATTCGTCGACGTGGCCGAGCAGTTGGCCATCGAGCGCATCAAGAAGCTGTTCGGCGCCGAATACGCCAACGTCCAGCCGCACTCGGGCTCGCAGGCCAATGCCGGCGTGTACATGGCGATGCTCAAGCCGGGTGACACCATCCTCGGCATGTCGCTGGCGCACGGCGGCCACCTGACCCACGGTGCCTCGGTCAACTTCAGCGGCAAGATCTACCACTCGGTGGCCTACGGCCTCGATCCCGCCACCGAGCTGATCGACTACGTCGAAGTCGAGCGCCTGGCGCACGAGCACAAGCCCAAGATGATCGTGGCAGGCGCCTCGGCCTACTCGATGGAAATCGACTGGAAGCGCTTCCGTGCCATCGCCGACGCCGTCGGCGCCTGGCTGATGGTCGACATGGCGCACTACGCCGGCCTGATCGCTGCCGGCGAGTACCCGAGCCCGGTGGGCATCGCGCACTTCGTCACCTCGACCACCCACAAGACCCTGCGCGGCCCGCGCGGCGGCGTGATCCTGTCGAGCGCCGAGTTCGAGAAGCCGCTCAACAGCATGATCTTCCCGGGGATCCAGGGCGGTCCACTGATGCATGTGATCGCCGCCAAGGCGGTGGCCTTCCAGGAGGCGCTGCAGCCCTCCTTCAAGACCTACCAGCAGCAGGTCAAGGCCAATGCCAAGGCGATGGCCGAGACGCTGACCGCGCGCGGCCTGCGCATCGTGTCCGGCGGTACCGAAAGCCATCTGTTCCTGGTCGACCTGCGCGCCAAGAAGATCACCGGCAAGGAGGCCGAGGCCGTGATGGGGCGTGCCCACATGACCGTCAACAAGAACGCAATTCCCAACGATCCTGAAAAACCCTTCGTGACCAGCGGCATCCGCATCGGTGCACCCGCCATGACGACCCGTGGCTTTGGCACCACTGAGGCCCGGCAGATCGCCAACCTCATCGCCGACGTTCTCGAAGCCCCCAACGATGAAGCCACGATCAGCCGCATCGCCGGCGAAGTGACGGCCCTTTGCCGTCGCTTCCCGGTCTACGGCTGACGGCCCAGACCCCGTACAGGTGCGGCGTCCCGAACCCGGGACGCCGGCAAGACAAGCCCGTTCCGCCGGCGTCCACAGCGCCTCCGGCTGTACGGGGAGGGCCGGGCTTCGCCCGCAATCCGAGGAGCATCCATCATGGCTGGTCGCAATTTCCTGTTCGTCCCTGGTCCCACCAACGTTCCCGACCGTGTGCTGCGCGCCATGGTCGTGCCGCAGGAGGATCACCGTTCGCCCAAGTTCCCCGAGCTTGCGCTGGCCTGCATCCAGGGCCTGAAGCGCATCTTCAAGACCGAGACCGGCACGCCGATCCTGTTTCCCTCGTCCGGCACCGGCTGCTGGGAAGCCGCGCTCACCAACACCCTGAACCCGGGCGACACGGTGCTGGCATCGACCTTCGGCCAGTTCAGCTTCCTGTGGGCCGACATGTGCCGCCGCCTGGGCTTTGACACCCAGGTGCTGGACCTGGAATGGGGCGAGGGCGCCGTGCCCGAGCGCTACCACGCAGCGCTCGAAGCCGACCGCGAGCACCGCATCAAGGCCGTGCTGGTGTGCCAGAACGAGACCGCCACCGGTGTCAGCAGCGACGTGGCAGCGATCCGCCGCGTGCTGGATTCGCTCGGCCACCCGGCCCTGCTGTTCGTCGACGCGGTGTCCGCACTGGCCTCGATCGACTTCCGCATGGACGAATGGAAGGTCGACGTGTGCGTGAGCGGTTCGCAGAAGGGCCTGATGCTGCCCGCCGGCCTGGGCGTGACCTGCGTGAGCCCCAAGGCGCTCGACGCCGCCAGGACCGCGAAGAGCCCGCGCTGCTACTTCGACTACAACGACATGGTGAAGAACAACGCCACTGGCTACTTCCCCTACACGCCCTCGATCCCGATGCTCTACGGCCTGCGCGAAGCCATCGCGATGCTCGAGGAGGAAGGGCTGGAGCAGGTGTTCCACCGCCACGCCTACCTGGCCGGCGGCGTGCGCGCCGCAGTGTTCGAAGGCTGGAAGCTGCGCCTGTGCGCACGTGATCCGCGCTGGTATTCCGATACCGTCTCGGCGATCATGGTGCCCGAAGGTTTCGATGCCGCCAAGGTGATCGCGCGCGCTTACAGCCGCTACAACACCTCGCTCGGAGCCGGACTGTCCAAGGTGGCCGGCAAGGTGTTCCGCATCGGCCATCTGGGCGATTCCAATGAAGTGATGATGCTGGCCGCTGTGGCCGCCGCCGAAGTCGCCATGCTCGACTGCGGCATCCCGGTGACGCCGGGCAGTGGCACTGCCGCTGCCGGCAGCTACTACCGCGCCCACAGCCCGACCCGCGAAGGAGCCTGAAATGAGTCACCGTGTCGTCTTCCTGGATCGTGAGTCGCTCAAGGCCACGGTCCGCCATCCGTCGTGTGCCGAGCTCTATACCGAGCACGCCAAGACGGTCGGCGTCGAGGAGACCGTGTCGAAGCTGAAGGGCGCCACGGTGGCGATCACCAACAAGGTGCCGCTGCGCGCCGAGGCGCTGGCGCGGTTGCCGGATCTCAAGATGATCGCCGTGGCTGCCACCGGCTATGATGTCATCGACGTGCCGTACTGCCGCGAACACGGCATCGCGGTCGCCAACATCCGCAACTACGCCGTGCACACGGTGCCCGAGCACACCTTTGCGCTGATCCTGGCGCTGCGCCGCAACCTGCTGGCCTACCGCCAGGATGTCGAGGCCGGGGTGTGGCAGAAGTCGGACCAGTTCTGCTTCTTCACCCACGACATCGGCGATCTGCACGGCTCCACGCTGGGCATCATCGGCGAAGGCGCGCTGGGGCAGGGCACCGCCGCCATCGCGCGCGCCTTCGGCATGACCGTGCTGTTCGCCGACCACGCGCCGCCCAAGGCAGCAGGCGTGGAATTCACGCCGCTCGACGAGGTGCTGGCGCGTGCCGACGTGCTGTCGCTGCACTGCCCGCTCACGCCCGACACGCGCAACTGCATCGGCATCGAGCAGTTCCGCAAGATGAAGCGCAACGCGCTGCTGATCAACACCGCGCGCGGTGGCCTGGTCGACGAGGCAGCGCTGATCCAGGCGCTCGACGAAGGCCTGATCGCCGGTGCCGGCTTCGACGTGCTGACGGTCGAGCCGCCGCGCAACGGCCATCCCCTGCTCGACGTGCGGCGGTCCAACTTCATCCTCACCCCGCACGTGGCCTGGGCCTCGGACGGTGCGATGCAGTTCCTGGCCGATCAGCTGGTCGACAACATCGAGGCCTGGGCGCGCGGCACGCCGCAGCACCTGGTGACCTGAACCCGAATCCTGGAGCGCAAGCAATGAAGAAGCTGCTGTATCAGCTGGATACCGATCCGACCCCCTCGGTGTTCGACAACGTGGTGTGCTACGACGGTGGCGCCGACCACATCACCGCCATCGGTGGCGTGACCACCGCCAACGTCGGTGCCATGGTCGATGGTGCGATCTTCACGCGCGCACCCAAGGACAAGAAGAACACCGCCCTGTTCCTGGGCGGCAGCAGCATGGCCGACGGCGAAGCGCTGCTGGCCGCGGTACGCAAGAAGTTCTTCGCCAACTTCCGCGTCTCGGTGATGCTCGACAGCAACGGCTCCAACACCACGGCAGCGGCCTGCGTGGCCTGGCTCGGCCACGGCCGCCAGCTGGCCGGCAAGAAGGCGGTGATCCTGGCCGGTACCGGTCCGGTCGGCAGCCGAGCGGCCGTGATGCTGGCGCGCGAGGGCGTGCACGTCACCCTCACGTCGCGCAAGGAAGAGCAGGCGCAGAAGGCCGCCGCGGCGATCCAGGAGCGTTTCGGCCTCAGCGTCGCCGCCATGGCGGCCCCCGATGCCGAATCGCGCCGTGCCGCCATCGTGGGCGCCCATATCATTGTCGCGACCGGGGCTGGCGGCATCCAGCTGCTGTCCGAGTCCGACTGGAAGGACAGCCCGACGCTGGAGCTGATCGCCGACGCCAATGCCACGCCGCCGATGGGCATCGAAGGCATCGACATGATGGACAAGGCGCGCGAGCGCCACGGCAAGATCGCCTTCGGCGCCATCGGCTTCGGCGCGCTCAAGATCGCGCTGCAGCGCGCCTGCGTGGCGAAGCTGTTCGAGAGCAACGAGCTGATCCTCGACGCCGAGGAGATCTACGCCATCGCCAAGACCATGGTGGGCTGAGGAGTCACGATACATGAACACCGCAGATCAGCCGCTGTCCGGCTTCCTCGATGCGCTGGCAAGCAGCGCGCCCACCCCGGGTGGCGGCGGCGCCGCCGCGCTGATGGGCGCGACCGGTGCGGCACTGCTGGCGATGGTGGCCAACCTGACCATCGGCAAGAAGGGGCTGGAGGAAGTCGAAGCCGAGATGCGCGGCATCCTGGTCGAGGCCGAACAGCTGCGCGCGCAGCTCACGGCCATGATCGAGGACGATGTGGCCGCCTTCAACACCCTGATGGGCAGCTACCGGCTGCCCAAGGACAACGACGAGCAGAAGGCTGCACGCGCAGCAGCCATCCAGCAGGGCCTGCGCGGTGCCACCGAGGCACCGATGGCCTGCGCACGCGCAGCGGCAGCCGTGGTCAGGCTGTCGCGGCGCACCGCCGAGATCGGCAACCGCAACGTGATCAGCGACGCCGGAGTGGGCGTCCTGGCCGCACAGGCGGCGCTGCGCAGCGCCGCACTCAACGTCCACATCAACGCGCCCCAGATCAAGGACCGGGGATACGCGGATGCCACCGTGCAGGAACTCGGCGCTCTGCTCGCCGAATGCGGCGGCACCAGCGAGGACGTGTACGGACGGGTGATGCAGAGACTGGGCAGCTAGCCGCCCGCGCCGGCAGCGCCGGCAAGGAACATCAGGAGATCTGTGCCGGGTCCCTCGACGGACCTGCAGGGAGAAGGCTTGCCCTGAAAGCAGACGAAACGACAAGGGGACGCGGCCGCCATCGGCGTGCCGGGTCCGGGAATCCGGCCACCGCCAGACGGTGGCGCCTATTGGAGGAAGTGCGAGATGGACATTCACGAGTACCAGGCCAAGTCGCTGCTGTCCGGCTTCGGCGTTGTCGTGCCGCCCGGCGGCGTGGCCTACAGTCCCGACCAGGCCGTCTATGTGGCGACCGAACTGGGCGGGTCGCATTGGGCGGTCAAGGCGCAGATCCACTCCGGCGGTCGCGGCAAGGCCGGTGGCGTCAAGCTGTGCCGCACCTATCACGATGTCCAGGAAGCCGCGCAGGCGATGCTCGGCGCGCGTCTGGTGACCAACCAGACCGGACCCGAGGGCAAGGTGGTGCACCGCCTGTATGTGGAGCGCGCCACCGCCTTTGAGCGCGAGCTCTACCTGGGCTTCGTGCTCGACCGCAAGGCCGAACGCATCCGCGTGATCGCGTCCGCCGAGGGCGGCATGGAGATCGAGGAGATCGCCCACAGCAAGCCCGAGTCGATCCTGCAGATCGAGGTCGAGCCGGCGGTTGGCCTGCAGCCCTTCCAGGCGCGCCAGCTGGCCTTCGGACTGGGCCTCAACCTCAAGCAGGTGTCGCAGGCCGTGGCCATCATCCTGGGCTGCTACCGCGCCTTCCGCGACCTCGATGCCACCATGGTCGAGATCAACCCCCTGGTGGTCACCAAGGACGACCAGGTGATCGCGCTCGACGCCAAGATGTCCTTTGACGACAACGCGCTGTTCCGCCGTCCCCAGGTCTCGGAAATGCGCGACCCGGCCGAGGAGGATCCGCGCGAGGCGCAGGCCGCCGAGCACGGCCTGAACTACGTCGGCCTCAACGGCGACATCGGCTGCATCATCAACGGCGCCGGCCTCGCCATGGCCACCATGGACACCATCAAGTACTGCGGCGGCGAACCCGCCAACTTCCTCGACGTCGGCGGTGGCGCCTCGCCCGAGCGCGTCGGTGCCGCCTTCCGTCTGGTGCTGTCCGACCGCAACGTGAAGTGCATCCTGGTCAACATCTTCGCGGGCATCAACCGCTGCGACTGGGTGGCCCAGGGCGTGGTGCAGGCGGCGCAGGGCCTGGGCGTGCCGCTGGTGGTGCGCCTGGCCGGCACCAACGTGGCCGAAGGCCAGAAGATCATTCGCGAATGCGGCCTGCCCATCATCACCGCCGATTCGCTGATGGAGGCCTGCGAGAAGGCCGTGGCCCTGGCGCGCGGCGCCAGGCTTGCCTGAACCGCACTCCACGAGGACAAGACCATGAGCATTTTGATCGACCAGAAGACCCGCGTGATCGTGCAAGGCTTCACCGGTGACAAGGCCTCCTTCCATGCCAAGGAGATGATCGAGTACGGCACCAATGTGGTGGGTGGCGTGACGCCCGGCAAGGGCGGCAAGACCCACCTGGAACGCCCGGTGTTCAACACCGTGCGCGAAGCCGTCGAGGCCACCGGCGCGCAGGCCAGCCTGGCCTTCGTGCCGCCGCCCTACGCGGCCGATGCCCTGATGGAAGCGGCCGATGCCGGGCTGGAGCTGGTGTGCATCATCACCGACGGCATCCCCTCGCAGGACATGATGCGCGTCAAGCGCTACCTGCGCCGCTACCCCAAGGAAAAGCGCACCACCATCGTCGGCCCCAACTGCGCCGGCATCATCAGCGCGGGCAAGGCGATGCTGGGCATCATGCCGTCGAACATCTACATGCCCGGCAATGTGGGCATCGTGTCGCGTTCCGGCACGCTGGGCTACGAGGCGGCAGCGCAGATGAAGGCGCTGGGCATCGGCGTCACCACCAGCGTGGGCATCGGCGGCGACCCGATCAACGGCAGCTCCTTCCTGGACCACATGGCGCGCTTCGAGGAAGACCCCGACACGCGCGCCGTGGTGATGATCGGCGAGATCGGCGGCCCGCAGGAAGCCGAGGCCTCGGCCTGGATCAAGGAGAACATGAGCAAGCCCGTGGTCGGCTACGTGGCCGGCATGACCGCGCCCAAGGGCCGGCGCATGGGCCATGCCGGTGCGATCATCTCGGCGGCCGGCGACACCGCCGCCGAGAAGGCCGAGATCATGGCGTCGTTCGGCCTGTTCGTGGCACCGAGCGCCGCTGAACTCGGGGCCACCGTGGCCCGGGCGCTCGCCAGCGTGTCCTGAAGCCGCCACGCGGCGACGGCCGGCGCGCGCATCCCGAGCAGGGCGCGTGCGCCGGACACGGAGGGTAGGCCTCCGAGGGGATCCGCAAGGGTCCTTCCGCAACCGCCGGGCCGCGAGGCCCGGGAACGGCGCGGACATCGGCCTGCCGGTGCCCGCTCCGCAAGCAGCACGGAGACAGCGCCCATGAACGACGCCACCGAGTCCGTCCATCCCGTGGACGCCGAAGAAAGCCCGCACGCCGTCGACGGCTTTTCGCGCACCGATCTGCTGCGCGACCTGTTCATCGCGGTGCTGACGCGTTACCAGCCCGACATCGTGCCGGTGATCGACGGCGAGGTGCCGATCAGCTCGCTGACCCCCGGCCTGCTCACCAAGGCGCTGCGCGCCCAGGGCATCTGGTTCCAGCTGCTCGCCATCGCCGAACAGAACCGCGACATGCGCAACCGCCGTGCGGTCGAGCGCAATCATGGCCCGGACAGCGTGGCCGGCACGCTCAACCACGCCATCGCCACCGTGGTCGAGGCCGGGGTCGGCGCCGATCAGGTGCAGCAGGTGCTGTCCAGTCTGCGCGTGCGTCCCACGCTCACCGCGCATCCCACCGAGGCCAAGCGCGTCACGGTGCTGGAGCGCTACCGCCGCATCTACGTCAAGCTGCTCGAACTCGAATCGCCGCGCTGGACCGACCGCGAACGCGACGACCACCTCGCGCAGATCGGCTCGGAAATCGAACTGCTGTGGCTGACCGGCGAACTCAAGCTCGAGAAGCCGACGGTCGACCAGGAAGTGGCCTGGGGCCTGTATTTCTTCCAGGAGAACCTGTTCGACGTGGTGCCGCAGGTGATGGGCCGCATCGAAGCCGCGCTGGCGCGCCATTTCCCGGGACGGCGCTTCGAGATGCCGCTGTTCCTCACCTTTGGTTCGTGGATCGGCGGCGACCGCGACGGCAACCCCTTCGTCACCAGCGCGGTCACCCGTCGCACGCTGTGGGAGACCCGGCTGGCCGTGCTGCGCCGCTATTGCGAGCGCGTGTCCGAGTTGATCCGCGTGCTCAGCATCGCCGAGCGCGCGCTGCCGATCGCGCCCGCCTTCCGCGAACATGTGCGCGTGGCGCTGGCCGCCACGCCGGCCGGCGAGATGCTGGCGCAGCGCAATCCGGGCGAGGTGTTCCGCCAGTTCCTCGGCCTGATGCGCCTGCGCCTGGAAGCCACGCTGGAGCCCGCGCAGCGCCACGAGCTGCCGCCGGCCGGCAGCGGCTACCGCTCGGCCGACGAGCTGCTGGCCGACATCGACCGCATGCGCGAGGCGCTGGTCGAAGCCAACGCCGGCAGCATCGCCGATGCCATGCTCACGCCGCTGCGTCGCGAAGTCGGTATTTTCCGTTTTTCCGCGGTACGGCTCGACATCCGCGAGAACACGCTGCGCATGAACAGCACCCTGGCCGCCATCCACCGCATCGTGACGGGTGCCGAGGCGCCGGCGCCGGAAAGCCTGGAATGGAAGCGCTGGCTGCTGGCCGAACTGACGCGTCCGCGCCTGGCGCCGCGCGATCTGTCGGCGCTGGCGCCGGAGGCCGCCGAGACCCTCGAGACCTTCCGCGTGATCGCCGAGATGCGCCAGAAGATCGACCGCGAGGCCTTCGGCGCGCTGATCCTCAGCATGACCCACAGCGCCGCCGACGTGCTCGGCGTGTACCTGATGGCCAAGGAGGCCGGGCTGTTCACCGATGCCGCCGGCATGGAAGGCTGCACGCTGCCGATCGTGCCGCTGCTCGAGACCATCCCCGACCTGCGCGCCGCACCGGCCATCCTGCGTGAACTGCTGGCCGTGCCGGTGGTGCAGCGCAGCCTGCGCCAGCAGCACAATGTGCAGGAAGTGATGGTGGGCTACTCGGACTCGAACAAGGACGGCGGCTACTTCGCGGCCAACTGGGAGCTCGCCAAGGCGCAGCGCCAGATGGTGCGCACCGGCCAGGAGTTCGGCGTGGCGGTGAGCTTCTTCCACGGCCGCGGCGGCTCGGTCAGCCGTGGCGGCGCGCCGACCGGACGCGCCATCGCGGCCGCGCCGGCCGGCACCATCCGCGGCATGTTCCGCGTCACCGACCAGGGCGAGGTGGTGTCGCTCAAGTACGCCAACCGCGGCACCGCCGGCTACCAGCTCGAGGTGCTCACCTCGTCGGTGCTGATGCACATGCTGATTTCCGAACGCGAATCAGCCAGGCTGCCGCTGCACGAATACGAGGAGGCCATGGAGGCCATCTCGGGCACCTCATGGACCGCCTACCGCAAGCTGATGGAACGCCCGGACATGCTGTCCTACCTGCAGGCCTCGAGCCCGCTCGAGGAACTGGCGCTGCTCAACATCGGATCGCGTCCGGCACGCCGCACCCAGGCCGCCTCGCTGGCCGACCTGCGCGCCATCCCCTGGGTGTTCGCGTGGACCCAGAACCGCCACATGGTGACCGGCTGGTACGGCGTCGGCAGCGGCCTCAAGGCCTTCCTGGACGTGCGCCGCGAACGCGGCCTGGACCTGCTGCAGCGCATGTTCCGCGACTTCAAGCTGTTCCGCATGGTCATCGACGAGGTCGAGCGCACGCTGTGCCAGGTCGATCTCGACATCGCGCGCGACTACGCCGCGCTGGTAGCCGACGGCACCACACGCGAGGAGATCTTCGGCCGCATCGAGGCCGAATACCATCTGTGCTGCGAAATGGTGCTCAAGGTGACCGGCGCCCGCCAGGTGGCCGAACGCTTCCCGCAGTATCGCCGGCGCCTCGCGCGCCGGCTGGTGACCCTGAACCGGGTCAGCCGCGAACAGGCCGTGCTGCTGCGCACCCTGCGTGCGGGCGGCGGCGACGAGGTGCGTGAAGCCCTGCTGATGTCGATCAACTGTGCCGCGGCCGGCCTTGGCGCCACCGGCTGAAGCGGCCCTGCCCGCACTGCCCATCATCGAACGAGGAGAATACCCATGAGCTTCACCATCATCGAACAGGCCACCGCACGCCTGCATCGCTCGGAACTGGCCGTGCCGGGTTCCAATCCCGGCATGTTCGAGAAGGCGGCCGCCAGCGCCGCCGACATCGTGTTCCTCGACGTCGAGGATGCCGTGGCGCCCGACGACAAGGAACAGGCGCGCCGCAACATCATCCAGGGCCTGAACGAGATCGACTGGGGCAACAAGACCATGATGGTGCGCATCAACGGTCTCGACACCCACTACATGTACCGTGACGTGGTCGACATCGTCGAAGCCTGCCCGCGCCTGGACATGATCCTGATCCCCAAGGTGGGCACTGCGGCCGACGTGTACGCCGTCGACATGATGGTCACCCAGATCGAGGCCGCCAAGAAGCGCAGCAAGCGCATCGGCTTCGAGGTGCTGATCGAGACCGCGCTGGGCATGGCCAATGTCGAGGTGATCGCGCAGTCCAGTCGCCGCCTGGAAGCGATGTCCTTCGGCGTGGCCGACTACGCGGCCTCGACGCGCGCGCGCACCACCGTCATCGGCGGCGTCAACAAGGACTCGGTGGTGCTGACCGACAAGGACGCCCAGGGCCACCGCCAGGCCTTCTGGACCGATCCCTGGCACGCCGCCCAGACCCGCATGATGGTGGCCTGCCGTGCCTATGGCCTGCGGCCGATCGACGGCCCTTTCGGTGATTTCGGCGACCCCGACGGCTATCTCGCTGCCGCCAACCGCGCTGCGGTGCTCGGCTACGAAGGCAAGTGGGCGATCCATCCCTCGCAGATCGCGCTCGCCAATGAGGTCTACACGCCGTCCGCCGCCGAAGTCGGCAAGGCGCGCCGGATCATGGAGGCGATGGCCGAGGCGGCGCGTGCCGGCAAGGGCGCGGTGAGCCTGGACGGCCGCCTGATCGACATTGCCAGCATCCGCATGGCCGAGGCGCTGCTCGCCAAGGCCGACCAGATTGCCGGTGGCGCCGTGGGTGCTTAAGAAAAACCCCTAGGTTTTTGGGGCAGAGACTACAGGGGAGGTCCAGTCCATTCGGCCAGGCGAGGACCGCCGATCTACGGCATTGAACGCATTCATGAGTTGCTCGGGTTTCGCGGAGGCTCACTCAAAAGGTGATTTTTCGCGGGGTTAAGGGCTGGCAGCACTCCCCTGCCAGCCCTCTTTTTTTGTCATCGGAGGTGGGGGGAGGGGCGCTTGAGGTAGGGTCTCTCTGCTCCGAGAACCGTCTTCCTGAATGTCTGTTAACCACTTAATTTTTCTCGATCTCTTGCCAACTTTTTTCTCCCAAATGGCTTGCGGGCGAAGGGGGGGACTGTTAAATTGTGTGTAAGTCAGCGGGAGTTTCTCCCTCAACACGCGTGAACCATCTCGGGGGGGGTGGAAGCAGGACATCTTTCCCCGGAGGCATTTAGTGGCCATGGAACCCATCAAAACAGACAAGGTAGTCTGGTTGGACGAGATGGACCGCTCGCGACAAGTCGGGCGGCGCCAGGAGCCGCGCGCGTTCCTTGTCGAATGCCGTGATCTGCTGATCGGTCGCATCACCGGTCGCATGGGCGCCGTGCTGGATCAGGTCGAGCGCGATCTGTTCGACCTCGCCGAGATCACCGTCGACCGCGACGGCCGCAACCAGCTGATGTCCGCGCGTGACGAGTGCGTGTCCAAGCGCGCGCTGGTGAGCTTCGGTTTCAAGCGTAGCTACATCGCCGCCTGGGAAGCCGCCATGCCGCGCAACAGCGGCGCGCCCGCCCAGTCCGCGCAGGCCAAGCCGCTCGGTCTGGCACTGCTCGACAATGACGAGCTCGAGGAAGACATCGCGATCAGCAAGATGAGCGCGGGCCTGGAGCGCGGCTGCGAGGAAGAGCTTTTCAAGCTGACCGGTCGCGTCGGCGAACTGCTGGGCGTGCCCCAGCTCGACAACTCCGCCAATCCCCTGCGTCCGCGTCTGATTGCCGAGGCGCTGGATGCGGCGCTGACCGACATCGGCACCGCGACGCGCGCCAAGGTGGTGATCCTCGGCCTGTTCGAACAATACCTGCGCGACGACCTGCTTGAGGTCTACCGCAACCTGGAGCAGCGCATTGCGCGCCGCCAGGGCGACAACGACGGCAGCGCTGCGGGCAAGCGGCGTGCGCGCAAGACCTTTGCGCCCGAACGCCCTGCCGCAGCCGACCTCTACGGGACCCTGGCACGACTGGTTGAGGAGCGCGAGCAGCGCAGCGGCGCCCCGGCCACGGAAGCCGCGCCCGGCAGCCTGCCGATGATGTTCGCGCCACTGATGCCCGGTGCCACGCCCGGCATGGTGATGGGCTACGCGCCGAACCCCGGCAATCCGCAGCAGGGCCCGGGCGGCGTGCCGGGCATGCCCGGTATGGGCGGGGCCGGCGTTCCTGGCATCGGTGCGGCCGGTGTTCCCGGCATCCCGGCCGGCATGCTGCCGGGCGGCGTGTCGGGCCTGGCCGGCTACACCGAAGGCGTGCAGCCGCTGGCGGCCAACGCCTCGATGATCATGACCTCGCTGACTGCACTCCAGCGCGGCGACCTCACCGCGCTCGGGCCGATGGCCATGATGGCGCCGCAGCAGTTCGATCCCGATCGCGCCAACATCCTGCATTCGCTGCGCAATGCGCCGTTTGCGCGCGATGTGGGCGGCAACGACTCGGTCACCTTCGACATCGTCGCGATGCTGTTCGACTTCATCTTCGACGATGACGACATCCCGGATCTCATGAAGGGCCGTATCGGCCGTCTGCAGATCCCGGTGCTCAAGGTCGCGCTGATCGACAAGGGCTTCTTCGGTTCGCGCACCCACCCGGCCCGCCAGCTCATCGACAGTCTGGCCGAAGCCGCCCAGTCCTGGGTGCCGGACGGACTCAACAACGACCGCCTGCTGGGCGAAGTCGACCGCACCGTCCAGATGATCCTGGACCGCTTCGAATCCGACGTGGGCGTGTTCACCGAAGCGCTGACGTCCTTTGGCAGCTACCTCGAATCCGAGCGCGCACGCGAAAGCGAACTCGCGCAGGCCTCGGCCCAGGTGGTGCTGGCACGCGAACGCAAGGAAATCGCGCTCAGCGTATCGCTGGACGAAGTGGACCGCCGTCTGGAAGGCAAGAACGTGCCCCAGCCCGTGGTGGGCTTCCTGCAGCAGCACTGGAGCGAAGCACTGGGCAGCATCCACGTGCGCCATGGCGAAAGCTCGCAGGAATGGCTGGCGGGTCTCGCCACCATGGACGAGCTGATCTGGAGCGTGGCGCCCAAGATGTCCTCGCCCGAGCGCAATCAGCTGGTCGCGCGCCTGCCGCAGCTGCTGCGCCGCCTGCAGTCCGGCATGGACCTGATCCAGGTCGACTCGGCCGAGCGCAACGGTTTCTTCACCTCGCTGGTGGCGTGTCATGCCTCCGCGGTCAAGATGGGCCTGCGTTCGGGCAACCGCGATGGCGAAGCCGCAGCGGCCGATCACGCCGGAGCCGGCGCAGCACGCCAGCATCCGCAGCGCCGCGCCACCGACCGCGCGCGCCCGGTGGCTGACGGCATCGATCCCGACGGCCAGATGGCACCGCTGCTGCTGACCGAAGTGGAAGAGGACGGCGTGCATCTGGAAGAGCTGCGCCTGGATGGCGAACGCCAGGGCGAGGGCGTCACCGAAGTGGCCTCGGCACCCGACGACTTCACCCAGATGGTGCTGGAACTGCAACGTGGCGCCTGTGTCGAGTTCGCTGCGCTGGAAGGTCGCCGCACGCGCTGCAAGCTGGCCTGGGTCAGCCCGCTCAAGGGCATCTACCTGTTCACGCGCCAGCCCGGGCGCCAGGCCCTGTCGGTCTCGCCGGATGCGCTGGCGGCCGCCCTGCGCGCCGGCGAAGCCACCATCCTGTCGGATGCGCCGCTGTTCGACCGTGCCGTCGACTCCCTGCTGGGGGCCCTGACCCCGGCCTGATCGCCGCGCCTGCAGTTTGGCTCAAAGGAAAAGGCCCGCTGATGCGGGCCTTTTCCTTTGCCGGGCGGCTGCTCGCTGCGCTGCGACAAAACGCCTGCTTTGATGCGGTGGCCTCTGGCAAAATGATGGCTTCTTGCTGAGTCCAGGTTGAGCTGCCCATGTGTGGAATCGTCGGTGCTGTCGCCCAAAGAAACGTCGTCCCCATCCTGCTGGAAGGCCTGAAGCGCCTGGAATACCGCGGCTACGATTCGGCCGGCATCGCGGTGGTTTCCAATGACACCCTGCAGCGCGTGCGCAGCATCGGCCGCGTGGCCAGCCTGGCCGAAGAAGCGCGTACCCGGAATGTGCGCGGCTCCACCGGCATCGCTCACACACGCTGGGCCACCCACGGCGTCCCCAGTGAAGTAAATGCTCACCCCCACGCAAGTCTGGACGGCCTGGCGGTGGTCCACAACGGCATCATCGAGAACTACGAGGAATTGCGCGAGGAACTCAAGGCCGCCGGCTACCAGTTCGTGTCGCAGACCGACTCCGAAGTCATCCCGCACCTCATCCATTCGATCTGGCGCGAGACGCGCGACCTGTGCCTGGCCGTGCGCCAGGCGGTGCGCCGCCTGCACGGCGCCTATGCCATCGCCTGCGTGGTGCCCGCCGAA
The DNA here is from genome assembly GCA_028873535.1 of Pseudomonadota bacterium. GTDB lineage: Bacteria > Pseudomonadota > Gammaproteobacteria > Burkholderiales > Ferrovaceae > CAIVHB01. The sequence goes on from JAGWIJ010000071.1 coordinate 16,129, forward strand.
CCCCAACGCCTGATCGGCGCGCGCCGCGGCAGCCCCCTGCTGCTGGGTGTCGGCATCGAAGACCACTTCATGGCCTCCGACGCCTCGGCGCTGCTCCCGGTGACCCAGCGCATGGTCTACCTCGAAGAAGGCGACGTGGTCGATATCGGCCTGATGGGCTACCAGGTCTACGACGCCGACGACCATCCGGTGGAACGCAAGGTGCACCTGAGCGACCTGTCCAGCGAGACGGCCGAACTCGGCCCCTACCGCCATTTCATGCAGAAGGAAATCGCCGAACAGCCGCGCGCGCTCAGCGACACCATCGAAGCCGTGGTCAACCGCGGTTTCGTGCCCGATCTCTTCGGTGCCGGCGCCGCCGACATCTTCAAGGGCGTGGACAGCGTCACCATCCTGGCCTGCGGCACCAGCTTCTATGCCGGCCTGGTGGCGCGCTACTGGATCGAGGCGCTGGCGCAGTTGCCGTGCAGCGCCGAAGTGGCCAGCGAATACCGCTACCGCGAGACGGTGCGCAATCCCAACACGCTGATCGTCACCATCTCGCAGTCGGGCGAGACCGCCGACACCCTGGCCGCGCTCAAGCATGCCCAGGCGCAAGGCCACCAGCGCAGCCTGGCGATCTGCAACGTGCCCGAAAGCGCCATCGTGCGCGCCTCCGGCATGAGCTACCTGACGCGCGCCGGCATGGAAATCGGCGTCGCCTCCACCAAGGCCTTCACCACCCAGCTGGCCGCGCTGTTTGCGCTCACCGTCACGCTGGGCAAGACGCGCGGCGTGATCAGCCCGACCCAGGAAACCGAATACCTGGACGCGCTGCGCCGCCTGCCCGCCAAGGTGCAGCATGTGCTGAACCTGGAAGCGCAGCTGCAGGTCTGGGCCGAGCGCTTCGCCGAAAAGCACCACGCGCTGTTCCTGGGCCGTGGCGTGCACTACCCGATCGCCCTGGAAGGCTCGCTCAAGCTCAAGGAGATCTCCTACATCCACGCCGAGGCCTACCCCGCCGGCGAGCTCAAGCACGGCCCCCTGGCCCTCGTGGACGCCGACATGCCCGTGATCGCCATCGCCCCCAACGACGCCCTGCTCGAAAAGCTCAAGAGCAATCTGCAGGAAGTGAAGGCGCGCGG
>JAGWIJ010000072.1 GCA_028873535.1 Pseudomonadota bacterium
CGTGGCTGCACCATCTGCCGCGTCCCGGACCCTGGATGCTGGCGCTCAAGCAGGCCTTCGCGTTTCCGATGCTGGCCACGGTGGCCTGGCTGGGCTGGGTGTTCGGTCGCCAGCGCGGCATCGACGCCCTGGGCCTGCTGCTGGGCGCGCTGGTGCTGGTGGCGCTGGCGTGCTGGCTGTGGGGGCGCGCGCAACTGGCCTTGCTGCGCCAGCCGTCCGGGCTGGCCGGCCGCCTGCAGCTGGCGGCCGGCATGCTCGCGCTGGCGGCCGGACTGTGGCTCGCATGGCCGGGGTCCGCTGCGACGCCGGTGCGTGCGCAGCCCGCTGCGAGCGGGGCCGCCGCGGTGGACAGCGACGGCGAGTGGCAGCCCTGGAGCGGGCAGCGTCTGGCTGCGCTGCGCGCGGCCGGGCAGCCGGTGTTCGTGGATTTCACGGCCGCCTGGTGCCTGTCGTGCCAGGTCAACAAGCGCACCTCGCTGCGTACCGCGCAGGTGGCCCAGCGCATGCATGCGCTGGGCGTGGTGCCGCTCGAGGCCGACTGGACCAATGCCGACCCGGAAATCACGGCGGAGCTGGCCAGCCTGCACCGCAATGCCGTACCGGTCTACGCGGTCTACCCCAAGGGCGGCGGCGCACCGCGCCTGCTGCCCGAGGTGCTCACCCCGGGACTGGTGCTCGAGGCGCTGGACCAGGCGGCCAGAGGCGGCTCCTGAAGCGTGACAGCGCGCGCTGCCTGAGAATGGTGGCGCAAATCACTGGACCTCGCGTGCCGTTTGTCTATCATGGGAATCGACGGAGGCGGTTGGGCCTCTTCTCGAACGCTGGGAGCACACCATGTCCTGGGTCGAACTGAATCGCCAGATTCTTGAAGCCTGTGTCCAACACGACAAGCCGCGCGAGCAGCAGCTCTACCGCATCGCGCTGCGCATGAGCCTGGAGCTCCGCCATCAGGGCCTGATCGGCAAGCCAGGCACCACCATCGTGCACTGAGGCGCGTGGAGCGCACCCGCATCCACTCGCCGGGCCTGCGTGCCGTCGGCTACGATCCGGCGCGCAGGCTGCTCGAGATCGAATTCCCCGACGGCTCGGTGTACCAGTACGAGCGCGTCCCGCCGGAGCTTCACCGGCGTTTTCTCGCGGCCGTCAGCAAGCGCAGCTTCTTCGAGGACAACATCGAGGAAGTGTTCACGCGTCGTCGCGTCTGACCGGGTCTCCTTCTTGCTTGCGTGTGCGTGGAAGCACGCCCTGCTTCCGGCGCGCCTGCGTGTGGCCCAGCCACGCCGGTCCGGAATTCGGGGATACTCTGCGTCGTTCCGGCGGGCTGCGGCTAGCCCGGTGTCCGCCGTCCCTGTCACGAGGAATCCATGACCCAGATCCGTCGCCTGCTTGTCGCCAACCGTTCCGAGATCGCGATCCGCATCATGCGCGCCGCTGCGGAAATGGGTATCCACACGGTGGCGATATTCGCGAACGAGGACCGTTTCGCGCTGCACCGTTTCAAGGCCGATGAGGCCTATCTGGTGGGCGAGGGCAAGAAGCCGATTGCCGCCTACCTCGATATCGACGACATCATCCGCATCGCGCTGGATGCCAAGGTGGATGCCATCCATCCAGGCTACGGCTTCCTGTCCGAGAATCCCGACTTCGCCGAAGCCTGCGCCGCCAACGGCATCCGTTTCATCGGGCCGAAGCCCGAGGTGATGCGCACGCTGGGCAACAAGGTGGCGGCGCGCGCTGCCGCAGTGGCGGCCGGCGTGCCGGTGATGCCGGCCACCGGTGCCTTGCCCGAGGCGCTCGACGTCTGCTGCAGGCTGGCCGCCGAGGTCGGCTACCCGCTCATGCTGAAGGCGAGCTGGGGTGGCGGCGGGCGCGGCATGCGCGTGATCGAGACCGAGGAGGACCTGCCCGGAGCACTGGAACTGGCCAGGCGCGAGGCCAAGGCCGCTTTCGGCAACGACGAGGTCTACCTGGAAAAGCTGGTGCGGCGCGCGCGCCACGTGGAGGTCCAGATCCTCGGCGACAGCCACGGCGGACTGGTGCACCTGTTCGAACGCGACTGCTCGGTGCAGCGGCGTCACCAGAAGGTGGTCGAGCGCGCGCCCGCCCCCTACCTGGACGGCGCGGTGCGCGAGTCGCTGTGCCAGAGCGCGCTGGCGCTCACGCGCGCCGTGGGCTACAGCCATGCCGGCACGGTCGAATTCCTGATGGATGCCGACACCGGCAGCTACTATTTCATCGAGGTCAATCCGCGCATCCAGGTCGAGCATACGGTCACCGAGCAGGTGACGGGCATCGACATCGTCAAGGCGCAGATCCGCATCACCGAAGGCGCGCGCATCGGCAACGAGGCCAGCGGTGTGCCCGCGCAGGCGGACATCCGCCTCAACGGGCACGCCCTGCAGTGCCGCGTGACCACCGAGGATCCCGAGGACAACTTCAATCCCGACTACGGGCAGCTGACGGCCTACCGCAGTGCCGCCGGCTTCGGTGTGCGCCTGGATGCCGGCACTGCCTACGGCAACGCGGTGATCACGCCGTATTTCGATTCGCTGCTGGTCAAGGTCACCACCTGGGCGCCCACCGCGCGCGAGGCGATCGCGCGCATGGACCGTGCGCTGCGCGAGTTCCGCGTGCGCGGCGTGGCGACCAACCTGGCGTTCCTGGAGAACGTCATCAACCACCCGACTTTCCAGTCGGGCGAGTGCACCACGCGCTTCATCGACCAGACCCCCGAGCTGTTCCAGTTCCGCGCGCGCCGCGATCGCGCCACGCGCCTGCTGCGCTTCATCGGCGAGGTCACGGTCAACGGCAATCCGGAAATGCAGGGCCGCAGCCGGCCGGCGCACGTCGCGGTGCCGGTGGTGCCACGCCTGCCGTCGGGCCAGCCGATCCCGCCGGGCAGCCGTGACCGCTTCAAGGCGCTCGGGGCCAGGGGCTTCAGCGACTGGATGCTGCAGCAGCGCGAAGTGCTGCTGACCGACACCACCATGCGTGACGCCCACCAGTCGCTGTTCGCGACGCGCATGCGCAGCCACGACATGCAGCGCATCGCGCCCTTCTACGCGCGCCAGCTGTCGCAGCTCTTCTCGCTGGAATGCTGGGGTGGCGCGACCTTCGACGTGGCACTGCGCTTCCTCAAGGAGGACCCGTGGGAACGCCTGACCGGGCTGCGCCAGGCGATCCCCAACGTGCTGTTCCAGATGCTGCTGCGCTCGTCCAATGCGGTCGGGTACTCCAACTACCCGGACAATGTGGTGCGCCGCTTCGTGCACGAATCGGCCAGTGCCGGCGTCGACCTGTTCCGCGTGTTCGATTCGCTCAACTCCCTCGACAACATGCGCGTGGCGATCGACGCCGTGCTGGAGACCGGGGCCCTGTGCGAAGGTGCGATCTGCTACTCGGGCGACATCTTCGACACCGCGCGGCCCAAGTTCGCGCTGCGGCACTACATCACCATGGCCAAGGAACTCGAGCGCGCCGGATGCCACATCCTGGCGATCAAGGACATGGCGGGCATCTGCCGGCCGCGTGCCGCCGATGCGCTGTTCCGCGCCCTGCGCAGCGAAGTCGGATTGCCGCTGCACTTCCACACCCACGACACCAGCGGACTCGGCGGCGCCAGCATCCTGGCCGCCATCGAAGCGGGCTGTCATGCCGTCGACGGTGCCATCGATGCCATGAGCGGGCTCACCTCGCAGCCCAACCTGGGCAGCATCGTGGCGGCCCTGGAGGGCACGCCGCGCGCTGCCAGCCTGGATCGCGACGCGCTCGAACAGGCCTCGCACTATTGGGAGGGGGTACGCCGGCACTATGCGCCGTTCGAAGCCGACATCCGCGCCGGCACCTCGGACGTCTATCGTCATGAGATGCCGGGCGGCCAGTACACCAATCTGCGCGAGCAGGCGCGCTCGATGGGCCTGGAGCATCGCTGGAGCGACGTGTCGCGCGCCTATGCCGAGGTCAACCGCATGTTCGGCGACATCGTCAAGGTCACGCCGACCTCCAAGGTGGTGGGCGACATGGCGCTGTACATGGTGGCCAATGACCTCGGCGCGGCTGATGTCGAGGATCCGGCGCGCGAAGTCGCCTTCCCGGATTCGGTGATCTCGCTGTTCCGCGGCGACATCGGCATGCCGCCTGGCGGCTTCCCGCCCGCCCTGCAGCGCAAGATCCTGAAGGGCCAGGCACCGCTCGCGGGACGTCCCGGTGCGCAGCTGGCGCCGGTGGATTTCGACCTTGCGCGCGCCGACGTCGAAAAGACCGTCGAGCGTTCGATCAGCGATCACGAACTGCTGTCGGCGCTGCTCTATCCCAAGGTGTTCCAGGAATACGCCGAACACCGGCGCCGTTACGGCGACCTGTCGCGGCTGCCCACGCCGGTATTCTTCAACGGCCTGAAGATCGGCGAAGAGACCTCGGTACACATCGACCAGGGCAAGACCCTGGTGATCCGGCTGCTCAGCGTGGCTGAACACGAGGACGAGGGCATGGTGCGCCTGTCCTTCGAGCTCAACGGGCAGCCACGCGACGTCAAGGTGCCGCGTGCCGGCGCCAAGGTGGCGGCGGCGCACCCCAAGGCCGAGGCCGGCAATGCGCGGCAGGTCGGTGCGCCGATGCCCGGCACCGTGGTGACCGTCTCGGTCAAGGCCGGCCAGGCTGTCAAGGCCGGCGATCCCCTGGTGTCGATCGAGGCCATGAAAATGGAAACCATGCTGCGCGCCGAGGCCGATGGCGTGATCGACCAGGTGCACGTGCGGCCGGGCTCGGCAGTGCAGGCCAAGGACCTGCTGGTGACGCTGCAGTAGTCCTGCCCCGCCTCAGCGGGTGCCCTGGTTGTACCCCCGGAAGCTGGTGAGCAGACTCCCCCACCAGCGGCCGGTCTGGTCGATGAATTCCGTCACCTGTCTGCCGTGCCGTACCGGATGGTCGGAGCGGATGGCGGCCCAGCCGCTGTGGGTGACAGTGACCGCGGTGCCGCCGGCTGCCGCTTCGAACAGCACCTCGACCTGGGTGTGCTCGCCTTGCGTGAAATTCGCGATGCGCCACTGGAACACCAGGCGCGCCGGCGGTTGCCAGACCAGCACGCGACCGCTCTCCTGCGCGGGGCCGTCGGCTCCGGCCTGTTCGAACACGCGTCCGCCCTCGCAGGGCTCGATCGCGATCAGGGCGTGGTCGCCGGTGAAGTGGCGGAAGCGCGGTCCACGACGCCACCAGAGGTCGATCTCGCGGGTGAAGATCTCGAACGCGATTTCAGGCGTCACGGCCACGGCAACCGTCACCCGGACGCGGTCGCCGGGGATCACCGGCGGCCCCGCCGCTCGGCGTGCGCCTTGAAGGCTTCGAGTTGCCCGGTCCACAGCGCGCTGATCGCACCCACCCAGTCGTGCAGCGGCCCGAAGGCCTCGGGTTGCAGCCTGTAGAGCCGCACGCGAGCGTCGTCGGCGGGCTCCTCGTCGCGCACCAGCCCGCTTTTCTTCAGCACCCGCAGGTGGCGGCTCAGCGCTGGCGGGGTCAAGGCGAGCATGCCAGCCAGTTCGCCCGCGCGATGCGGACGCTTGCTCAGCAGGTCGATGACGGCGCGCCGCGTCGGGTCGGCCAGGGCGGCGAGGGTGCTGTCGACGCCGCTGCCGTTCACCGCTGCGAACGCAGGCGCTGCGAGAACCACCAGACATGGCCATCGCAGTCGAGCGCGCCATAGCTGCGGTCGGCCCAGTGGTCCTCGCCATAGTCGTGCACGCGCGGTTCATCGATGATGCTTGCACCTGCGGCACGGGCGCGCGCGCAGTGGGCATCGACGTCATCGACGTAGACCGTCAGCCCCTGGGTATTGCCGCCAGCGGTCAGCGGGCTGACGCAACGACGGCCGAATCGCGGCGGCGTGTCGGCGGCTTCTTCCTGGCCGACCATGATCAGGCCTCCGCCGTATTCCAGTTCGCTGTGCGCGATGCTGCCATCGTCGCGTTCGACGCGCAGCCGGACCGCGAACCCGAAAGCCTGGCACAGCCAGTCGATGGCACGGGCGGCATCGCGGTAGTAGAGGCCGGAGGTGATGCGCGGCCAGTCGTTCGGGCTGGGTTTCATGGGCATTCCTCCTGGCCGACGTGCGGCGATATAATTTCGGTAGAAAAAAAATATTAACAGAAAATATAAATAAAAGGCAAATCGCCGGCCCACGCAGAAAGCCGTTACAGGCCCGCCGCTGGCCGGTTCAGGCGGCGTAGGCGCGCAGGAACAGCTCGAGATTGGCCTTGAGCATGCGGATATCCTCGGCCGGGTCGGGCTTGCCGAGACCGAGCAGGCAGTGGATGTGGCTGCCGCCGAGGAACATCGACAGGAACTGATCGGCTGCGCGATGGAAATCGGGGATGCGCAGGGTGCCGGCGGCATCCGTGGCGGCCAGATAGCTGGCGAGGTGATCGATGCAGTGCTGCGGGCCCTGGTCCCAGAAGGCCCGGCACACCTCGGGATGGACGCCGCCGCTGCCGTACATCATGCGGTGCATGGCCAGCACTTCGTCGTCGCGCATCAGCGCGAGGAACAGGGTGGCGACCCTGAGCAAGGCGGCATGCGGATCGCGCGGATCGAGTTCGGCATTCAGGAACAGGTCGAACAGGCCGGAACAGCGATCCTCGATGCAGGCATCGAACAGCGCTTCCTTGCTGGGGAAGTAGCTGTACACCGTCATCTTGGACACGCCCGAGGCCAATGCGACAGACTCCACGCTGGTGCGGTCGAAACCCAGCTGGGTGAACTGCTGCGCGGCCGCCTCAAGCACGCGCCGCACCCGTTCCGGGTCGCGCGGACGGCCGCGTCTGGTGGTCTCGTGTCCGGCTTTCAAGGTTTTACTTGACTGATGAGTATAGGGTTGTAGAATCGCCTTACCAATGGGTCCAGTATATCCCCGGGGAGAGTGGCGGTGAATGTTTTGAGATCTGCCGGTCTGGTCGTGATGATCCTGCTGGCGAGCGCCTGCAGCACGCCCGGTCCGGCCCCGGTGATGCTGCCACAGCTGCCGCCGGCGTATCCCCAGGCCGAGGACGGGGCGCCAGCTGCGCAGCGCTGGTGGGAAGCGCTGCGTGATCCGGTGCTGGATCAACTGATCGACACGGCCCAGCGCAACAACCACGACGTGCGCCTGGCCCTGGCGCGCGTGGCCCAGGCGCGTGCCGTGCTGCCGGCGGTGGACAGCCGCAGCGCGCCGAACCTGGCGCTGGGTGGTGCCTTGTCCGACCAGCGCTCGGGACTGCCGCCGCAGGTCAAGTTCGGCCTGCCCGATACGCGCGCCGCGCAACTCAACGTCAACCTGGCCTGGGAGCTCGACCTGATGGGCGCGGCAGCGGCCGCCAGCGCCGCGGCGCGCGCCGACCTGGTGCAAGGCGAATGGGCCGTGCGCGGTGCCCAGATGATGGTGGCCAACGAAGTGGCACGCCAGTACCTGCAACTGCAGGCGATCGACCGTGGCGCCGCGCTCGCTGCCGCCATCGTCACCACCTTTGACCTGACGGCCCGCCTGCTCGAGGCGCGTCAGCGCGAAGGCAGCGCCTCGCGCCTGGACATGGAACGGCTGCTGAGCGCGCGCGCGGCGGCGCAGGCGCGCCTGCCTGATTTCACCGCTGATCGCAGCACCGTGCTCGATCGCATCAATCTGCTGCTGGGACAGGCGCCCGGCGCCGCCTTGCCTTTGCCGGCGGCCGTGCCGGTGCCGCCATTCGATCCCTACGATCCGCAGGCACTGCTGCTGCCGGGCAGCGGCCTGCTGGCCGATCCCGGCAAGCCGCCAGTTGGCCAGCCGGCCGACCTGCTGCTGCGGCGTCCGGACCTGCAGGCAGCGGCAAGCGCCGTGACGGCGGGGCTGGCGCGCCGACGCCAGGCACACGCCGAGCGCTATCCGCGCCTGTTCCTTGCGGCGCTGTTCGGTGGCGAGCGCCTGACCCTGAATTCCATCCCCTATTCGCCGGCACGCTATTCCAATGCCGCGCTCGCCTTCAGCGCACCGCTGCTCGACGGTGGCCGGCTGCAGGCGCTGGAGGACCTGCAGGCGGCGCGCGTCGACGAGGCCGGCTTGGCATTCGAGCAGAGCGCACTGCGCGCCGTGCAGGAGGTCGATAGCAGTCTGGCGCAGCTCAAGGGGCAGCGCGAACGCTGCCTGGCGCTGCTGGAAGCGCGCGACCGCGCACTGGCGGCGCTCGATCGCATCCGGATCCTGCAACGCGAAGGCGAGGCTGACGCCCTGGGCGTGCTCGACCTGGTGCGTACCGCCTTTCTGGCCCAGGCTGCCGTGCTCGATGCCGAACGCGACCGCGGCCTTGCCGCCGTCCGGCTTTATGCCGCCCTGGGGGGCGGCTGGCCTGACACCACACCGGAGGAATCACGATGAGTTCCCGCCTGCGCCGATCGCCCGTGCTGCTGTTGCCGGTGCTGCTGTGGGCCTGCACCGAACCCGCGCCGCCTGCTGACCGGCCGCCGCAGGTGCTCACGGTGCTGGCCACCGCCAGCCAGGACGGCGAGCAACGCGTGCTGGCAGCAAGCGTGGTGGCGCGTCACGAAAGCCCGCTCGGTTTCCGCACCGGCGGCCGCGTGCTGGCGCGCAGGATCGAGGTCGGTCAGCACGTGGCGGCAGGGGCCGTGCTGGGCGAACTCGATGCCGCCGACTTTGCCCTCGCGACGCGCCTGGCCGAAGACCAGCAGCGCGCGGCCGAAGCCGAGCTGGCCCAGGCCCAGCGCGATCTGGCACGCTTCGGCCGGCTGGGCGCCGAAGGCGCGCTGGGCAGCGCCGAGGAGGAACGCCAGCGTGCACGCTGCGAGGCCGCGGCGGCCCGACTCGAGGCGGCGCGCCACCAGGTCGAGCTGGCCGCGCGCCGGCAGGGCTACGCGAGCCTGCGCGCACCCTTTGCCGGCGTGATCTCGCAGCTCCAGTTCGAACCGGGCTTGAGCGTTGCCGAGGGCCAGGCCGTGCTGAGCCTGGCCGATCCGTCCGAGCTCGAAGTCGTGGCCGAGGTGCCAGCCGACCTGCAGCCCGGGCTGGCCGGCGCGGCCGCCAGTGCCAGCCCGCCCGGGCAGGACGCGCCGCGGCTGGCGCTGCGCCTGCGCGAGCTGGCACCGCAAGCCAATCCTGCCGCGCGTACGGTGCGTGCGCGCTTCAGCCTGGCGGCGCCGCTGACGCCGGCACTGACCGGGACCATCGCGCTCGGGCGTGCGGTCGATCTGCACCTGGTCAAGGCTGACGCCAGTGCGGTCCCGACGCAGGTGGTACCGGCGGCGGCCGTGGCGCAGGCCGGCAGCGAGCCCTTCGTGTACCGCGTCGACGCCTCCAACTCCATGCTGGTGAAGCAGTCCGTGCAGGTGCTGGGCTATTCGCCGGATGCGGTGCAGGTCAGCGGGATTCCCGAGGGCAGCCGGGTGGTGGCTGCCGGTGTGCAGAAGCTGCACGAAGGCATGAAGGTGGTGCCGGTCGAGCGCAGCACCAGCGGTCTGGATCTGCAGCCGGTGGCGGTGGCGCATCCATGAACCGTTTCAACCTGTCGGCCTGGGCACTGGGACACCGCTCGCTGGTGCTGTTCCTGATGCTGGTGAGCCTGATCGGGGGAGGCGCCGCGTTCAGCCAGCTCGGCAGGATGGAGGATCCGCACTTCGACGCGCCGATCATGACCATCACCTTGGCGTGGCCGGGCGCGACCGCGGGCGAGGTCCAGGACCAGGTGCTGAACCGTATCGAACGCCGCCTGCAGCAGCTCGATGGCATCGACTACGTGGCCAGCTTCGCGCGCCAGGGCTACGGTGCGGTGTTCCTCAACATGCAGGGTTCGCTGCACGGCGCGGCGCTGCGCGAGGCCTGGTACCAGGCGCGCAAGCGCGTCGGCGACATCCGCCACGAATTGCCGGAAGGGGTGCAGGGACCGTTCTTCAACGACGAGTTCGCCGACGTCTATTCGATGCTCTACGCGCTGCGTGCCGATGAACTCAGCGCGGCTGAACTGCGCGAGCTGGCGGAGCTGGTGCGGCGGCGCTTCCAGGACGTGCCTGGCGTCAACAAGGTCGACCTGTTCGGCGCGCAGCCCGAGCAGCTGCTGGTCGAGTTCTCCAGCCGGCGCCTGGCCGGTCTCGGTCTCAGCCCGCTGCAGCTGGCCGACGCGCTGCGCGCGCGCATGGCGCTGATCCCGGCCGGCAGCATCGACACGCGTGAGGACCGCATCCACCTGCGTGTCGACGGTGCGCTGCACACGGCCGAGGAACTGCGCCGGCTGGCCATCAGCGTGGGCGGCCAGGTGCTCCGTCTGGGGGACGTCGCCACCGTGCGTCCGGCCTGGCAGGATCCGGCCGACTACACGGTACGGCGCAACGGGCATGCGGTGATCGCGATCGGCCTCACCATGAGTCCCAACGGCAACATCCTCGAACTCGGACACGCGCTGGCGGAACGGCTGCCGGCCGTGCGCGCCGAACTGCCGGTCGGGGTCACGCTCGAGCAGTATGCCGACCAGCCGCGCGTGGTCCGCGAGTCGGTGTGGGAATTCGAGCGCAGCTTCCTCGAGGCACTGGCCATCGTACTGGCGGTATCGCTGCTGGCGCTGGGCCTGCGGGTCGGTGTGGTGGTGGCGGTCTCGGTGCCGCTGGTGCTGGGCATCGTCGCGATCATCATGCAGCTGATGGGCTGGAATCTCGACCGCATCTCGCTCGGTTCACTGATCATCGCGCTCGGGCTGCTGGTCGACGACGCGATCATCGCGGTCGAGATGATGGTGGTGAAGATCGAGCAGGGCTTCGACCGCGCGCGTGCCGCCAGCTTTGCCTGGACCTCGACGGCCTGGCCGATGCTGACCGGCACGCTGGTCACCGTGGCGGGCTTCATGCCGGTCGGATTCGCGCGCTCGGTGGCAGGGCAGTATGCCGGCGGCATCTTCTGGGTGGTGGGGGCGGCCCTGCTGTCGAGCTGGCTGGTGGCGGTGCTGTTCACGCCGCTGCTGGGCGTGTGGCTGCTCCCGGCCAGCCTGGAGGGCCAGCATCGCGATCCTTACGATCGTCCCGTCTACCGGCGCTTCCGCGCCGTCGTCGAGACCGCGATGCGTGGCCGCGTGCCGGTGATCCTGGCCACGCTGCTGCTGCTGGTTGCGGCCGGCGCCGGCATGGGCCTGGTGCAGCAGCAGTTCTTTCCGACCGCGTCGCGCCCGGAGCTGCTGGTCGAGCTGCGCCTGCGCGAAGGCAGCGCCTTCCAGGCCACCGAAGCCGAGGTGCGGCGCATGGAAAAGGTGGTGATGGCCGACCCCGACGTGCGCGACACGGTCGTCTACGCCGGCGCCGGTTCGCCGCGCTTCTACCTCTCGCTCAACCAGGAACTGCCCAACCCGGCCTATGCCCAGTTCGTGCTCATGACCGACGACGCCGCGGCGCGCGAGCGCGTGCGCGCGCGCCTGATCCACCTGGTCGAGGACGAAGGGGCGTTTCCGGCGGTGCGCGCGCGCATCCAGCGCCTGGAATTCGGGCCGCCCGTGGGCTACCCGGTGCAGTTCCGCGTGATGGGAGCGGACACCGTCAAGGTGCGCGCGATTGCCGAGCAGGTGCGTGCCGCGATCCAGGACAGCGCGCTGATCCAGCCGCCCGAACTGCAGTGGAACGAGCAGGTGCGCGCCGTCAGGCTGGCGGTGGACCAGACGCGCGCGCGCCAGCTCGGCGTGTCCGATGCCGACGTGCGCCAGGCGCTGCAGCTGGCACTGTCCGGCGCGACGGTCGCGCAGGCGCGCCGCGGCGAGGACCTGATCGACGTGGTGCTGCGCGCCGATGCCGGCGAGCGCGCGGCGATCGACCGTCTGGGCGATCTGCAGCTGACCGGACGCAATGGCCTGTCGGTGCCGCTGTCGCAAGTGGCGAGCGTGCAGCCCGATTTCGAGGATCCGGTGCTGTGGCGGCGCGATCGCCTGGTCTCGCTGGCGGTGCTCGCCGACGTGCGCGATGGCGTCCAGGGGCCGGCAGCCACGCAGGCATTGTGGCCGCGGCTGGTACCGATCGTGCAGGCCCTGCCGCCCGGCTACAGGATCGAGCAGGGCGGCGCGATCGAGGAAAGCGAAAAGGCCAACCGCGCGCTGTTCGCCATCTTTCCCGGCATGTTCGTGGCGATGCTCACGCTGCTGATGCTGCAGGTGCAGGGCTTCGCACGCATGCTGATGGTGCTCTTCACCGCGCCGCTCGGCCTGATCGGGGTGGTCCCCGCGCTGCTGCTGTTCAACGCCCCATTCGGCTTCGTGGCGCTGCTGGGCGTGATCGCGCTGGCCGGCATGATCATGCGCAACTCGGTGATCCTGGTCGACCAGATCGAGCACGACATCGCGGCCGGCGCGGCGCCCTGGCTGGCCGTGCGCGAAGCCACGGTGCGTCGCGCGCGGCCGGTGGTGCTCACGGCCGCCGCCGCCATGCTGGCGATGATCCCGCTCACGCGCAGCGTGTTCTGGGGACCGATGGCGCTCGCCATCATGGGCGGGCTGGCGGCAGCCACCGTGCTGACCCTGCTGTTCCTGCCGGCACTGTACGTGGCCTGGTTCGGCGTGCGGCCGGCCACGGCAGGACTGGCCGAAGGATCCGGTTTGGCGGAAAATTCCGCCAAGGAACCGCAATGAGGGTGACATGAGCGAAATGATCCAGGCGCACTGCAGCGAGGGTGTGCTGACCCTGGTGCTGAACCGTCCCGAGAAGCGCAATGCCCTGTCTGCCGGCATGTACCAGCGCCTGGCTCAGGCCTTCCGGGACGCGGCCGAAGACCCGGCCGTGCGCGCGGTGCTGCTGCTCGGCCAGCCGGGCGTCTATTGCGCCGGCAACGAGCTCGAGAGCTTCCTGGACGTCGAGCATCCGGGACCCGACATGCCGGTGTTCGCGTTCATGCGCGCGCTGGCGGCTTGCCCGCTGCCGGTGGTGACCGCGGTCGACGGCATGGCGGTCGGCATCGGTGCCACGCTGCTGCTGCACTGCGACCTGGTCTACGCCACGCCGCGTGCGCGCCTGCAGTTCCCCTTCGCCAGGCTGGGCGTGTGCCCCGAATTCGGGGCCAGCCTGCTGCTGCAGCGCGTGGCCGGGCGCGCCCACGCTGCCGAGGCCCTGCTGATCGGCGAGCCGGTGAGCGCCGAGCGCGCGCACCAATGGGGACTGATCAGTGAAGTGGTGCCGGAAAGCGCGATCGGGGATCATGCGCGCAACCGCGCCCACGCGCTGGCGCTGTTGCCGGTCGATGCGGTGCGCACCACCAAGCGTCTGCTGCGCGATGCCGAAGCGGCGCAGACCGAGGCCGCGATGGCGCGCGAGCAGATCGAATTCCTGCGCCTGCTGTCCAGCGCTCCGGTGCAGCAGGGTTTGCGCGACTACATCGCGGCGCGCAAGGCGCGCGCGTGAGTGCCCGGCTGGTCCTGGTGCGCCATGCCCAGGCCAGCTTCGATGCCGACGACTATGACCGCCTGACACCCCTGGGCGAGCGCCAGGCGCGCGCGCTGGCCGACTGGTGGCGTGATGCCGAGGCAGCGCCGCGATCGTGCTGGACCGGCGGCCTGCGGCGCCAGGCGCAGACGGCAGCGCCACTGCTCGCCGCCTGTCCAGGCGTGCCCCTGCTCGAATGTGTGGCCCTGCGCGAATTCGACCATCGCGAGATCTTCTACCGCCAGCGGCCCGATCTGCTGCCACCCGCCGCGCTGGCGGACTGGAAGGCCCAGCCCGACTACGCGCGGCGCTTCGATGCGACCTGGCGCGCAGCACTGGGGCGCTGGATGGATCCGCGTCACGCCGCCGACTACACCGAAGCCTGGCCGGCGTTCCAGGCGCGCTGCCTGTCCGGCATCCGGCAACTGCTCGGCCGGCTGGCACCGGGCGAGACGGCACTCGCCTTCACGTCCAGCGGACCACTGGCCGTCGTGCTGGCGGCCTGCGCCGGACCCGATCAGGGGCACGACTTCGCGGACATCCAGGGCCGGCTGTTCAATACCGGCCTCACCGAACTGCGTGCCGACGCGGAGGGATACGGTCGCGGACGCCTCGACCGCGTGAATGCCCTGCCGCATCTCGACAGCGGGCTGCACACCTTGCGCTGATCGAGCGCTGCAACAAATCCTTCATTCGCCACGTCGATAATCGTTCGAACCCGCGCGGGTGCCCCCGTGCCCGCCACCCCAATGCCCGAGGCGTCCGCATGGCCACTCCCGAATCCCCCACCCCTCTGCAGCGGCGCATCGATGCCGAACTCGCTGACAGCCTGGACGAGGAACTCGAACTCGAACTGGACGACGACCGCCTGGCCGAGTTGATCAGCGGCGTCGGCGGCGCCGGCGCGGACGGATCGATGGAACGCAGCCTGTACTTCCGCGAGCTGTTCCGCCTGCAGCGCGAACTGATCCGGTTGCAGGACTGGGTGGTGCACCAGGGGCTCAAGATCGTGGTGCTGTTCGAAGGACGCGACGCCGCCGGCAAGGGCGGCGTGATCAAGCGCATCACCCAGCGTCTCAATCCGCGCGTGTGCCGGGTTGTCGCGCTGACCGCGCCGAGCCCCAGGGAGCGCAGCCAGTGGTATTTCCAGCGCTACGTGCCGCACCTCCCGGCTGCCGGGGAAATGGTGCTGTTCGACCGCAGCTGGTACAACCGTGCCGGCGTCGAGCGCGTGATGGGATTCTGCAATGACCACGAGTACGAGGAGTTCTTCCGCACCGTGCCCGAGTTCGAGAAGATGCTGGTGCGTTCGGGCATCGTGCTGGTCAAGTACTGGTTCTCGATCACCGACGACGAACAGCACCTGCGGTTCACCATGCGCATCCGCGATCCGCTCAAGCAATGGAAGCTGTCGCCCATGGACCTGGAGTCGCGCCGCCGCTGGGAGGACTACACCAAGGCCAAGGAGACCATGCTGGAACGCACCCATATCGCCGAAGCGCCATGGTGGCTGGTCGAGGCGGTGGACAAGAAGCGCGCGCGCCTGAATTGCATCCATCACCTGCTGACCCAGGTCGCCTACACCGATGTCGAGCATCCGCCGGTGGTGCTGCCCGAGCGCGTGCACAACCCGGACTACCTGCGCGGCCCCATTCCGCGCGAGCTTTACGTGCCTTCGGTGTATTGAAGCCGGACGGGACTGGCGTCCATGCGGTGCTGCGGCGATACTGCTGATGTGAACCGCCGTCCTGTCCCATACCCGCCGCGCTCGATGGCGCGCCGCCGCTGGCTGTCGCTGCTGATGCGTGGCGTGCCGCTTGCCACCCTGGCCTGGCTCGCGCCATGGGCGCGCGCGGCCTTGCCAGGCTGGGCGCGCGACTGGGACGGCGCGGCGTTTTCCGCCAAGGGCGAGGCCGCCGTGCTGGCGGCGCTGGGTTGGCCGGGACCGCTGCACGAGGACGTGCGCCTCGAGCTCGAAGTGCCCGAGATCAACGAAAGCGGAGCCGTGGTCCCGGTGCGCGTGCGCAGCCGCCTGCCAGGCACGCGCAGCATCGCGCTGCTGGCGCTCGACAATCCCAATACCCTGGCGGCGTGTTTCGAGTTCGGACCGGGGCTGGTGCCCGCGGTGGCGACGCGCATCAAGCTCGCCGGCACCACCACTGTGCTCGCGCTGGCGCGCACCGACGCCGGCGTGCATGCGGCGCGCCGGCTGGCCAAGGTGACGCAGGGAGGTTGCGGTGGCTGACACGCAGCATCCGATGCGCCTGCGCGTGAAGCGCGCCGAGGGCCGCGTGACGGTCAAGCTGCTGATCGCGCATCCGATGGATACCGGGCTCGCCAAGGATGCCGATGGGCACATCGTGCCGGCCTGGTTCATCCGGCAGGTCGAGGCCTGGGTCGACGACACGCGCGTGCTTGCCGCCGACTGGGGAACGGCGGTGGCGCGCAATCCCTTCCTGGAATTCGAACTCGAGTCCGCCGTCGCCGGCGCCACGCTCAGGCTGCGCTGGCGCGACTCGCAGGGCCTGTCCGGCGAAGACAGCGTGGAACTGCCGTAGATGGGGCGCTGGCTGCTGTGCCTGTGCCTGTGCCTGCTGCCGCTGGCGAGCCCTGCCGCCGAACTGGCGCCGCTGGCCGACGAAGGCAGTCTGCTGCTGCGCGCTGAACAGGACCGTGAGCTGTGCCGCGAGCTCGCGGCCGGCGAGGTACTGCACTACCGCTTCGATGCCAGTGCCGCGCTGGTGTTCACCGCCCACTTCCACCGTGGCGAGGAGGGGCGCTCCCTGTGGCGCAGGGACGAAGTGCGGCACGAGGAGGGCGAGCTGACGGCCACGCTCGCCGCGCGCTATTGCCTGACCTGGTTCAACTACCAGGAGGATGCGCTGACCCTGCGCTGGCAGGTCAGTCGCCACCGTTAGGCGCGTCGCCACTGCCAGGCGCGCCGTTGCCGGCGGGCGCCGGCTGGGCCGCGAGCGCGGTGGCGGTGGCGCGGATGCGCGTCCAGGCCTGCTCGACGTGCCGCCGCTCGGTGTGCGTCGCGCCCACCGACAGGCGCAGCGCGTAGCGGCCGTCGATCACCGTGTGGCTGAGCAGCAGCGCACCGCTGTCGTTGAGCGCAGCCAGCAGACGGGCATTGAAGGCGTCGCCGGCGCGATGGCGGAAGCACACCAGGCTGAACGGGACGGCTGCCAGACGCTCGAAGTCGGCGTCCTGATCGACGCGGTCAGCGAACTCGCGCGCCCACGCCATGTGGCGGCGCAGGTGGTCGCGCAGGCCCTCGGCGCCATACCAGCGCAGCACGAACCACAGCTTGAGCGCGCGGAAGCGGCGACCCAGCGGCACCTGCCAGTCGCGGTAGTCGATGACGCCGCCCTGTTCGCTGGCAGGATTGCGCAGGTATTCCGGCGTGACTGACAGCGCTGACGTCAGCGCCGCGCGGTCGGCCACGAAAAAGGCGTCGCAGTCGAAATTGGTGAACAGCCACTTGTGCGGATTGAAGCAGTAGCTGTCGGCCAGTTCGAGTCCGGCGAAATGATGGCGCAGCTCCGGGCACAGTGCGGCGCTGCCGGCCATGGCCGCGTCGACGTGCAGCCAGACGCCTGCCTCGCGGCAAAGTGCTGCGATGGCTGCGACCGGATCGACGGCATTGCGTGAAGTGCTGCCGATGGTGGCCACGGCGAAGCAGGGCCGGTGTCCGGCGGCGCGGTCG
>JAGWIJ010000183.1 GCA_028873535.1 Pseudomonadota bacterium
CTGTTGCGAAGCCTTGCGCGACGCGACGTTCTCACCGGCAGCGAGGATCTTGTCGAGCAGCCCGGCACGCAGCGCGTCGAACTCCGCCGGCAGCCTGCCCGCCAGCCGGCGTTCCAGTTCCGCCGCAAGCTGGGGATGCGCCGCACGATAACTGGCCATGCGCGCCCGCCAGCCGGCCTCGGCCACGGCACCGGCCGCGCGCGCGTCCCAGCGTGCGCGCAGCTCGGGCGGGTTCTGGAAGGGTGCATGCGGCCAGCCGATCTGTGCACGCGTTGCCGCGATCTCGTCGACACCCAAGGGCTCACCATGCGACTTCGCAGTGCCGGCGCGTCCGGGCGAGCCGGCACCGATGGTGGTGCGGCAGATGACCAGGCTGGGCCTGTCACAGTGGACCCGCGCCTCGTCGATGGCCAGGCGCACGGCATCGACATCCTGCCCGTCGATCGGACCGATCACGTTCCAGCCGCAGGCACGAAAGCGCGCGGCCGTGTCATCGATGAACCAGCCGCGCACATCGCCATCGATCGAGATGCCGTTGTCGTCGTAGAGCGCCACCAGCTTGTCGAGCTGCCAGGCGCCGGCCAGGCCGATCGCCTCGTGGCTGATGCCTTCCATCAGGCAACCGTCGCCCAGGAATACATAGGTGCGGTGATCGACCACCTCGTGACCGGGGCGGTTGAACTGGTCCGCCAGCAGCTTCTCGGCCAGCGCCATGCCGACCGCATTGGCCAGGCCCTGCCCGAGTGGTCCCGTGGTGGTCTCCACGCCGGGCGTCAGACCGCGTTCCGGATGGCCCGGCGTGCGGCTGTGCAGCTGGCGGAAGCGGCGCAGCTCATCCATCGGCAGCGCATAGCCCGACAGGTGCAGCAGCGCATAGAGCAGCATCGAGGCATGGCCGTTGGACAGCACGAAACGGTCGCGTCCCGGCCAGTCCGGGTTGGCGGGATTGTGGCGCAGATGGTGATGCCACAATGCAACCGCCATCTCGGCCATGCCCAGTGGCGCCCCGGGGTGGCCGGAATTGGCCTGCTGCACCCCATCCATCGCCAGCGCACGCAGGGCATTGGCGAGCGCGTCCTTGCCGCCACTGCTTTCGCGCAGCACGCGCACCTGTGAACTCGAACCCATCGTCGACCTCGTCGGGAAAAGATGTCAGAGCGCGGCAAGCGCGCGTTGGCGGCGTTCCATCATGCGCCAGATGAAAGGCGTGAAAATCAGCTGCATCGCGAGCTCCATCTTGCCGCCAGGCACCACGATGGTGTTGGCGCGCGACATGAAGGAGCCGTTCACCATGCTCAGCAGATAGGGGAAGTCGATGCCCTTGGGCGTCGCGAAGCGGATCACCACCATGCTCTCGTCGGCCGGCGGGATCTCGCGCATCACGAAGGGATTGGAGGTGTCCACGCAGGGCACGCGCTGGAAGTTCACATGGGTATGGGTGAACTGCGGGCAGATGTAGTTCACATAGTCCGGCATGCGGCGCAGGATGGTGTCGGTCACCGCCTCGGTGGAATAGCCGCGCTGCTTCTTGTCGCGCCACAGCTTCTGGATCCATTCCAGGTTGATCACCGGCACCACGCCGATCAGCAGGTCGGCATGACGCGCGATGTCCAGTTCATCGGTCACCACCGCACCGTGCAGACCCTCGTAGAACAGCAGGTCGGTGTCGGGCGGCACGTCCAGCCAGGGCGTGAAGGTGCCGGGTTCCTGCTGATAGGCAGCGGCTTCTTCGGCATCGTGCAGGTAGCGCCGCATGCGCCCGCTGCCGTTCCCGGCGTAGCTGCGGAACAGCGCCTCGAGGTCGGCGAACAGGTTGGTCTCGGGTCCGAAATGGCTGAAGTTGAAGTTGCCGGCCTGCTCGGCCTCGGCCTGACGCAGCTTCATCTCCTTGCGGTCATAGCGGTGGAAGCTGTCGCCTTCGATGCTGATCGAACGCACACCTTCGCGGCGGAAGATCGATTCGAAGGTGCGGCGTACCGAAGTCGTTCCGGCCCCGGAGGACCCGGTGATCGAGATGATGGGATGGAGGTGTGACATGGCGCGTTTCCTGGCTGGGCAATGCGGAAGGGGACGGCGGCCGGTGCGTTCAGCGGAACAGGCCGCGACTGCCGAACAGCGGCGACTCGGCGGCCACCGGTGCCGTGTCCTGGTGGTAGCGTTCGATGCGCTCCACCTCCTTGCGCGAACCGAAGATCAGCCCGATGCGCTGATGCAGGCTGGTGGGTTCCACGCCCAGCATGGCCTGGCGGCCGGTACTGGCGCCACCACCGGCCTGCTCCATCAGGAAGGCGATCGGATTGGCCTCGTAGAGCAGGCGCAGCCGCCCCGGCCGCGCCGGGTCGCGCATGTCGCGCGGGTACAGGAACACCCCGCCACGCATCAGGATGCGGTGCGCCTCGGCCACCATGCTGGCGATCCAGCGCATGTTGAAATCCTTGCCGCGCACCCCCGCCTGGCCGGCCAGGCATTCGTCGACAGAGCGTTTGACCGGCGGCTCCCAGAAGCGGCTGTTGGAACTGTTGATGGCGAATTCCTGGGTGTCCTCGGGCACGCGGATGTTGGCATGAGTCAGCACGAACTCGCCCACGTTGTGGTTGAGCGTGAAACCGACCACGCCGTTGCCCACCGTCAGCACCAGCATGGTGGCGGGCCCGTAGATGGCGTAGCCCGCTGCCACCTGGCGCGTGCCGGCCTGCAGGAAGTCCGCCGCAGTGACATCGCGGCCACTGTCGATCACATCCTGCGGTGCGCGCAGGATCGAGAAGATGCTGCCGACCGAGACGTTGACGTCGATATTGCTGGAACCGTCGAGCGGGTCGAACACCAGCAGGTACTTGCCACGCTTGAAGTTGGGCCCGATCTGGCGCGGCGCTTCCATCTCCTCCGACGCCATGCCGGCCAGATGCCCGTTCCACTCGCTCACCTGGATGAAGATCTCGTTGGTGAGCACATCGAGCGGCTTCTGCACCTCGCCCTGCACGTTGAGGCTCCCACCCATGTCCGGCTTGGCGGCGGGCCCGAAGGTATCCGACAGCTGTCCGAAGGACACGATGCGCGCGATCGTCTTGCAGGCGATCGAGACATCCAGCAGCAGCGCATTCAGGTCGCCGCTGGCTTCAGGGAAGCGGCGCCGCTCCTCGATCAGGTAGCGCGTCAGGGTACGGCCTTGTGAGAATGGCATGGGAGGGTTCCTGGTGAGCTATCGGGAAACAGGTCTGAACACGCGGCTGGCCAGGATATCGGCAGCGTCGAGGGTACTCAGCAGTTCGGCGTCGAGCAGGCGCTCGCGGTCGTCGAACAGGCGGCTGGCCTGACGCAGGCGTGCGCGATCCAGCGCATTGCGCACGCTGCGCGCGTTGGCGAAATGGGGCTGTGTCATGCGC
>JAGWIJ010000073.1 GCA_028873535.1 Pseudomonadota bacterium
GAGGCCTGGACCCGCCACGAGATGGACGCTGCCGCGCGCCGCTTCACCGAGATCTTCGGTCGCGCCGCCCCCACCCACGGCGCCGCCGGCTGGCAGATGAACGCGCACGCGCTGCGCTGGCTGCAGGATGCCGGCATCCGCTACGCCTCCGACTGCCGCGGCCAGCAGCCCTTCCTGCCGGTGGTGCGCGGCGAGGCGCTGTCGTGCGTGCAGTTGCCGACCACACTGCCGACCCTGGATGAACTGATCGGCCTCGACGGCCTGACCAGCGCCAACGTGGCGCGCCACCTGCTCGGCCTGACCCAGGCGGCGCCCCCGACCGGCCATGTGTTCACGCTGCACGCCGAACTCGAAGGGATGAAGCTGCTGCCGGTTTTCGAGACCCTGCTCGACGGCTGGCAGGCCCAGGGCTGGCGACTGGTGTCGCTGGGCGAACTGGCCCAGGCGCTGGGCAGCCGGGATCTGCCAAAACACCAATTCCTGCAGGGCAGCGTACCCGGACGCTCCGGGACACTGGCCGTGCAAGGCCCTGTCCACCCGCCGGCGGCGCTTGCCGCCAAAGGATGACCATGACGCTCGACCAGACCGCCAGCGATTTTGAACTCGATGCCACCGGCGGCCAGCGCTTCCGCCTGTCCGCCATGCGTGGTGCGCCACTGGTGCTGTATTTCTACCCCAAGGATGAAACTCCGGGCTGCACCGATGAAGGCCGGCAGTTCGCGGCATTGCAGCCGGAGTTCGCCGCACGGCGCTGCAGCATCTTCGGCATCTCGCGCGACAGCGTGGCCGCACACGAGCGCTTCAAGTCCAGGTACGGCTTCCCCTTCGAGCTCCTCAGCGACCCGGACGAGACCGCCTGCCAACTGTTCGGCGTCATGAAGTTGAAGAACATGTACGGCCGCCAGGTGCGCGGTATCGAGCGCAGCACTTTCCTGATCGACAGCCTGGGCGTGGTCCGTGGCGAATGGCGTGGCGTCAAGGTGCCGGGCCATGCGCAGGTCGTGCTCGACGCCCTGGGCGCGCTCGCCTGATCCGCCCGCCCCATTCCCCGCCTCCTCCCAGGACCCAGGCCTCCATGCCGCGCAAAGCCCCGCTCAGCAACAAACTGTTCGTCCTCGACACCAATGTGCTGATGCACGATCCGACCAGCCTGTTCCAGTTCCAGGAACACGATGTCTACGTGCCCATGGTGGTCCTGGAGGAACTCGACAACAACAAGAAGGGCATGACCGAAGTCGCGCGCAATGCGCGCCAGGTCAGCCGCTTCCTGGACGAACTGGTGAGCCAGCCCGAGGCCGACATGAGCCAGGGCCTGCCGCTGGCGATCACCGGCCAGCGCCAGGCGCGCGGCAACCTGTTCCTGCAGACCGAGGCGCTGGGTGCCGATGTGCCGGCGACGCTGGCCGGGCTCAAGCCCGACAACCAGATCATCGGCGTCGCCCTGGCACTGCAGCGGCGTCACCTGCCGCGGCCGGTGATCCTGGTCAGCAAGGACATCAACATGCGCATCAAGGCGCATGCCCTGGGGATCCTGGCCGAGGACTACACCACCGACAAGGTGCTCGAGGACAGCGACCTGCTCTACACCGGCGCGCGCGAGCTCACCCCCGAGTTCTGGGACCAGCATGGCGGCAACATCGAATCCTGGCAGGAACAGGGGCGCACCCTGTACCGCATCGAAGGACCGCTGTGCACCAGCCTGCTGGTCAATGAATTCGTGTGGCAGGAAGGCGATCGCCCCTTCTTCGCGCAGGTGCGCTCGCGCGACGGCGACAGCGCGGTGCTGCAGACCCTCAAGGACTACACCTCCCAGCGCAACAACACCTGGGGCATCACGGCGGCCAATCGCGAACAGAACTTCGCACTCAATCTGCTGATGAATCCCGAGCTCGACTTCGTCACCCTGCTCGGCCAGGCAGGGACCGGCAAGACCCTGCTCACGCTGGCAGCCGGGCTCATGCAGACGCTCGAACACAAGGTCTACAACGAAATCATCATGACCCGGGTCACCGTCCCGGTCGGCGAGGACATCGGCTTCCTGCCGGGCACCGAAGAGGAGAAGATGACGCCGTGGATGGGCGCCCTCGAGGACAACCTGGACGTGCTCAACCGCAGCGACGACGAAGCCGGCGACTGGGGTCGTGCGGCTACCCGCGACCTCATCCGCAGCCGCATCAAGATCAAGAGCCTGAACTTCATGCGCGGCCGCACCTTTCTCAGCAAGTACCTGATCATCGACGAAGCGCAGAACCTGACGCCCAAGCAGATGAAGACGCTGATCACGCGCGCCGGCCCGGGCACCAAGGTGGTGTGTCTGGGCAATATCGCCCAGATCGACACGCCCTACCTCACCGAGGGCAGTTCAGGCCTCACCTACGTGGTCGACCGCTTCAAGGACTGGGCGCACAGCGGGCACATCACGCTTCAGCGGGGCGAGCGCTCGCGTCTGGCGGAACACGCGTCGGAAGTTCTCTAGCCGAAAAGAACTCGGTGAGCAGGTCGCAGGTGGCACGCGGCTGCTCCTCGGGCAGGAAATGGCCGCACGCCAGCCCCTGTCCGCTCACCTGCTCGGCGCGCTTGCGCCATTCGGCGAGCACGTCGTAGCGGGCGCCGACGAAACCGAGCGTGCCCCACAGCACCAGCAGGGGCTGGAACAGCCGGCGCGCATCGGCGCGATCGTGCTCCAGGTCGATGCCTGCGGCTGCGCGATAGTCGTCGCAGGTGGCGCGGATCACCTCGGGCTTGCTGAAGCAGCGCAGGTACTCCGCCACCGCTGCCGGATGGAAGGCACGCCGCGTGCGCGACCAGGCGGCCAGCCGTCCGCGCAGCCACTGTTCGGGATCGGCGCCGATCATGCGTTCGGGCAGCGGCCGCGGCTGCGCCAGGAAGAACCAGTGGAAGTAGCGCATGGCCGTTTCCTGGTCGACGCCTTCGAACACATCCAGGGTCGGCACGATGTCGAGCACCGCCAGCCGTTCGACGCGTTCGGGAAAGTCCAGCGCCATGCGGTGCGCGACGCGCCCGCCGCGGTCGTGTCCGACCACCATGAAGCGGTCGAAGCCCAGCGCCGCCATCACCTCCACCTGGTCCTGTGCCATCGCGCGCTTGGCGTAGTTGGCGCAGTGCGCACCGGCGGGCGGACGCGAACTGTCGCCATAGCCGCGCAGGTCGCACGCCACCACGGTGAAGTCGCGCGCCAGCACCGGCGCCAGACGGTGCCACATCACATGGCTCTGCGGGTAGCCGTGCAGCATCAGCAGCGCCGGGCCGTCGCCGCTGATCCTGGCGTTGATCTCGGCACCGCTGGTTTGAAAACGCGCACGCGCGAATCCGGGAAAAAACTGGCTCATGCGCGCGCCTGGGCTCCACGGCTTAAGGTTTGCAGGGCTGGGTCTGCCGCATCATATCGCGCCCCCGATGTTCGGACGATCAGGGTTTTCGTGCTATAACGCCAGGATTGCTGATGATCCGGATATCCGTCTTGTACCTGCTGCATTTCATCCCGCGCGCCCCGCGCGCAGCTTTCGGTTGAACTGAGGCCAGCGCTCTTCTGCGTCCCGCCTGATGACCCTCGGCTTCTACATCATTCTGCTGGCGCAGTTCCTGTCGGCACTTGCGGACAACGCGCTGCTGTTCGCGGCCATTGCGCTGCTTGGCGAGCTCGACGCGCCGCCGGAATTCACGCCGATCCTGCAGCAGTTCTTCGTGGTGTCCTACATCCTGCTGGCGCCCTTTGTCGGCGCTTTCTCGGACGCGCTGCCCAAGGGCCGCGTGATGCTGATCAGCAACGCCATCAAGCTGTGCGGCTGCCTGGCCATGTTGGCCGGCGTGCACCCGATGCTGTCGTACGCCGTGGTCGGCCTGGGCGCGGCCGCCTATTCGCCTGCCAAGTACGGCATCCTGACCGAATACCTGCCACCCTCGCAGCTGGTGCTGGCAAACAGCTGGATGGAGGGTCTGACCGTGCTGTCGATCATCCTGGGCGCGGTGATCGGCGGCAAGCTGCTCAGCACCGACAATCCCGACCTGCTGGCTGTCCACCAGAATCTGCTGCATCTGACCGGTCTGGACCTGTCGCCGGCGCGTCTGGCGCTGCTGGTGATGACCCTGCTTTACCTGGCGGCGGCCTTCGTCAATCTCTACATTCCGCGCGTCGCCATCGACCATGCGCCGGCGCGCCGCACCCCCTGGTTCCTGCTGCGCGACTTCTTCACCTGCCTGGTACGTCTGTGGCGCGATCCCCTGGGCAAGGTCTCGCTCGCGGTGACCACGCTGTTCTGGGGGGTCGGTGCCACCATCCGCTTGCTGGTACTCGACTGGGCCGACCAGAACCTCGATCTCGGCCTGGAGGAAGCCACCCAGATGACGGCGTGGTCAGCGCTTGGCATTGCCGTCGGCGCCGTGTTTGCGGCGCGCCTGGTCAAGCTCGAGAAATCGCTCAGCGTGCTGCCGGTGGGCATTGCCATGGGCGCGATCATCCTCGCCATGCTGGTGGTGCATGATCGCCATCCTGCGATCGCCCTGCTGCTGCTTGCCGGCGCCGCCAGCGGCTTTTTCGTGGTGCCGATGAATGCCCTGTTGCAGCATCGTGGTCACCTGCTGATGGGCGCCGGTCACAGCATTGCGGTGCAGAATTTCAATGAGAACCTGAGCATCCTGCTGATGCTGGGCGCCTACGCCGGCATCCTGCGCGCGCAGGATCCAATCCATTCCCTGCTGGCCGGCGTCGGTGTACAGCATCTGATCGGCCGCAGCTTCGGCTCGGACGAGGCCGCGCTGTGGGCTTCGGTGGTGCTGCTCGGCGCCTTCATCAGCGGCCTGATGGCGCTGCTCTGGCGCCGCTACCGCAATACGCCTTACGCCTGACCGCTGACGGCGCCAGCGGCGGCCAGTGCACGCTGCGCCAGGCACAGGTCCACCCAGGCGCGTGCCTTTTCCGCCTGGTTGCGCAGCAGATAGGCCGGGTGGTAGGTCACCACCAGCGGAATGCCCTGATAGTCGTGCACGCGTCCGCGCAGGCTG
This sequence comes from Pseudomonadota bacterium, assembly GCA_028873535.1. Classification (GTDB taxonomy): domain Bacteria; phylum Pseudomonadota; class Gammaproteobacteria; order Burkholderiales; family Ferrovaceae; genus CAIVHB01. The sequence continues at coordinate 5,023 of JAGWIJ010000073.1, forward strand.
CCCACGTTGACCGTGCTGCCCAGCAGGGTCTGTGCCGCCACCCGGCCCAGGGCCACCAGAATCCTGGGCTGTACCAGCGCGATCTGGCGCTCCAGGAACGGCAGGCAGGCCGCACACTCGGCCGGCTCCGGCGTGCGGTTTGCCGGCGGCCGGCACTTCACCACATTCGCGATGCAGGCATCGCTGCCGCGCTGCAGGCCCAGGGCCGCCAGCATGCTGTCGAGCAGCTGGCCGGCAGCACCGACAAAAGGCTCGCCACGCAGATCCTCTTCCGCGCCCGGGCCTTCGCCGACAAACATCCAGCGCGCGCCGGGACCGCCGATGCCCGGCACTGAGCGTCGACGTCCCTGGCGCAAGGCGCAGGCCTGGCAATCCTCGATCGCAACTGGCAGCGCCTCCCAAGGCAGCGCGGCGATGCCGGCCTGCCGGGCCGCATCAACGGGCACACCACCCGACGCCGGCGCATCGCGCGGCGGCAGGGCTTCGGCGGCAGCCGGCGTGAAGCCGGGCGGCGGCAGGGCTTCGGCAGCAGCCGGCGTGAAGCCTGGCGCCGCCGGGGCCTCGAGTCCGAGTTCGCGCCACCAGCGCGCCGAGCCCGGCTTCACGGCAGGCTCCGCTGCAGCACCAGGGCATCCTCGCGGCCATCCCGGGCGGGATAGTAGGCGCGCCGCCGTCCGATCTGCAGGAAGCCATGACGCCGGTACAGCGCCAGCCCGGCGGTATTGCTCGGCCGCACTTCGAGCAGCATCGAGCGCATCCCCATCCGGCTGACGGCAAGCGCCATCGCCACGCGCAGCATCTCACCGCCCCAGCCCTGCCCTTGGTCCTCCGGCGCGACCGTCAGATTGAGCAGATGAGCCTCGTCGAGCACCGGCATCAGGACCGCGTAGGCAAGCAGGCGTCCGGACTGGCGCAAACCGGCGAACACATGCCCGGCCTGCATCGAGTCGCGCAGATTGCCGGTGGTCCAGGGAAATTCATAGGCACGCTGTTCGATGGCACTGACGGCGTCGAGATCCGCGTCGCTGATCATCACCATCTCGGCGGCTGCGCAGTTGGACTGGGGGCGGCTCACGTCATGCGCCCCCACGTTCGCGCGAAGTCAGCGCCACCTTGTCACGCACATACAGCGGCTGCGCCTGCCCGGGATCGATGGCAGCACCGTCGAACCAGCGCAGCGCCGCCAGCCGCGCCAGCGCTGCCGCATCGGGCAGGCCGGCGTGTTCCGGCGCACTGCTGCAGCAGGCGCCAAGGCGTTGCTGCAAGGCCTCGGCGAAGACCGCAAAAGCATCCCCCACGCCAATCCAGCCCTGCCCTGGCGGCAACGGCAGCCCTTGCGGAGCGGCGAGCAGCGGGCCCATTTCGACCTGCCAGTCGCCATTCCCGCGGCGTGTCAGTTCGGCCCAGTAGGCTTCCTGCATGCGTGCATCGAGGCCTGCCAGCACCCGCTCCGGCGCTGCGCCGGGTCCCGCCCACGGCAGGAAGGTTTCGGCCACGACTTCGAGCGTGCCGACCGGGATCACCGGCAGGCCGCTGCCAAGCGCCAGCCCCTGTGCGACACCGCACGCCACGCGCAGTCCGGTGAAGGCGCCAGGGCCGGCACCGAAGGCGATCGCATCCAGGCTGCCCAGCGTCACCCCGGCGCCGGCCAGCAGCGACTGCACCATCGGCAGCAGCACTTCGGAATTGCGCGCACCGACAGGCGCCACCTGCTGCACCCACTGTCCGTCCAGCAGCAGCGCGGCGGAGCACTGGGCGGTGGCACTTTCGATTGCCAGCAGGCGCACCGGCCGCGCCGGCACCTGGCCCTGGAGGCTGGATGCGCTGGCCATCGCCGTCAGGCTCCCGCCTGGTGGCACTGGCCGCTGCCGCGGTCCTCGAACTCGGCGCGATCGGTTCCCAGGAAGCGCCAGTCGTAGCTGCTGGCGCCCAGGTTGATCTCGAGGATGCCGTAGGTGTTGCCGTTGCGCACCTCGCTGTTGGCACGCACCTGCGCGAAGCGCGTGAGCCCGGCACCACCGGTCCCCACCACGAACTCGCGGATGCCGGCGGCACCAGCATGGCCGTCGGCATCCTGCGGTGCGAAACGCTCGTACTCATGGTCGTGACCGTTCACCACGATGTCCGCTCCGGCCGCCGTCAGCATGCGCCACGCCGGTTCGATGAAGGCATTGTCGCCGTGTTCGCCGCTGCTGAAGCGCGGATGGTGCCAGAACGCCAGCAGGCAACCACGCGGGCGCGCGGCGAGATCGCGGCGCAGCCAGTCGATCTGGACCGAAGCGGCATCGAGCGGCAGGTTGCTGTTGAGCGCAATGATGTGCCAGCCGGCAAAGTCCACGCTGTACCAGCCAGCGCCGGGGGTTCCGGCCTGCTGGCCGAAATAGCGGAAGTAGCCGCTGGCCTCCTTGGTGTGGTACTCGTGATTTCCCGGCGCCGGCAGCAGGCGCGCACGCACCATGCCCCAGGCCGGGTCGAAGCAGTCGGCAAAATCCGCTGGCTGACCGTCAGGGTAGGCCAGATCGCCGGCGGCCAGCACCAGACCCGGCCGGTCGTCGAGCAGCGCACCGGTGGCGCGCGCCGGATCGCGCGGCTTGCGTTCGGCATTGCATTCGCCGATGTCGCCCGCCACCAGCAGGCGCGCCGGCATCGCCTGGCTGCGCAACCGTGCGACCATGGCGCGCGGTCCGTCCGATGAGGCATTCAGGGGACCTTCCGGTGCGACGTGCGCGCAGGCGCACAGCAACACGAAGGTGAACGGCGAAACCAGCCGCAGCAGGTGCGGCAGCAAGGCGGGTGACGGGGACATCGGGCTCCGGTCAGGGCAATAGGCTGTTACAAAATGCCAAAGTCATCTCAGGCAACGGGCTCTAGGATAGCCGAATGGGTGAAACGAAGGAAAAACCGACCGAAGGTACGACGGCCCGACGCAAGGTGCGCGTACTCGTGGTCGATGACGACATGCGCCTGCGCGAACTGCTGCGGCGCTATCTGTCGGAACAGGGCTTCACGGTCGATGTGGCGCCGGATGCGACGTTCATGGATCGAGCGCTGGCGCGGGATCCGTTCGACCTGGTGGTGCTCGACCTGATGCTGCCTGGCGAGGACGGCCTGACCATCTGCCGTCGCCTGCGTGCCGGCGACAACCGCATCCCGATCATCATGCTCACGGCCAAGGGCGACGAGGTCGATCGCATCGTCGGCCTCGAGATGGGCGCCGACGACTACCTGGCCAAACCCTTCAATCCGCGCGAACTGGTGGCGCGCATCAATGCGGTGATGCGCCGCCAGCCGCCACCGCCGGTGCCCGCAGCGCCCGGCCTCGATCCGTCGCAGGAGGTGCATTTCGGCCACTTCGTGCTCAATCTTTCGACGCGTGCGCTGAGCCGCGCCGGCGAACCGGTGCCGTTGACCAGCGGCGAGTTCGCGCTGCTCAAGGCACTGTGCACCCATCCGCGCGAGCCGCTGTCGCGCGAGCGCCTGATGGACATGGCGCGCGGGCGCGAGCACGAAATCTTCGACCGCAGCATCGACGTGCAGGTCTCGCGGCTGCGTCGCCTGATCGAGACCGATTCCTCGCATCCCAGGCATATCCAGACGGTATGGGGATTCGGCTACGTGTTCGTCCCGGATGCCGACTGACGCACCGCGCACGTGATGCGCTCGCTGTTGCCGCGCACCCTGCTCGGCAGGACGGTGCTGGTCCTCATCGTCACGGTGGCGATCACCCAGGTGGCGACCCAGCTGGTGTTCCGCCAGTTCGTCATCGAACAGTACAGCCAGTCGGTGCTGCGCCTGGGCACCAACAACATCGTCGGCGTGGCCTCGGGACTGCGCGCGTTGCAGCCGGACAAGCGCGCGGCCTTCGCCGACGCGTTGGGCCCGATGCTCGGCATCCGCCTGGTGCCGATGAGCGCGGACGCCGGTCCGCCCGCCGGCAGCACCTCCGAACTGCCCGAGCGTCTGCAACGCCTGGAGGAAAGACTGCGCGAACGGCTCGGCGCGGACACGCACCTGCTGCTGCAGACCGACATCGAACCGCCACACGTGTGGTTCCGTCTGCCGGTGCCGGGCGGTGACTGGTGGGCCGAAGTCCAGCGCAATCCCTTTGACCGCGCCTTTCCGCTCAGCGCCGCGCTGCTGCTGGGTCTGAGCATCGGCCTGGCCGTGGCCGTGGCCTGGATCACCGTGCGCCGCATCAACCAGCCGCTGCGCGAAGTGCAGGACAACATCCTGGCGCTGAGCGTCGGCGCCGATCTGCCGCATGTGGCCACCACGTCCGGTCCTGCCGAAATCGACGACCTGGCGCTGGCCGTCGCGCGCACCGCGCAGGCGCTGCGCCAGAACGACCATGAGCGCGCCGTGCTGCTGGCCGGCATCTCCCACGACCTGCGCACGCCGCTGTCGCGCATCCGCCTGTCGCTCGAACTCATGCCCGAGAACAACAATGACGAGCAGCAGGCGATGGTGCAGGACCTGGAGGAGATCGACCGCATCATCGACCAGTTCCTCGACTTCGCGCGCAATCCGGAAGTCGTGGCAGCGGTGCCAGGCGACCTCAGCGTGGTGGCCGACGAATGCGGACACCGCGCCGCGCAGCACATCGAGGGACTGTCACTGGACCTTGAACCCGACCTGCCCATCCTGTTGCGCCGGCCCACGCTCGACCGCCTGATCAGCAATCTGCTCGAGAACGCGCGACGCCACGGCCGCGCTCCGATCACCCTGCACACCCGGCGCGAGGGCCAGTTCGGCGTCCTGCGCGTGCTGGATCGCGGTGCTGGCATCCCCCCGGAACATGTGCCACGGCTGCTCCAGCCGTTCACGCGTCTGGATGTCTCGCGCACCGGCCCCGGCGGAGCCGGTCTGGGCCTGGCCATCGTCGACCGCATCGCGCGCGCGCACGGCGCCCGGCTGGAGCTGCTGCCACGGCCGGGCGGCGGACTCGAAGCGCGGGTGGCGATACCGCTCGACCGCAGCGCGACTGCGCCAGGCCGTTCCCCTTCAGCCTGAGGCTGGCTGCACCAGCGTGCGCAGGAACGCGCACGCGACGGCCGGATCGCGCGTGCGTCGCATCGGTGGCAGGCTGCGCCAGATGCGCTGGCCGTAAGGCTTTCCGATCAGGCGCGGATCGCAGATCATGAGCACGCCGCGATCGGCCTCGTCGCGGATCAGTCGGCCGGCGCCCTGCTTGAGCGTGATCACTGCCTGGGGCACCTGGAAATCCATGAAGGCATTGCCGCCCTGGCGCGCGATCTCGGCCAGACGCGCCGCCAGCACCGGGTCGTCGGGAGCGGCGAAAGGCAGTTTGTCGATGATCACCAGCGAAAGCGCTTCGCCCTTGACGTCGACCCCCTCCCAGAACGACTGGCTGCCCAGCAGCACGGCATTGCCCAGCGCCCGGAAGCGCTCCAACAATTCGCCACGCGATGCCTCGCCCTGCACCAGCAGGGGCAGGTCCAGCCCGGCCGCCGCCAGTGCCGCCTGCAGCAGACCACGCGCCTCGGACAGGGCGCGCAGACTGGTGAACAGGAAAAAAGCGCGCCCCTGGCTTGCCACGATCAGCGGCAGCGCCGCCGCGACCACGGCCGCCGTGTAGCCCGGCGTATTCGGCGGTGGCAGGCCTTCGGGCACATGGAACAGGGCGTGGTTGGCGTAGTCGAACGGACTCTCCCAGCGCCCGCTGCGCGCGTCCTCCAGTCCCATCTGCGCCTGGTAATGGCTGAAATCGCCACCGACCGAGAGCGTGGCCGAGGTGAAGATCCAGGCACGCGCGCCCTGCGCCATCTGGCGCCGGAACACATCCGCCACCGACAGCGGCGTCGAGTTGAGATGCAAGGCCTGCTGGAACAGCTCCAGCCAGCGTACACGCGCAGCGTCCGCCGAAGCTGCACCGGGTTCGTCTGCGGCCGGCATGGGCTCGTCCCAGGCGCTGGGTTCTGCGGCGGCGTCGGCCCCCGGCACCGCCGTCGCGGATGCGCTGGCTGCAGCGGCGGCCAGGGCTGACTCGCCCTTCTGCCAGGCCAGCAGGCGCAGCTGCAGTTCGAGCGCGCGCCGGGCGCAGCTCTGCATGGCTTCGCTGCGTGCCGCCAGCTGCTCGAGCATTGCCACGCCATCACCCAGGGCGCCCGCCAGATCGTCCAGCGCCCCGCCAAAGCCATTGCGCTGGGCCACCACCGGGTGGGCGAAGCGACCTTCGCGCTCGCTGAACACCAGACGCAGTTCGCGCGCAGCGCGCTCCAGGCGGTCAAGGCGGTCCTCGGCCTCTGGCGGAAAGCCGGCCAGCGTGCGCCCTTCGGCACGCGCGTCACGCGTCAATTCCAGCAGCTGGGCGGTCGATACCGAGTCGCCGAAGAACAGGCTGGCCACTTCCGGCAACTGGTGCGCCTCGTCGAACACCACCGTGTTGCAGCTCGGCAGCAGTTCCCCCATGCCTTCGTCCTTGAGCATGACGTCGGCGAAGAACAGGTGGTGATTGACCACCACCAGATCCGCCTGCTGCGCGCGACGCCGTGCCTCCAGCACGAAACAGTCGGCGTGGAACTCGCATTCCTGACCCAGGCAGTTGTCGCGCGTGGAGCTCACCTGCGACCAGATCGCGGCCGATTCCGGCACGCCGGCCAGCTCGGCGCGATCCCCGCTGCGCGTGTGCTCGGCAAAGCGTTCGATTTCGCGCAGGTGGCGGACATCCTCGCGCGAGGCGAGGCGGCCATTGGCCACGGTACGCTTGAGGTGGTAATGGCAGACATAGTTGGCGCGGCCCTTGAGCAGGGCGATATCGACCGGGATGCCCATCAGGCGCATGACGGTCGGCAGGTCGCGATGGAAGAGCTGATCCTGCAGGGTGCGCGTGCCCGTCGACACGATTACCTTGCCGCCCGACAGCAAGGCCGGCACCAGATAGGCGAAGGTCTTGCCGGTACCCGTGCCCGCCTCGACAATCAGGCCCACCGATTCGCGCATCGCCGCCAGCACGGCGCTCGCCATTTCGAGCTGTCCGGCACGCGGGCGGAAGCCCGGCAGGGCCTGCGCGAAAAGCCCCTGGTCCCCCAGGACGGCCAGGATGTCGGGGTCCACGGGGCTTGCCCGGTTCGTCAGCTGCTGCTCCACGCCCGCCACTATAGGTTGGCATGCCATTGATTGCAATCCCGAAACATGTATGGGTGAACTACAGGCTAAACAGTAGCCGCTACCGGTGGAATCCCGTACACTGCCAAGCCATGACTGCACGCGCCCCCCTCGCCCTGCTGCTGCTGACCGTCTGCCATCTGGCAGCGGCCGCCCCCAATCCCGATTCCGCTCCCGCTGTGGCCACCGCAGCCGGCAGCGCCACGGCCGCCGCCGCGACGTCCGCCGCTGGCGCCCCGGCACCGGAGCTGTTGGCCCCGGCGCCTGCGCCGGAAACCCCGGGCGAGCTCGCTGCCATCGGCCAGCAATCGCTGCGCGTGGTCGATTGGGCCGCCAGCCGCACCCAGGACCTGCTGGCCACCGCCTTGTCCTCGATCGGCGTCAAGTACCGCCGTGGCGCCAGTGATCCCTCGGTGGGATTCGACTGCAGCGGCTTCGTGATGCACGTCTACAAGGAAGCGCTGGGCATGCTGCTTCCGCACAATGCCTACTCCATGAGCCTGCAGGGCAAGCCCGTTGCCGCGGCTGATCTCAAGCCGGGCGATCTGGTCTTCTTCAACACCCTGAAGCACCAGTTCTCGCATGTGGGCATCTACCTGGGCGACGACCGTTTCATCCACGCACCCAGCCACGGCAAGACCGTCCAGGTCGACAAGCTGTCGGACAGCTACTGGGTGCGCCATTTCAATGGCGCCCGCCGCATCGATCCGGCCAGCAGCGCCAAGGTCGCTTCCGATTCGGTCCCGCCGCCGAACTGATCAGAACACCATCCCCAGGGCCTGCATGGCCTGCGCAGTGCTGTCACCGTCGCGGTGCTGCACTGCATGCCAGCCGAAACGCCGCGCCGCCAACACGTTGCGCTCCACGTCATCGATGAACACCACCTGCGCGGGCTCCAGGCCAGGCAGGTGCACCTGCATGCGCGCCTGCATCAGCGCGTAGATCGCCGGGTCCGGCTTGGTGATCCGTTCGTCGCCGGACACCACGATGTCGACAAAGCGGTCCAGCAGCGGATAGTGACGACGCGTGTAGGCGAAGGTCTCGCTGGCCCAGTTGGTGAGGGCAAACAGCGGCATCCCTGCGGCTTCGATGCGGTCGCGCAAGGCCACGCCGTCGGCCAGGGTGCCGCGCAGGCTGCGTGGCCATTGCCCGTAATAGGCTTCGATCCAGGCGGCATGCTCGGGATGCCGGCCCACCAGCTCGCGCGTGGCCGCGTCCAGTGGACGGCCGGCATCCTGCTGATGGTTCCATTCGCCGTTGCACACCTGCTCCAGGAACCAGCGGCGTTGCACCGGATCCGGAATCAGTTCGGCATACAGGTACTCGGGATTCCAGTCGAACAGCACGCCGCCGAGATCGAACACCACCGCCTTGATGGCCATCGCTGCAGCCCCGTTCAACCGAGTCCGAAACGGCGGATGAACCAGGTCTTCACCACGTGCGTGAGGCACAGATAGCTCACCACGATGCCCACCACCCAGGGCCAGAACGCCAGCGGCAGCGGCGAGAATCCCAGCGCATGCGCAAACGGCGAATACGGCAGCCAGATGCCCACCGCGCAGATGGTGACACTGGTCAAGATCAGCGGCAGGCTGGCGATGCTCTGCAGGAAGGGGATACGTCCGGTCCGGATGATGTGGATGATCATGGTCTGGCTCAGCAGTGACTCGACAAACCAGCCGGTCTGGAACAGCGAGGCATCGGCCACGCTGTCGCTGTTGGCACGGAAGACGAAGTACATCAGGGCGTAGGTGCAGTAGTCGAAGATCGAACTGATCGGCCCGATGTACATCATGAAGCGCGTGATGGCGGCAATGTCCCAGCGCCGCGGTGTCGCCAGGTATTCCTCGTCGACGTTGTCGGTCGGGATGGCGGTCTGCGAGAAGTCGTACAGCAGGTTGTTGGTCAGCACCTGGATCGACTGCATCGGCAGGAAGGGCAGCCAGGCGCTGGCGCCGATCACGCTGAACATGTTGCCGAAGTTGGAGCTGGCACCCATCTTGATGTACTTGATGATGTTGCCGAACACGCGCCGGCCTTCGATGACGCCCTCTTCCAGCACCAGCAGGCTCTTTTCGAGCAGGATGATGTCGGCCGATTCCTTGGCGATATCGACCGCGGTGTCGACCGAAATGCCGACGTCGGCGGCTTTCAGTGCCGGACCGTCGTTGATGCCGTCCCCCAGGAAGCCCACCACGTGGTTGCGCAGGTGCAGGGCGTTGACCACGCGCGCCTTCTGCGAAGGCGACAGCTTGGCGAACACGCTGACCTGCTCGGCCACCTCGGCCAGCGTGGCCTCATCCATGGCCTCGATCTCGGACCCCAGCACGATGCGGTCCACCTGCAGGCCCACTTCGCGGCACACCTTGCGCGTGATGATGTCGTTGTCGCCGGTCAGGATCTTGACTGACACGCCGTGGCGGTTGAGCGCCGCGATGGCCTCGCGCGCGCTGTCCTTGGGCGGATCGAGGAAGGCGATGTAGCCCACCAGGCGCAGCCCGACCTCGTCCTGCACGCCATAGGCGTGTTCGCCTTCGGGCAGTTCCTTGTAGGCGATGGCGATGACGCGGAAGCCGTCCTCGTTGAGTTCGCGCGTCACCTCGAGCACATGCTCGCGGTCGTCCTGCCCCAGCGGCTTGGCCACACCCTCGATTTCGCATTCGCTGCAGCAGGTGAACACCTCCTCCACCGCGCCCTTGCAGATCAGCACCTGGCGGCCATGGCCGGACACCACCACCGACATGCGGCGACGCTGGAAGTCGAAGGGGATCTCGTCCACCTTGCGCCAGTTGGCCGTCGGGCGCAGGCGCTCGTGCACGTCGACGAACTCCAGCACGGCCACGTCGAGCAGGTTCTTCAGGCCCGACTGGTAGAAGGAATTGAGGTAGGCATACTCCAGCACCTTCTCGTCCTCGTGACCCGCGATATCGACATGCTTCTCCAGGATGATCTTGTCCTGGGTCAGGGTGCCGGTCTTGTCGGTGCACAGCACATCCATGGCGCCGAAGTTCTGGATCGAATTCAGCCGTTTGACGATCACCTTCTTGCGCGACATCGCGAGCGCGCCCTTGCCCAGGTTGACGGTCACGATCATCGGCAGCATTTCCGGCGTCAGGCCCACCGCCACTGCCATCGAGAACAGGAAGGCCTCCATCCAGTTGTGCTTGGTGAAGCCGTTGATCAGGAACACCAGCGGCACCATCACCGCCATGAAGCGCAGCATCAGCCAGGTGAACTGGCGCACGCCGCGATCGAAGCTGGTCTGCTGGCGATCGCCGCCCACTGCGGCCGCGAGCGCGCCGAAATAGGTGCGCGCCCCGGTCTCGACCACCACCGCGGTACCGATGCCGCTGACCACGTTGGTGCCCATGAAACAGATGTTCTCGAAATGCAGCGTATCGCCTTCGCCCGGCGGCACGGTGTGGGCGAACTTCTCCACCGGCAATGCCTCGCCGGTCAGCGAGGACTGGTTGATGAACAGGTCCTTGGCACTGAGCATGCGCACGTCGGCCGGGATCATGTCGCCGGCGGACAGGCGCACGATGTCACCCGGCACCAGTTCATCCAGCGGCACTTCGCGGGCCTGCGGCGGCGCCGGCTGCAGCTGGATGTTGAAATAGCGGTTGACCTCCTCGGGCACGCCGCTGCGACGGTCCTTGCGCAGCACCGTGGCCGTGGTGCTGACCATCGCACGCAGGCGCGCCGCGGCATTGTTGGAGCGGAACTCCTGCACGAAGGACAGCATCACCGACAAGGTCACCATCAGCGCGATGATGGTGGCAGCGTCGTAGTCGCCCAGGTAGACCGACAGGCCCGACAGCGTCACCAGCAGGATGTTGAGCGGATTCCAGAAGTGGTGCAGCAGCTGCGCCGGCACGCTGGGCTGATGCTCATGTGCGATGGTGTTGGGACCGGACTCTTCCAGGCGTTCGGCCGCTTCGCGGTCGAGCAGGCCGTCGGCCGAGCTGCGCAGGCGGCGCAGCGCGATCTCGGGGTCGGCTGTGGCGCTGTCGCGCAGCAGTTGCGAGGCCGTCACGCTGGCGCGCACAGCCTCCTGGCTGCCATGGAACAGGCGCTGGATCTTCTGCCCGATGGGGCTGTTGGCAAGTTGGGGGGATTGCATCAAGCTTCTCCGAACGACCGGACTAGGGCCAGGGGCCGACAGTGCGGAGCAAGACGGCAACAGGCTTCCGCGCGCCCCGGTTGATTGACGGTCCAGCGGCGGGATCGGTTGACGTGGTGCGGCGTGGGGACGGTCACATGGCTGGGACAGTACCCACCGGTGCTGGCGCATCCGGCTGTCGACACTTTGGGCTACTGTCCAAGGTTGGGCTCTCAGGCCATGAACACCCCGCGAGGGTAGTCGGCGCACTGCGGTGTGTCAACCCGTTTGGCCCGCGGGCTGCGGGTTTTGGGGCGATTGCGTGCAATGCGCACGGCTGCGGTGCTTGACAGCGGGCGTGCCGCCGAACAAGGTTTGCGCCCCACCTTCCTGCTGGCGCCACGCGATGATCGTCCGTCCCCGTCCTCACTGGTTCCTGATCCTGTTCGTCTGGCGCGGCTCGATCCTGAACAAGATCCTGCCGCAGCTCGCCTTCACGGTGATCCTGTCGATGCTGGTGGTGGCCTGGCAGGGCGAACTGCTGCACTGGAAGATCACGCTGACCACCGTGCCATTCAGCCTGCTCGGCGTCACCGTGGCGATCTTCCTCAGTTTCCGCAACAGCGCCAGCTACGAACGCTATTCCGAGGCCCGCCGCCTGTGGGGACGCCTGCTGATCGACGGCCGCAAC
>JAGWIJ010000074.1 GCA_028873535.1 Pseudomonadota bacterium
CACCGAGGGCGTCGCCGTCGAACTGTCGGGCGAAACGGCGCGCCGGCTGCGCTGTCTGCGCGAGGCCGGCGTCGAGGTGGCGGTGGACGATTTCGGACTGGGCTATTTCAGCTTCCGCAGTCTGAAGCAGCTGGAGATCAACCGCCTCAAGATCGACAAGTCACTGATCCAGGATCTCGACAGCGACCATGGCACCTTGGAGGCCTGCCGCGGCGTGGTGCTGATGGCGCACGGCATGGGATGGACGGTGGTGGCGGAAGGCGTCGAGACCGAGCGCCAGCGCAGCCTGGCCGAGGAGATCGGTTGCGACTACCTGCAGGGGTATCTGGTGTGCCGGCCGGGCCATCCCGCTGCCGTCGAGGCGCTGCTGGCCAGCACCTGAACGACGGCTGCGTTCAGTCGTCCTGGTCCGGCGCCATGGCCGGAAAGAGCACCGAGGTATAACCCAGCAGGCCGAGGTCGGTCATGCGCATCGGATAGAGCACACCGACCAGATGATCGCATTCGTGCTGCACCACGCGCGCATGGAATCCCTCGACACTGCGGTCGATCAGCGCACCGGCGGCATCACGCCCGGTGTAGCGGATGCGCGCATGACGCGGCACCACGCCGCGCAGGCCGGGCACCGAAAGGCAGCCCTCCCAGCCGTCGACCATCACGTCGTCGAGGGCTTCGATGCGCGGATTGATCAGCACCGTGTAGGGCACCTGCTCGGCTTCGGGATAGCGCGGGTTGGCGCGCACGCCGAACACCACCACCTGCAGGCTGACGCCGATCTGCGGCGCTGCCAGTCCCGCTCCCTGGGCAGCCTCCATGGTGTCGTGCATGTCGGCCAGCAGGGCGTGCAGCTCGGCCGTGTCGAAGGCGGTCACCGGGGCCGCCTGCTGGCGCAGCAGCGGGTGACCCATGCGCAGGATCTCGCGGATGGCCATGGCGGCGGTGCCCGCTCAGCCGGCCAACTGGCCGGCACGGCGCTCGATGACCCGGCGCACCCGCACCATGCCTTCATCGAGGATCGTGGCGATATCGGCCAGCACGACCTTGTCGGCGCTGTCGCCGCGGCCGGCAGCCCAGTTCACGGCCAGGGCGAGCATGGCGTAGGGCAGGTCGAGCTCACGTGCCAGTGCCGCCTCCGGCATGCCGGTCATGCCCACCATCGCGGCGCCGTCGCGCGCCAGGCGCTCGATCTCGGCAGCGGATTCGAGCCTGGGACCATTGGTGGCGGCGTAGACGCCGCCGTCGTGGGCCGCCAGCCCGGCATCGCGGGCGGACGCCAGCAGCGCCGCGCGCACGGCGGCCGAGAACGGCCAGGTGAAGTCGACATGCGTGACCGGCTGGTCGGCGCCTTCGAAGAAGGTCAGCGGACGGCCACTGGTGTAGTCGATGATGTTGTCCGGCACCACCAGACTGCCCGGCGCAAGGTGGGGCGCGATGCTGCCGACCGAATTGACGGCGATCACTTCCCCGGCGCCGAGTTCGCGCAGCGCCCACACATTGGCGCGATAGTTGATCTCGTGCGGGGCCAGCGTATGCCCGTAGCCGTGGCGCGCCAGGAACACGATCTCGACGCCGCCCAGCAGGCCGAAGGTGGCCGGACTGGAAGGCTCGCCGTAGGGCGTGCGCACCACCTGGCGGCGCGTGATCTGCAGATTGGCCAGCTGGGACAGGCCGGAGCCACCGATGATTGCGAGCATGGTTGCAGGGCTTCCTTCAGTCGCGCAGGGCGTGGATGTCGGGCAGGTTGCGCCAAAGCCCGTGCACATCCATGCCGTAGCCGAACACATAGCGGTTGGGCACGGTGATGCCGACATAGTCGGGCACGATGGGCTTGCTGCGACCGTGGTCCTTGTCGGTCATCACCGCGGTCAGCACCTCGGCGGCGCCTTCGTCGAGCAGCACCTTGCGGATGGCTGCCAGCGTCTCGCCCTCGTCGAGGATGTCGTCGAGCACCAGCACCACGCGGTCGCGCACCGCGGTGCGCGGCTTGAGCGACCAGCTGATGTCACCGCCGCCGGTGTTGAGGCCGTAGCGCGACACCTTGAGGATGTCGAAGTCGAGCGGAAAGTCGAGCCGCGGCAGCAGGTGGCCGGTGAAGACCACGGCCCCGCCCATCACCGAGAGGACCAGCGGAAAGCGCTCGCCAAGGTCGGCACGGATCGCCTCGGCCATGCGCGCGACGGTGAGCTCGAGTTCGGCTGCGGTGAAAAGGCGCTCGGCGCCGGCCAGCAGCGCCAGCGCCTGGGTGCGGCTGAGGCCGGACGGGGAGTCGCCCGCGGCGGCGACTTTGGCGCCCGTTTGGTCAGGGGAGGTCATTGCGGCTCGCGAAGTCCTTCAGGTAGTTGCGGAAGTCGCTGCCCACCTCGGGATGCTTGACGCCCAGCGCCAGCGTCGCCTTGAGGTAGCCCAGCTTGCTTCCGCAATCATACCGGGTTCCCTCGAACTCCCAAGCCAGCACCGGCTCCTCGCGCATCATCGCGGCAATGCCGTCGGTGAGCTGGATCTCGCCGCCCTTGCCCGGCTTGACCTCGAGCAGGTGGCGGAAGATCGACGGCGACAGGATGTAGCGGCCGACGACCGCCAGGTCGGAGGGCGCATCCTCGGGCAGGGGCTTCTCGACGATGGCCGTGACCCGGTTGGTACGTGGGCCGATCGGCTCGCTGGCGACGATACCGTACTGGCGCGTCTCGCTGTGGGGCACCGTCTGCACGCCCAGCACCGACGCGTAGCTGCGCTCGTAGAGGGCCGCCATCTGGCCCAGCACCGGCGTGCTGGCATCGATCAGGTCGTCCGCGAGCAGCACCGCAAAGGGCTCCTGGCCCACCAGTTGATGTGCGCACAGCACGGCGTGACCGAGGCCGAGCGCCTCGGCCTGGCGCACGTAGACACAGGTCACGTTGGACGGCAGGATGCCGCGCACCTGCTCGAGCAGGGCGCTCTTGCCGCGCGCCTCGAGTTCGTGCTCGAGTTCATAGGCCTTGTCGAAATGGTCCTCGATGGCACGCTTGCTGCGCCCGGTGACGAAGATCAGCTCGGTGATGCCGGCCGCCACGGCCTCCTCGACCGCGTACTGGATGATCGGCTTGTCCACGACCGGCAGCATCTCCTTGGGACTCGCCTTGGTTGCGGGCAGGAAACGCGTGCCCATCCCGGCAACCGGGAACACGGCCTTGGTGACTTTCTTCATGACGACACGATCCTCGATGTGTTGGCAATGGTAGTGAAGTACCGCATTCTCAGTCCGGCGCAGCAGCGGGCGCCGGCCCGGATGCGGCGGCCGTCGCGATCAGCCGCAGCCACTGGTCCTCGTCCAGCACGGTCACGCCAAGTTCGGCGGCCTTGGCCGCCTTGCTGCCGGCGCCGGGGCCGGCGACCAGGAAATCGGTCCTGGCCGACACCGAGCCCGCCACCTTGGCGCCGAGGCTTTCGGCCTGGGCCTTGGCTTCGCTGCGGCTCAGACGGCTCAGCGTGCCGGTGAAAACCACGGTCTTCCCTGCAACCACCGAGGCTGCCACGGGAACGATGAAATCCGCCACCTCGAGCCAGGGCGCGCGTCCGTCGGCGGCTTCGAGCAGGGCCGCCAGGGTGTCGCGGTTGTGCGCCTCGCGGTAGAAATCGGCCAGGTCGCTGACCAGGCTCTCGCCGATGCCGTCGATTGCCAGCAGCGCGGCGCGCGCCTCGTCATCACCCGCCAGCAGGCGATCGAGGCACGCGAACAGCGCGCCGATCGAGATGAAATGGCGTCCCAGCAGGCGCGCCGTGGCCTCGCCGACCTGGCGGATGCCGAGCGCAACCAGGAAGCGTTCGAAGCCGGGATGACGCGCGCGGCGGATCGCCTCGAACAGCCTGGCGGCCGACTGTGCGCCCCAGCCTTCCCACTCGGCCAGCGGCGGCAGGCGCTGGCCATCCGGGCCGATGCCGGTGCCGTCACGCGATTCGAGCGCGAAGATGTCGGCCGGTCCGTGGATCAGGCCCTTGGCGATGAACAGCGCGATATTGCGCTCGCCCAGGCCGTCGATGTCGAGGGCGTGGCGCGCGACGAAATGACTGAGGCGCTCCTGCACCTGCGCCGGACAGGTCAGTCCGCCCGGGCAGAAGGTGTCGGCGTCGCCCTCTTCGCGCCGCAGCCCGGCGCCGCAGGCCGGACAGTGCTGCGGGAACGACCATGGCCGGCTGTCGGCCGGGCGCGCTGCCGGCACCACCGAGACCACCTGGGGAATGACGTCGCCGGCGCGCTGCACCACCACCAGATCGCCGACACGGATATCCTTGCGCGCCACCTCGTCGGCGTTGTGCAGGGTGGCGCGCGACACCAGCACGCCGCCGACCGCCACCGGCCGCAGGTGTGCGACCGGCGTGATGCGTCCGGTGCGTCCGACCTGGCATACGATGTCCTCGACATGCGTGTGCGCCTGCTCGGGCGGGAACTTCCAGGCCGTGGCCCAGCGCGGCGAGCGGCTCACGAAGCCGAGCCGGGCCTGCAGATCGAGCCGGTCCACCTTGAGTACCAGGCCGTCGATCGAGAATCCCAGGTCGGCGCGGCGCCGTTCGAGTTCGTCGTGGTAGTCGACCAGCGCCGCAAGCTCCTGGCCATGGATGGTGCAATGGCGTGCCGGCTCGTTGAGGCGGAAGCCCCACGCAGCCAGGGATGCGCGAATGCCCTGCTGGGTGTGTGCGAAAGGCCGGGAGACCTCGCCCAGGGCATAAGCGAAGAAGCGCAGCGGGCGGCTGCGGGTCACCGCGGGATCGAGCTGGCGCAGGCTGCCGGCAGCCGCGTTGCGCGGATTCGCGAAGCGCTTGCCGGCAGTGGCGGCCTGCTGTTCATTGAGCGCCAGGAAATCGGCATCGGACATGTAGACCTCGCCGCGCACCTCGAGCAGTTCCGGCCAGCCGCTGCCCGCCAGGCGGCGCGGGATCTCGTCCAGGGTCAGCGCATTGGCGGTGACGTCCTCGCCTTCGCTGCCGTTGCCGCGCGTGGCTGCGCGCACCAGCACGCCGTCCTCGTAGCGCAGCGCGCAGGACAGGCCGTCGATCTTGGGCTCGCAGCACAGCTCCAGCGGCACCGTGGGGTCGCGCAGCTCGATCAGGAAATTGCGGATGCCGTCCAGCCAGTCGGCCACATCGGCAGTGGCGAAACAATTGTCGAGCGAGAGCATCGGGATGCCGTGCGTGACCTTGCGGAAGCCCTCGGCGGCGGTGGCACCAACGCGGCTTTCCGGACCGTCATCGGCTACCAGCGCGGGATGGCGCTGCGCCAGTGCGCGGTATTCGGCACGCAGGGCGTCGTAGGCGGCATCATCGATCTCCGGAGCATCGTCGGCGTGATAGCGCTGGTCGTGATACGCCAGCCGCGCCGCCAGTTCCTCCAGTCGGGCGCGGATCGCCTGCGCGTCCTCACCCGGCGCGCCGGCAGCGGCGCCATCCTGGCGGCTCATGACCGCGGCATCAGGTCGAGAACAGGCGCCGTGCCCGTTCACCGCCCGCGGGAATGCCCTCGCTTTCCATGCGCTGCAGCAGCGTGGACAGCTCGCGCGCGATGCGGCCCAGCTGCTGCGGTCCGAGCGGGGCGCCGTTGTCGTCGAGCACGCGTGCACCGAGTTCGCGTGCCAGCGTGGCGGCGGCATCGAACATGGGCGACAGGCGCTCGGCAGCGGCGTCGACCAGCGGCACGTCGAGCAGGAAGGTGACGCCGTCGACGGTCATCTGGCCCAGGCCCGCCTGGGCGAAGGGACGCGGATCGCGGTTGACCAGGCGCCACACCGTGTGGCCCTGCGCGTTGCGCAGGTGGAAACCGCCGTCGCGACCCAGCACCATGCCGTGGGTCTCGGCCCAGCGCGCGATCCGGCCGGCCGGCACCGACTGTCCGGCGGGTGTGACCACGTTGATGCCGACCACCACGTCGACCTCGGCGCAGAACGCGTCGAGCGCCTCGGCGCGTTGCAGCGCCGGCGCGCGCGGCGGGAACTCGGCGCGCAGCTTGAGCATGGTGGCAAGCGCCGAGACCAGCGAGCAGAACCGCTCGACGTCGAGTTCGCTCGCCGGCCCCGAGCGGTTGGCAAGCAGCAGTGCGGCGCGCAGGCTGTCGAAACGCTGTTCGCTCCCGGGCAGCACCACGTTCCAGCCGCCGTCGGTGACACGCCGGCCCAGCCAGCGCGCACCACGCACCGGCACGCTGGCACGTGCCAGGTGGTGCCAAAGTTCGGCGCCGCTGACCGGAACCGAGCAGCCCAGCGTGACCAGGTACTCGATCTCCTCGTCAGGCGCGGCCGTCAGGTCATCGCGCGGCGGGGTCAGCACCGGTGCCGGCAGCGCATCGCTGGCGCCATCCGGCGCGGAAAGCGGCGGTGCCGGAGCCGCGGCGGCGGCGTCCGCCGGCGCAATGGCAGCGGCGGGCTGCGCCTCGGCCAGCGGCAGCGGCCGCTCGTCGGCATCGTCATCGACCTGCATGTCGAGGTGTTCACCGAGGTGCGGCGGCGGCAGGGGTGCTGCCGGCGCGCCCAGGCTGCCCATCGCCGGCTCGGCGGAGCGCTCCACGGATGCCGTGTCGACCGGCGGCAGTTCGCCGAGCAGCACGTCCGGACGGTCGCTGCCCAGCGTGGATCGCGCCATGCGATGCCAGCGCCATTCCTGGAAGCGGTTGAACGCCCACACTCCCACCAGCAGGGCCGCACCGATCGCGACCATCGTCAATTGCAGTTGGCTCATGCGCTCTTGCTCTCCTCGCGGCTTGCGTCGCCGGTCAGGCGCACCGCTTCCTCGATGTCGACGGACACCATGCGCGACACGCCGGATTCCGCCATGGTAATACCGATCAGCTGCTGCGCCATTTCCATGGCGATGCGGTTGTGCGAAATGAACAGGAACTGGGTGGTCTCGGACATGCGCCTGACCAGCCGCGCATAACGTTCGGTATTGGCGTCGTCGAGCGGCGCGTCGACCTCGTCGAGCAGGCAGAACGGCGCGGGATTGAGCTGGAACAGCGCGAACACCAGCGACAGCGCCGACAGTGCCTTCTCGCCGCCCGACAGCAGGTGGATCGAACTGGTCTTCTTGCCGGGTGGCTGCGCGATCACCAGCACCCCGGCATCGAGGATCTCGTCGCCGGTCAGCTCGATGCGCGCCTGGCCGCCGCCGAACAGCGTGGGGAACAACTCGCTGAAACTGGCATTGACGCGGTCGAAGGTCTCGCGCAGCAGGTCGCGCGTCTCGCGGTCGATCTTGCGCATCGCCGACTCGAGGGTCTCGGTGGCCTCGGCGAGATCGGCGACCTGGGCATCGAGGAAGCCCTTGCGTTCGCGCGCGGTCTCGAGTTCGGCGAGTGCCGCCAGGTTGACCGGCCCCAGCGCATCGACGGCCTTCTCGACCTGGCCGATCTCCTGGGCGAGGCCACTGCTGCGTCCGCGCGCCTCCAGCAGCGCCGCCACGGCGGCCTCGTCGGCACCGCGTTCCTGCAGGCTTTCGGCGGCGCGGTCGAAATTGATGCGCGCCTCCTGCTCCTTGAGGCGCAGGTCCTGGATGCGCTCGCGCAAGGGCCCCAGCGCCTGCTCGGCCGCCAGCCGTGCGCGCTCGTGCTCGTGGACGGCCGCACCGTGGGCGTCGAGTTCGGCGCGCGCCGCCAGCAGCGCGGCCTCGCGCTCCGCGCGCAACGCGAGCTGTTGCTGCAGGCTGTCTTCCAGGCTGCGCGTGTCGATGCCGCCGAGCTCCTGGTCGAGCGCGGCCAGCTGCGGCTCGCGCTCGCGCAGGCGCGCCTCGAGCGCCTGGCGCGACTGCGCGCAGCTGCGCAGGCGCTCCTGCGCCGAGCGTTCCAGGTAGACCGCTTCCTGTTCGGCCTTCTCCGCTGCCTGCAGCGCGCTGCGTGCCATGTCCAGCGCCTGGCTGGCTTCGCGCCAGGCCGATTCGCGTGCCTGCAGCGCGCGCTGCTGGTCGCGGATCTGTTCCTCCAGCCTCGCCAGCGCCTGGCCGTGCTCGGTCACGCGCGCCTGCTCGTGTTCCAGCCCCACCGCCACCTCTTCGCGGTCGCGCGCCAGCTCGCGGCTGCGCAGCTGGTGGCGTTCCGCCAGACCCGCCAGGCGGGTGCGCTCGACTTCGCAGCGGTGCTGGCGCGCACGGCATTCGCGCGCTGCCAGCTGCTCGCCCTCCAGCGCGGCACGCACCGCGCGCAGACCGGTCTCGCGGCCCGCCACTTCAGCACGCGCCGCCTGCAGTGCGGCCTCGAGCGGCAGCCGCCGCGCGGCCAGCGCTTCGATCTCGCGTGCGCGCGCCAGCGCGCCATGCACCTCGGTACGCGGCGAGAAGAAGCGCAGCAGGTGGGCAGTCACGGCGTGCCCGCCCGGCGTCACCAGCACCTGGCCGCCGTCCAGCCGGCCGGCCCACGACAGCGCCGTGTCCAGGTCCGGCGCACACCACACCGCGTCCAGCCAGGCATCGAGGACCGGCGCCAGCGGCGCTGCCAGCGCGCGCACGCGCTCGCGCAGGCGCACCGCACCGGACGGCAGGCCGGCGGCAGCGGCGGGCGCCAGCAGCGCCGGACCCGGCGCAAAAAAAGACTGGCCGCCGGCCGCGGGATCGGCGCCCCAGGCGCGCGCATCGCCCAGGCTGCCCAGCTGCACGGCGTTCAGGCGCCCACCCAGCACGGCTTCGACGGCATCCTCCCATCCGGCGTCGACCGCGATGCCCTGCCAGAAGCGCGCGGCGTGCTCCAGGCCCTGGCGCTGCAGGAACTCGCGCGCATCGCCGCGCTGGGCGGTCCTGGCCTGCAGCGCCGTCAGCGCCTCGAGTTCGGCCACACAGCGGCGCGTCGCGCCGTCGGCCTCGGCCAGGCGCTGGCGCGCTGCGCCCAGCGCCGCTTCGGCGCCGGTCTGCGCGCGCGCGCGCGCCTCGGCCTGGCAGTCCAGGATGGCGGCACGGATCTCCTCGTCGCGCACCAGCGCGCCCAGGTGCGCAAGTGCCGCCAGATCGGGCACCTGCAGCGCCGCGCTGTCGCGCGCGTTGCGCGCCACGCGCTCCTGCCACTGCTGCAGCTGGCGTTCGCTGTTGCGCCGCTCGGTGCGCGCCACGCTGGCCGCCTGCTCGATGCGCGAAAGCTCGGCACGCAGCGCGTTGAGTTCGGCCTGCACGTCGCGTGCCCGGCGTTCGGCCGGCGGCAGCGCATCGCGCTCGAGCAGCGCACGCGCGCGCACGTCGAGCAGGCGCTGGCCGGCGTCGGCCAGCGCAGCGACCTGGGTACGCTCGCGCTGTTCCTCCTCGTCGCGGCGCGTGCGGTCCTGGATGATCTCGCGCGCCAGCGCGGCGCGCTGCGACTCGGCGCGGCTGCGCGTGCCACGCAGGTTCTCGATGGACTGGCGCAGCCGCCCGAGTTCGCTGTCGACCTCGTACAGGCGCCCCTGCAGCACGCGCAGGCCGTCGCTGGCCTCGAGCTGGGTCTGGCGCGCCTGTTCGGTCAGGCGCTCGGCCTCGCGCAGCCGGGCCGTCTCGGCCTCGGACTCGTTCTGGGTGCGTTCGAGTTCCTGCAGGGCGCGTCCGCGCGCGGTGTCGGCATCGCGCTTGCGGCTGAGGAACAGCATGTCCTGCAGGCCGGCCAGGCGCGCGCGCAGCGCGCCGTACTGCCCGGCCACCGCGGCCTGCCCCTGCAGGGACTCGATGCGGCCGCCGAGTTCGCGCTGCACGTCCTCGGTGCGCAGCAGGTTGGCACGGCTGTCCGCCAGGCGCGACTCGGTCTCGCGCCGCCGCTCGCGGTACTTGGAGACGCCGGCCGCCTCCTCGAGGAACACCCGGATCTCCTCGGGCCGCGACTCGATGATGCGCGAGATGGTGCCCTGCTCGACGATGGCGTAGGCGCGCGGCCCGAGGCCGGTGCCCAGGAAGATATCCTGGACATCGCGGCGGCGCACATGCAGGTTGTTGATGAAGTATTGCGAATCGCCGTCGCGCGTGAGTACCCGCCGCACCGACAGTTCGGCATACTGGCCCCATTGTCCCGGTGCGCGCCCGCTGGTGTTGTCGAACAGCAGCTCGACGCTGGCACGCCCTTGCGGCTTGCGCGTGGCGGTGCCGCCGAAGATGACATCCTGCATGGTTTCGCCACGCAGATGGCGTGCCGACGATTCGCCCAGCACCCAGCGCACGGCATCGATGACGTTCGATTTTCCGCAACCGTTGGGACCCACAACGCCGACCAGCCTTCCTCCGACCGGGATGACAGTCGGTTCAGCGAAGGACTTGAATCCAGCAAGTTTGATCGACTTAAGATGCAATTTGGCCGGCGGCGTCTAAAATGCGCAAGTTTACCTGATTCAAAGGACCCACCAACATGAGCAGCCAACCCGCGCGCAAGCTCGACACGTTTCCCAATCCGAGTCCGCAGCGCGATTTCGTGATCCACATGCAGATCCCGGAGTTCACCTGCCTGTGCCCGATGACCGGTCAGCCGGACTTCGCGCACTTCACGCTGAACTACATCCCCGAGCAGTCCTGCGTGGAACTCAAGAGCCTCAAGCTCTACATGTGGTCGTACCGCGACGAAGGCGCCTTCCACGAAAAGGTGACCAATCAGATCCTCGACGACCTGGTCGCAGCGACTGCGCCGCGCTTCATGCGCCTGACGGCGCGCTGGTACGTGCGCGGTGGCATCTTCACCAATGTCACGGTGGAACACCGGGCGCCGGGCTGGATCCCGCCGGTGCCCGTGAACCTGCCGGATTTCCCGCAGGAATCGCCCCTGCGCGGCTGAGCTCGACATGAACCCCAGACTCGACCAGCTGCGCCCCTATCCCTTCGAGCGCCTGCGGGCGCTGTTCCAGTCCAGCACGCCGCCGGCAGGACTCACGCCGATCCAGCTGTCGATCGGCGAACCGCGCCACGCCGCGCCGCCCTTCGTGCGGCAGGCGCTGGCCGACAACCTGCAGGGCCTGTCGAGCTACCCTGCCACCATCGGCCGCGAGGACCTGCGCGTGGCATTGGCCGGCTGGCTGGGCGTGCGCTTTCGCCTGTCCGCGCTCGACCCGGCCACCCAGGTCATCCCCACGCTGGGCAGCCGCGAAGCGCTGTTCGCGCTGGCCCAGGCGGTGCTCGATCCGACCGAGGCCGATGCGCTGGTGCTGTGCCCCAATCCTTTCTACCAGATCTACGAGGGCGCGGCGCTGCTCGGCGGCGCGCAGCCGTATTTCGTCAACGTGCATCCCGAGCGCGGCTACACCATCGACTGGCGCGACGTGCCGCGCGAAGTCTGGCCGCGCGTGCGGCTGGTGTATACCTGCTCGCCCGGCAATCCCACCGGCGTGGTGATGAGCCTGGAGGAGTGGGAACAACTGTTCGAACTGTCCGACCGCCACGGCTTCGTGATCGCGGCCGACGAGTGCTACTCGGAGATCTACTTCGACCAGGCGCTGCCGCCCCTGGGTGCGCTCGAGGCCGCGCAGCGCCTGGGACGCACCGATTTCCGCCGGCTGGTGGTGCTGGGCAGCCTGTCCAAGCGCTCCAACGTGCCCGGTCTACGTTCGGGCTATGCCGCCGGCGACGCCGAGCTGATGCGCCGCTTCGTGCTCTACCGAACCTACCATGGCAGTGCCATGAGTCCCGCCGTGCAGGCGGCGAGCGTGGCCGCCTGGCAGGACGAGGCGCACGTGGTCGAGAACCGCCGCCTGTACCGCGAGAAATTCCTGCTGTTCCGCGATATCCTTGCCGACACGGTGAGCCTTTCGCTGCCGGCCGCCGGCTTCTACTACTGGATGCGCACGCCGATCGATGACCTCGAATTCGCGCGGCGGCTGCATGCCGAACAGAACGTGGCGGTGCTTCCAGGCACCTTCCTGGCGCGCGAAGCGCATGGCGTCAATCCGGGACGGGATCACGTGCGCATTGCGCTGGTCAGCTCCCTGACGGAGTGCCGCGATGCGGCCGAGCGGCTCCGTCAATTCCTGCAATCCCTCAACAAGGCGGTTTCATGAACCAGATCCAGGTCCTGATCGAACAGGCATTCGAACGACGCACCGAATTCTCGCCGGCCAATGCGCCGGCCGACCTGTGCGCAGCGGTCGAGACGGTCATCGCCGGCCTCGATGCCGGCACGCTGCGGGTCGCCGAGAAGATCGACGGCGACTGGCACACCCACCAGTGGATCAAGAAGGCGGTGCTGCTGTCGTTCCGTCTGCGCGACAACAGCCTGGTGGACGGTGGCCACACGCGCTACTGGGACAAGGTGGACAGCAAGTTCGCCAGCTACGATGCCGACGCCTTCCGCGCCGGCGGCTTCCGCGTGGTGCCGCCGGCGACGGCGCGGCGCGGCGCCTTCATCGCCAGGAATGCCGTGCTGATGCCCTCCTACGTCAACATCGGCGCCTACGTCGACGAGGGCACCATGGTCGATACCTGGGTCACCGTCGGTTCCTGCGCGCAGATCGGCCGCAACGTGCACCTGTCCGGCGGCGTCGGCATCGGCGGCGTGCTCGAACCGGTGCAGGCCAATCCGACCATCATCGAGGACGACTGCTTCATCGGTGCGCGCTCCGAGGTGGTCGAGGGCGTGATCGTGGGCGAAGGCTCGGTGATCTCGATGGGGGTCTACATCGGCCAGAGCACCAGGATCTTCGACCGCGAGACCGGCAGCGTGAGCTACGGCCGCATCCCGCCGGGTTCGGTGGTGGTGTCGGGCAACCTGCCCTCGGCCGACGGCCGCTACAGCCTGTACTGCGCCGTGATCGTCAAGAAGGTCGACGCCAAGACGCGCGCCAAGACCAGCATCAACGAACTGCTGCGCGGCGACTGAGGCCGGTCCCGTCCGACCGGTGCCCGCCTGCGGCGCAGCGAGCACCGGTCGTGATGCGCCGCCATCGCGTGCCCCTGTCATGTGCCTGATCCTGCTGGCCTGGAAGGCCCATCCGCGCTGGCGCCTGCTGTTGGCTGCCAACCGCGACGAGCGCCACGACCGCGCCAGCTCGGCCGCCGGCTGGTGGCCGGACCTGCCGACGGCGTTCGGCGGGCGTGATCTGGTGGCCGGCGGCAGTTGGCTCGGCGTCACGCGCGCCGGGCGCTTCGCGGCGATCACCAACCATCGCGACCTGCGCCGTCCGGCACGGCAGGCCGAGAGCCGCGGCGCACTGGTGCGCGATTTCCTGGCGGGCACGGCGACGCCGGCTGCCTGGCTGGCCAAGGTCGAGTCCGAACGCCAACGCTGGCTGCCGTTCAATCTGCTGGTCGGCGACGGCGACACGCTGGCCTGCCTGTCCACCGAGGCGCCCGACGGCGCGCGCGTGCAGCTGCTGCACAGCGGACTGCACGGCATCTCCAACCACCTGCTGGACACGCCATGGCCCAAGGTGCGGCGCGGCACGGCGGCGCTGCAGGCGGTGCTCGCGAGCGACGCCGCGGATCCTTTTCCGCCCCTGCTGGCGGCACTCGCCGACCGCCGTGTGGCCGCCGATCACGAACTGCCCGATACCGGACTTCCGCTCGAGCGCGAGCGGCAGATCTCGGCCGCCATGATCGTGGATCCGGTCTATGGCACGCGCTGCGCCACCGTGCTGGCACTGGACCATGGCGGCGCCTGGCGATGCCTGGAACGCAGCTTCGATCCTTCCGGCGCGCTCAGCGGTGAGGCGTGCGCCGGATCCGGCAGCGCAGGCCAGTCCGCGGCGCGCGCCCAGCGCTAGGCGGGAGCAGCGCCGCGTTTGCTGCCGGCATGGCTCAGGATGCCGCGCAGGCGCGCCGGCTCGATCGGCTTGTGCAGCAGCGGCAGCCCGGCTTTCTCGGCCGCCAGCAGCACCGCAGGCTCGGTGTCGCCGGTGAGCAGCACGGCCGGCAGGCTCTCGCCGAAGCGTGCGCGCAGCGCGGCGATGACGGCGCAGCCGTCCTCCGGGCCGGGCAGGCGGAAGTCGCTCAGCACGGCATCCGGCCGGCACCCGGCGCGCTCGACCCGGGCCAGCGCTTCCTCGAGCGAGGCGGCCGTGAGCGTGTGGCAGCCCCAGTCGCCCAGCAGGATTTCCATCGCCTGCAGGATGCGTCGGTCGTCGTCGACCACCAGGATGGTCCAGCCCTGCAGGGCATCTTCCGGCGGCGCGAGCGCCTGCAGCGTGCCCGACGCGGCCTCGGGCTCGGCGACCAGTGGCAGGTCGAGACTGAACACCGACCCGCGGCCAGGCTGTGAGCGCACCGCGACCGGTGCCGCGAGCAGATCGGCCAGCCCACGCACCACCGCCAGCCCCAGGCCAAGGCCGCGGTCGGGTCCGCGCGACACGCCGGCCACCTGGTAGAAGTCGTCGAAGATGCGTTGGCGGTGTTCGGCGGCGATGCCCACTCCGCTGTCCCACACCTCGATGCGCAGCATGCCCGGGCGCCGGCGGCAGCCGATCACGATGCCGCCCTGGGCGGTATAGCGGATGGCATTGGCCACGAAGTTCATCAGGATCGTCTCGACGATCGCCGGGTCACTGCGCACCCAAGCCGAGCACGGCACTGCGCGCAGCGACAGGCCCTGGCCCAGCGCCTGGGCCGACATCGCCAGATGCACCTGGAACACCAGCGGCAGGACCGGGAAGTCACGCACTTCGGGACGCAGCACACCGGCCTCGATGCGCGACAGGTCGAGCACGGCGTTGAGCAGGCCGCCCATCGAACCGGCACAGGCCTCGACGCACTCCAGCAGATGGCGCGACTCGTCGTCGTCGACACGGCGCTTGAGTGCGTCGACGAACAGGCCAAGCGCGTGCATGGGCTGGCGCACGTTGTGGCTGGCGGCGCTCAGGAAGCGGCCCTTGGCCGCGTTGGCATCCTCGGCGGCCAGCTTCTGGGCGGTGAGCTCGCGTGTCGCCTCCTCGACGCGCGCCTCCAGGGCACGCTGGACACCCTGCACCTGATCGGCCATGCGGTTGATGCCGCGCGCCAGCACACCCAGCTCGCGCGTGCCGGGTGGGGCCAGGCGCGCATCCAGGCTGCCCGAGGCCAGGCGGTCGACCGACCCCGCCATCGCGCGGATCGGTCTGATCAGGCGCCGCGACAGCAGCAAGGCCAGCGCTGCCGCGCCGGCCAGGCAGGCCAGCGCGATCAGCGAGCCGCCCAGCAGCTGCGCGCGCTGGCGGCGCACCGTCGACGCGCGCGACAGCTCGACCGCGACGTCGCCGATGGCATGGCCGCGCGGCGCCGGGATGCCGGCGCCAGCGGTACTCTCGGGCCCGAAATCATCGAGCGCGATCTGCCGCTGCACCACCGCCGCCGAGAACACCAGCGAGCCGGTGGCCAGCGGCAGCGCCGTCATGCGCACGGTGCCGCCCGAACGGTCGCGCGTCCAGACGCCCTGGTGGCCGTTGCGGTCGCGGATGCGCACCGCCACCACATCGCTGTCCTGCAGCGCGCGTGCCGCCTCGCGTTCGAGGGTCTCGTCATCGGCCGAGAACACCGCCAGCTCGCTGGCCTGTGCCAGCTGCTGCGCGATCGCCATGCCGCGCTCCTGCAGGAACAGGTCGGCGTCGTGCAGACGCAGGTAGCCGAACAGCACGGCCAGCACCAGCGCGATGATCGCCGCCGGCAGCAGGCTGATCGCCAGCACCTGGGTCCTGATCGACCAGCGCATGTTCATGGCCGCCCCCCTCCACCGAGGCGCAGGACCAGTTCGGCCTCGTCGCGCATCGGGATTTCGAGCGACTGCGCGACGGCGTGGTTCCAGCTGACCTGGAAATAGCGCGGGTACTGCGGTGCGGGCATGCTGCGCTGGCCGCCCTGCACCATCTGCGTGGCCAGTTCGGCGGCCTGGCGACCGAACTGGTCGGGCGTGGTGTGGAGCCCCAGCAGGGCGCCGGCCTTGACGTAGGCGCGCGAGAATCCCAGCACCGGTACCGAGCGGCGATAGCTCAGCAACAGCACGGTCTCGGCGGTCGCGGGGTTGAAGACCGAATCATCGGCGAGCGCCAGCAGCACGTCGCTGTGCCCCAGCAGCCGCTGCATGGCCGGCACCAGGTCGGCGCTGCCGTCGACCGTCTCGACCGCGAGTCGCAGGTCGCGCTCGCGGCACAGGCGTTCGAGTTCGCCGGTCAGGTGGCGCGTGTGCGATCCCAGCAGCACGCCGACCCGGCGCGCCGCCGGCATGGCCAGACGCAGCAGGTCGAGCTGACGCGCCAGCGGCTGATCGATGAAGATCGCCGAGGCACTGCGCGCGCCGTCGTCGGCGCCGCCGCCGAACAGCGACTCGAAGGCTTCGCGTGGAATCAGCGTGGCCAGGATCCGGCCGCGCGGCCGCGCGTCGCGCACGCTGCGCGCGGCACGCAGGCCGACCGTCACGAACAGCGCATCGCCCGGGTCCGCTCCAGCGCGGTCCCCGTCGAATTCCTGCAGCGTGGTGACAGCGATCGCGTCGCCGGCCGCGCCCGCTGTTGCCGCCATGCCGGAGCGCAAGGCGGCCGCGAATTCGCGGTAAGGTGCCGAGCCATCGCTGAGCACCACCGTGACCTGCCCGCCCCAGGCGGATCGGGACAGCGTCGCGGCAAGCAGCAGACACGCAAGGGTACGCAGCAGCATGGCGACGGGCGGCGGACGCGTCATGCCAGAGCCGGCGAAATGCAGCCCCGCCGGCAGCGGCAGCGCCGACGGGCGCGCGCCTCGAATGCCATCACAAGCTCAGCAGTCCCAGGCGCTGCGCCGCCGCCACCGCTTCCGTGCGGTTCCTGGCCTGCAAGGTGCCGAAGATGATCGCCAGGTGCATCTTGACGGTGCCCTCGGACACGTCGAGTTCGCGGGCGATGACCTTGTTGGGCTTGCCCTGCATCAGCAGCGCCAGCACTTCCAGCTGCCGCTCGGAAAGGCTGACGCGCCCGC
This sequence comes from Pseudomonadota bacterium, assembly GCA_028873535.1. Taxonomy (GTDB): domain Bacteria; phylum Pseudomonadota; class Gammaproteobacteria; order Burkholderiales; family Ferrovaceae; genus CAIVHB01. The sequence goes on from JAGWIJ010000074.1 coordinate 16,798, forward strand.
CGGAGGCCGCCTGCGTGGTGTCCGCACCTGCCGGCGCGCGCGCCGGCAGGCG
>JAGWIJ010000075.1 GCA_028873535.1 Pseudomonadota bacterium
GTTTTACCCGACAACTTCAGCGCGTTATCCTTCGGAAACGCGGACTTTATCCGCGCTAGATTAACGAACACGGCATTTCGATGAGGGTTCGCTAAGAAAACAGCAATCCCCAAGGTAAGGCAAGCGGATGACCCGATTGCGGCAGCATTGCCAGCCCGCACGCCGCCACTGCGGCGCTGGACACAGCTTGCGGGCATGTCGCTGGCCGGTCCTGGCCGCAATGGCGCTCGTCCGAGCCGGCATTGCCGCGCGCCCTTCCCTATCATTGCGTGGCGCGAATCGGGCGCAAGGCCTTGCGACGCCAGATCCCCGACCCGCCTCATCCGTTCTGTTTATTGTGCACTGCAATCTGGCAGATAGGATGGTGCGATGATGCGGGGGAGGCGTCAATGGCTTGTCCCCGGGTCATCCAAGCGTTCGTCAACCAAGCGTCATAGCGCCATCGGGCATCCTGATTTCCCCCTATGCAAACCTTGAGCTCATACCTTCCCTGGCTGATCTACGGCATCCCCGCCGCCGTGGCCTTCGTGCTGTACATGCGCAGCTACAAGGCGCGCACCGAGGTCCACCAGGAGCTGCTGCTCGAGTCCGTGGCCGCCGGGCTCACCGAGCCGCCGTCGCTGCACCCTGTCGTCGACCTGGGGCGCTGCATCGGCTCGGGCGCCTGCGTGAAGGCCTGTCCGGAAGAAGCCCTGGGCGTCGTCGACGGCAAGGCCGTGCTCGTGGGCGCGGCGCACTGCATCGGCCACGGCGCCTGTTTTCCAGCCTGTCCCGTGGAGGCCATCAAGCTCGTCTTCGGCACGGAAAAGCGCGGCATTGACATTCCCGTGGTCAAGCCCAATTTCGAGTCCAATGTGCCCGGCATCTTCATCGCCGGTGAACTGGGCGGCATGGGCCTGATCCGCAAGGCCGCCGAGCAGGGCAAGCAGGCGATGTACAGCATGATCACGCGCAAGGGCAAGCCCCGCCCCGGCCAGAAGGACGTGGTCATCATCGGTGCCGGGCCTGCCGGGCTCGGTGCCGGCCTCGCCGCGATCGAGAAGAAGGTCGACTACGTGATCATCGAGCAGGAGGACAATCTGGGCGGCTCGGTCTACCACTATCCGCGCAACAAGATTGCCATGACGGCACCGGTCAATCTGCCGGTGATCGGCAAGATGCAGTTCAAGGAGGTCCGCAAGGAGACCCTGCTCGAGTTCTGGCAGGGCGTGGTGCAGAAGACCCAGCTCAACGTGAAATTCCGCACCCGCATGGAAAAGATCGAGCACGATCCGGCCGGCGGCTTTATTGTCCACACGGCGCAGGAGGCCTTGCACACGCGCCTGGTCCTGCTGGCCATCGGGCGCCGCGGCACTCCGCGCAAGCTCGACGTGCCGGGCGAAGAGCAGTCCAAGGTGGTGTACCGTCTGATCGATCCTGCCCAGTACCGCGGCCAGCACGTGACCGTGGTCGGTGGCGGCGACAGCGCGCTGGAGGCGGCGATCGCGCTGTCCGAGGAGGACGGCACCAGCGTCACGCTGTCCTACCGCAGCGAAGCCTTCAGTCGCGTCAAGGAGAAGAACCGCCAGCGTCTCAAGGAGCAGCAGGATGCCGGGCGCATCCGCGTCGAACTCAAATCCAAGGTCAGGGCGATCCACAAGGACCACCTGGATTTCGAGACCACGAGCGGACGCGAGCAGTTGCCCAATGACATCATCATCATCTGCGCTGGCGGCATCCTGCCCACCGCGCTGTTGAAGGACATCGGCATCAGCTTCTCCACCAAGCACGGCGAGGTGGAGGAGGAGGAATCCTGAAGCGCGGCTTCAGGCCTCCCCGGCGGCCAGTTCCTGCAGCCAGGCCGAACGCTGCTCGCGCTCGGCGATCACGCACTGGACGCGCGCCAGGATCACCGCAATGCTGTACATCCAGAAGCACAGCGCCATCAGCAGCATCCCCCACAGCATCATGGCTGCCATCGAAGGCGCCCGGGTCAGGTTGATGCTCGAACCCTGGTGCAGCGTGTTCCACCATTTCACCGAAAAATAGATGATCGGCACATTGACCGCGCCGACCAGCGCGAGCACGCCACCGGCGCGGTCGCCCCGGCGTGGGTCATCGATGGCGGCCACCAGCGCCATGTAGCCGAAGTACAGGAACAGCAGGATCAGTTCCGAGGTCAGCCGGGCATCCCAGACCCAATAAGTGCCCCACATCGGACGCCCCCACATCGAGCCGGTCCACAGCGCCAGGAAGGTGAACAGCGCGCCGGTGGGCGCAACGGCGCGCGCCATCATCGACGACAGCCGGGTATTGAACACCAGCCCCAGGCCGGCGTAGAGCGCCATCAGCATGTACAGGAACATCGACATCCACGCCGCCGGCACATGCAGGAAGATGATCCGGTAGGCTTCGCCCTGCTGGAAGTCGGTCGGCGCCACGAAAAACCCCACGTACAGGCCCGCCACGCCGAACAGCACCGCCAGGGCCCGGAACCAGGGAATCAGGCGGCCGGCGAGCGGGAAAAAGGTGGCCGGCGAGGCGTACTTGAACCAGTTGATGCGTGTCATCACGAAATCCTCAATCCAAAGAGATGCGCAGGGCAGCAGCCACGGCGAAGGGCGCCCCGACCAGCGTGCCGACCAGCAGTGCGCCCAGCAGAGAGAGATGCGCGCCGGCACCCAGGCCGGACTGCGCGGCATCCACTGCGCCGGCACCCAGGATCAGCACCGGAATATTGAGCGGCAGGATCAGCAGCGCCACCAGCAGGTTGCCGCCGCGCAGCCCGAGTGTCAGTGCCGCGCCCACGGCGCCGACCAGGCTCAGCACCGGCGTCCCCAGCAGCACGCCGGCGCTCAGCACCAGCAGACCATCGCCGTCGAGGCCGAACTGCATCCCCAGCACCGGCGCCATCAGGGTAAGCGGGATGCCGGTGGCGATCCAGTGGGCCGTCACCTTGGCCAAGGCGGTCAAGGGCAGGGGCAGTGGCGACAGCAGGATCTGTTCGAGCGTGCCATCGGCGTGATCGGCGGCGAACAGACGATTGAGCGACAGCAGGGATGCCAGCAGGGCGGCCACCCACACCACACCGCCCCCCAGCAAGCGCAGCAGGTTGGGATCGGCGCCTACGCCGAGCGGGAACAGACTGACCACGATGCTGAAGAACACCAGCACGGTCACCGCATCGGCACGCCGCCGATAGACCAGCAGCAGGTCACGCCGCAACAGGCCCAGGAACAGCGTTCCATCGCCGGCAAGGACCACGTCGGCTTGGGCGGGTTCGCGCATCAGTTGCGCCCCAGCCTGAGTTCGACGCTTTGCGTGGCGCGGATCGGCACCGGCTGATGCGTGGTGTAGAGGCACATTCCGCCGGCCGCGAGATGGCGGCCGACGGTATCGGCCAGACGCTCGACCGCCTGAGGGTCGAGCGCATTGAAAGGCTCGTCGAGCAGCCACAGGGGCTTGCGCGTCACCAGCAGGCGCGCCAGCGCCACGCGCCGGCGCTGGCCGGCACTCAGGACCTTGCATTCGAGCGCGAGACGCTCGCCCAGACCCATTTCGCCCAGGGCCTGGCGTGCCGCCCCGATCTCGATGCCCTCGGCCGCCAGCGCCGATGAGGCCATCAGGTTTTCGACCGGGTCGAGTTCGTCCTTGATGCCGCTGGCATGCCCCAGATAGACCAGGTCACGCTGGAAAGCCGCGCGTTCGCGTTGACTGTCCTGCCCCTGCCACAGGATCTGGCCCGCCGCGGGCTCGGACAGGCCCGCCACCAGGCGCAGCAGACTGGTCTTGCCGGTGCCGTTGTCACCACAGACACGGACCAGGGTTCCCGGCGCATAGCGCGCCGAAATGCCGGAAAACAGGCGCCGCTCGCCACGCACGCAGGCCAGGCTCTTCAGTTCGAGCACGATAGTCGGGTCACCTTCACGCCTTCCGGTCGCCGGGCGGATTCGCCCCGGCGAGCATGATACACGGCGCGCGTCAGCCCCGTCAGTCCGCGCATGTCAGCCCTTGCGCTGCAGGGCTCGCGGCTTGACGCGCGTTTCGAGCCGGCTGCCCTTGCGTGCCCGATGCAGGCGATAGCGGTCCAGCTCGGCCCCGGCCAGCAGCACCTGCGACACGGCACCGCCACGCGCCACCCCTTCCACGACCAGACCCTTGGCATCGATCGCCACGGCCGCCAGCAGCTTTTCGCCCGGCTCCAGTCCCATCAGGATCACGCCACGCCCGCGCGGCATCTCCTTCATTTCGGACACCGGGAACAGCAACAGACGTCCGCCTTCGCTGAGCACCGCGATCTCCTGGTCGGTCTCGGCCAGCAGCCAGGGCACCAGCGGACGCTCATCGCTTTCCAGGGTCATGAACGCCTTGCCGGCGCGCACCCGCGAAACCATCTCGGCGGCCGTGGTGACGAAACCGTAGGCGCCGCTGCCGGCCACCAGCAGGCGCGTTTCGGGCAGGGCGGCCAGCGCATGCGCGATCTTGGCCCCCGCCTGCAGCTCGATCAGCGTCGTCACCGGCACGCCATCGCCACGTCCGCCCGGAACGTCCGCCGCACGGATGCTGTAGGCGCGCCCCTGGGTGTCCAGGATCAGCACATGCTGCACGGTGCGCAACTCCATCACCGCCAGGGCGCTGTCGCCGGCCTTGTAGCCGAACTGGGTGGCGTCCAGACCGTGCCCCTGGCGCGAACGGATCCAGCCGTTCCTTGACAGCGTGAGGGTGACCGGCTCGTCGGGCACCGACTGCACCAGCACCGCGGCCGCCACGGCCTCGATCAGGGTGCGGCGGTCATCGCCGTAGGTGCCGGCATCGGCTTCGATCTCGTCGGCCACCAGTTTTTCGAGTGCTGCCCGGCTGTCGAGGATGCGCTGCAGGCCCTTGCGCTCGGAACGCAGCTCCTTGAGCTCCTTCTCGATGCGGATCGCCTCCAGGCGCGCCAGCTGACGCAGGCGGATCTCCAGGATGTCCTCGGCCTGGATCTCGGTCAGGCCGAACGCCTGCATGAGTTCGCTGCGCGGTTCGTCCGCCTCGCGGATCACCCGGATCACTTCGTCGATGTTGAGCAGGGCCAGCGCCCTGCCCTCCAGGATGTGGATGCGCCGATCAACCTCGCCCAGACGGTGGCGGGTCCGGCGTGTGACCGTCACCAGCCGGAAATCCAGCCACTCCTGCAGGATCTCGCGCAGATGCTTCTGGCGCGGACGTCCGTCACGGCCGAGCATCACCAGGTTGATCGGCAGCGTGGATTCCAGCCGTGTATTGGCCAGCAGCAGCTGCACGAACTCCTCGGGGTCCTGGCGGCTCGAACGCGGCTCGCACACCAGGCGCACCGGCGCCGACTTGTCCGACTCGTCGCGCACGGTCTCCAGTGCACCGAGCATCAGGGCCTTGAGATTGGCCTGGTCCTGCGAAAGCGCCTTCTTGCCCTCCTTGGGGCGCGGATTGGTCAGGCGCTCGATGTCCTCCAGCACGTCACGCGTGGACACCCCGTGCGGCAGTTCGGTGAACACGATGCGCCACTGTCCGCGTGCCTGGTCCTCGACGCGCCAGCGTGCCCGCACGCGCAGGCTGCTGCGACCGCTGGCATAGGCCTGCCGGATTTCCTCGGGTGTCGAGATGATCTGTCCGCCGCCGGGCAGGTCAGGCCCCGGAAGGTATGCCAGCAGGCCATCCAGATCGAGTTCGGGATTGCGCAGCAAGGCCACGGCAGCGGCAGCGACCTCGCGCAGGTTGTGCGGCGGGATCTCGGTCGCCATGCCCACGCCGATGCCCGAGCTGCCGTTGAGCAGCACCATCGGCAGACGCGCCGGGAGCAGCCTGGGCTCCTGGAAGGAGCCGTCATAGTTGGGACCGAAGTCGACGGTGTCGCGTCCGATCTCCCCTAGCAGCAGCTCGGCAATCGGCGTCAGCCGGCACTCCGTGTAACGCATCGCGGCCGCACCGTCGCCGTCGCGCGAACCGAAATTGCCCTGCCCGTCGATGATCGGGTAGCGCAAGGTGAAGTCCTGCGCCTGACGCACCAGGGCCTCGTAGGCAGCGGAGTCGCCGTGCGGATGGTACTTGCCGATGACATCGCCCACCACCCGGGCCGACTTCACATGCCGCGCCGGGCGATAGAGGCCAAGCTCGTGCATGGCGAACAGGATGCGCCGCTGCACCGGCTTCTGCCCGTCGCAGACATCGGGCAGCGCGCGCCCGGTGACCACGCTCATGGCGTACTCGAGATAGCTGCGCTCGACAAAAGGCGCCAGCGCCAGATTCTCCTCGCCGCCGTCGGCCGGCGTCACGGTGCTGCTCATACGTCGACCTCCACGTCGCCCCCCTTGCGCTCCATCCACTCGCGGCGGCTGGCAGCCTCACCCTTGCCCATCAGGCGCGTGAACACCTGCCAGGCTTCCACGCGTGCATCGTCCTCGACGTGCACCGGAAGCACGCGTCGCGTCTCGGGATTCATGGTGGTATCCCACAGCTGCTCGGGATTCATCTCGCCCAGACCCTTGAAGCGGCCGACCGCGATCGAGCCCGGCTTGCAGCCTTCCTTGGCGAGGCGGTCCTGGATCGAAGTCAGTTCGCCATCGTCGAGCGCGTAGAACTTGCGGGGTGGGCGCTTGCCGTGAGCGGCGACATCGACGCGATACAGCGGCGGACTGGCCACGCAGATGTGCCCGCCCTGGACCAGATGCGGGAAATGCACGAAGAACAGCGTCAACAGCAGCACCTTGATGTGGCTGCCGTCCACGTCCGCGTCGCTCATGATGATCACGCGGCCGTAGCGCAGCGCGCTCAGATCAGCCGCATCGTCACGGCCGTGCGGATCGACGCCCAGCGCCACGGCGATGTCGTGGATCTCGTTGTTGGCGAACAGGCGGTCGCGGTCGACCTCGAAGGTGTTGAGCACCTTGCCGCGCAGCGGCAGGATCGCCTGGAACTGCTTGTCGCGCGCCAGCTTGGCCGAGCCGCCGGCGGAGTCGCCCTCGACCAGGAACAGTTCGCGTCGCGGCACGTCGTCGGATTCGCAATCGGTCAGCTTGCCCGGCAGCACCGCCACGCCGCTGCCCTTGCGCTTCTCGACCTTCTGCGCCGACTTCATGCGCGCCATGGCCTGCCGGATCGCCAGTTCGGCGATCTTGCGGCCGTGCTCGACGTGGTTGTTGAGCCACACCTCGAAGGGATCACGCAGCACACCCGACACCAGCTTCAGCGCATCGCGGCTGGTCAGCTTCTCCTTGGTCTGCCCCTGGAACTGGGGATCGAGGATGCGCGTCGACAGCACGTAGCGCAGCCGCGCCGCCACATCCTCCATGGCCAGCCGCACGCCGCGCGGCAGCAGTCCATGCTGCTCGGCGAAGGTGCGGATGGCCTCGAAGACACCGCTGCGCAGGCCGGCTTCATGCGTGCCGCCCGCCGCGGTCGGGATCAGGTTGACGTAGCTCTCGCCGCCGCCACCGCTCTCCTCGTACCAGCACAAGGCCCACGCCGCGCCCTCCCCCTCGGCAAAGCTGTCGCCATCGCCCGGCTTGCCGTGGAAGCGTTCGCCGGCAAACACCGGCACCAGTGGCACATCGCCATCCGCAAGTTCATCCAGGTATTGCGCCAGACCGCCCGGATAGCTCCAGGTCCGGGTGGCGAGCGTGCCGTTCTTCTCCACATCCAGGGTCACCGCCACGCCCGGCAGCAGCACCGCCTTGGCGCGCAGCGTGCGCTCGAGTTCCGCCGGCGACACGTGCGGGCTGTCGAAATACTTGCCATCGGGCCAGCAACGCACCCGGGTGCCGCTGTTGCGCTGGCCGACGCTGCCGACCATTGCCAACGGTTCCACCACGTCGCCGCCGGCGAACACCACGCGATGCAGGCTGCCCTCGCGCTTGACCTCGACTTCGAGACGCGTCGACAGCGCATTGGTCACCGAGACGCCGACGCCATGCAGACCGCCCGAGAAGGCATATGCGCCGGCTCCGGACGTCTTGTCGAACTTGCCGCCCGCATGCAGGCGGGTGAACACCAGTTGCACCGTCGGCTCGCCTTCCTCCGGATGGATGCCCACCGGAATGCCGCGCCCGTCGTCTTCGACCGAGACCGAGCCATCGGCATGCAGGGTGACGCTGATCGCCTTGGCGAAGCCGGCCAGCGCTTCGTCGGCGGCATTGTCGATGACTTCCTGGACGATATGCGTGGGGTCCGAGGTCCGGGTGTACATGCCCGGGCGCTCCTTGACCGGCTCCAGGCCCTTGAGGACCCGGATCGAAGACTCCTGGTAGGTGTTCTTTGCCAAGTTGGGGAATTTCCTGATTGAAATGAAACGCGGGCCGGCGGCGGCCGAAGCCGCCGACGACCCGCGCAGACTGCTGTGCGGCCGGATCAGGCGTGCATCGGGGGCTGCCGGTCGGGTTCCAGGCCATAGCGCTGGATGGCTTCTGCGACCTTGGCGCGGGGGATCTCACCCCGTCCGGCCAGGGACGACAAGGCTGCCACGACCACATGCTGCCGGTCGACCTCGAAAAAGCGGCGTAGTTTCTCACGAGTATCCGATCGTCCGAAACCATCCGTACCGAGGACATGGTACTCGCCTGGCACGTAGGCCCGGATCTGATCGGCAAACAGGCGCACGTAATCGGTCGCGGCGATGGCCGGTCCCTGGCGGCCTTCGAGACAGCGCCTGACATGGCTCACGCGTGGCTCCGCCTCGGGATGCAGGCGGTTCCAGCGCTCGGTGAGCTGGCCGTCGCGCGCCAGTTCGGTGAACGAAGGACAGCCCCACAGATCGGCCTGCACGCCCCAGTCGGCCTCCAGCATGGCCGCCGCGGCAATCACTTCGCGGAAGATCGTGCCCGACCCCAGCAGCTGCACGCGCGGACCCTTGCCGGCCTTGCCTTCGCGGAACAGGTACATGCCCTTGAGGATGTCGGCCTCGGCCGCCTTGGGAAGCTCCGGATGCGGGTAGTTCTCGTTCATCAGGGTGATGTAGTAGTACACATCCTCCTGCTCCTGGAACATGCGCCGCAGGCCATCCTGGATGATCACCGCCAGCTCGAAGGCGAAGGTCGGATCGTAGCTGATGCAGTTCGGGATGGCCGAGGACCACAGGTGACTGTGGCCGTCCTCGTGCTGCAGGCCCTCGCCGTTCAGCGTGGTGCGCCCGGCAGTGCCGCCCAGCAGGAAGCCGCGCGAACGCATGTCGCCGGCAGCCCAGCACAGGTCGCCGGTGCGCTGCAGACCGAACATCGAGTAGAAGATGTAGAAAGGGATGGTCTGCACGCCATGGCTGGAATAGCTGGTGGCGGCGGCGATCCAGTCGCACATGGCACCGGCCTCGTTGATGCCTTCCTGCAGCACCTGACCGTGCTTGTCCTCGCGGTAGAACATCAGCTGGTCGGCGTCCTCGGGCTCGTAGAGCTGTCCCAGCTGGTTCCAGATGCCGAGCTGACGGAACAGGCCTTCCATGCCGAAGGTGCGTGACTCGTCCGGCACGATGGGCACCACGTGCTTGCCCAGCCGCTTGTCGCGCAACAGCACCTGCAGCATCTGCACGAAGGCCATGGTGGTCGAGATCTCGCGCTCTTCGGTACTCTTCAGCAGGCGCTCGAAGACTTCCAGCGGCGGTGCGGGCAAGGGCGTCGCCTTGGTGCGGCGTGCCGGCAGGTAGCCGCCCAGCGTGGCGCGTCGCTCCTTCATGTGCGCGAGTTCGGCCGAATCCGGGGGCAAGGGCAGCAAAGGCACGTCCGCCAGGGCCTCGTCCTTGATCGGCAGCTGGAAGCGGTCGCGGAAGCGCTTGAGCGCCTCGATCGGCATCTTCTTCTGCTGGTGGGTGATGTTCTGCGCCTCGCCGGCCAGGCCCATGCCATAGCCCTTGATGGTCTTGGCCAGGATCACCGTCGGCTGCCCTTTGTGGTTGATGGCGGCACTGTAGGCTGCAAACACCTTGAAGGGATCATGGCCGCCGCGGTTGAGCGCCCAGATGTCGTCGTCGGTCCAGTCCGACACCAGTTCGCGCAGCTCCGGGGTGTTGAAGAAGTTGGCGCGCACGTAGGCGCCATCCTTGGATTTGAAGGTCTGGTACTGGCCGTCGACGACTTCCATCATGCGCTTGGTCAGCACCCCCTTCGTGTCGCGCGCGAACAGCGCATCCCAGTGGTTGCCCCAGATCACCTTGATGACGTTCCAGCCGGCTCCGCGGAACTCCGACTCGAGTTCCTGGATGATCTTGCCGTTGCCGCGCACCGGTCCATCCAGGCGCTGCAGATTGCAGTTGATCACGAAGATCAGGTTGTCGAGCTTCTCGCGGCCGGCCATGCCGATGGCGCCTAGCGATTCGACCTCGTCGGTTTCGCCGTCACCCAGGAAGGCCCAGACCTTGCGACCGTCGGTCTGCGCCAGGCCGCGATCCTGCAGGTAGCGCATGAAGCGTGCCTGGTAGATCGCCATCAGCGGTCCGAGGCCCATCGACACGGTGGGGAACTGCCAGAAGTCCGGCATCAGCCAGGGGTGCGGATACGACGAGATGCCCTTGCCGTCGACCTCCTGGCGGAAATTGTCCATCTGCTCGGCGGACAGGCGCCCGAGCAGGAAGGAACGCGCGTAGATGCCCACCACCGAATGCCCCTGGGCGAATACCAGGTCGCCACCATGCTGGTCGGAGGGGGCATGCCAGAAATGGTTGTAGCCGACGTCATACAGCGTGGCGGCCGAGGCGTAGGACGCGATGTGGCCGCCGACGTTGGTATCCTTGTTGGCGCGCAGCACCATGGCCATGGCATTCCAGCGCGTGTAGTTGCTGATCACCTGCTCGAGCGCGCCGTTGCCCGGCATCTTGGGCTGCAGCTCGACAGGGATGGTGTTCACATAAGGGGTATTGGCCGAGAACGGCACCTCAGCACCGCGCAGGCGCGCGGCTTCGATGAGGTGGTCGATCAGCTGTCCAGCGCGCTCGGGCCCTTCCTGACGGATGACGCCGTCCAGGGCGTCGAGCCATTCCTGCGTCTCCTGCTGGTCCGGATCCTTGCTGAAGTCGGGTTGTGCCGACATGGTGTCCTTCTCCTTGTGGGTTCTTAGACTGCGCGGCGCCTGGGCCGGGTTTGGACCCGCGCCATCTCGCAGCGATCAAGAATACCTGAGCCGGAGCGGGCCGGCGCAAACAGGCATTTGAAACCGGACGGTAACCGGCCCCGGTCAACCGCCCGCCGCACGCGGCGCCGGCAGGTGATCCTTGAGTGCCTGCGTCGGATCGCCCAGGACCGCCGCCGGAATGCGGATGTCTTCAGCGACGATACGCTTGGCGGCCAGGAAATCGGGTGAATTGTTGACCGTATCGACCGCCAGGATGCGCTCGCCCTGCAGGTAGAACACCGCAAACGAACGCGTGGACGGATCGCCGCGCAACACCGTGTGGTCGTGGCCTGTCAGCAGGCCGACCGACTTGGTCTTGAGGTCGAACTGGTCGGACCAGAACCACGGCACCTGGCGGTACGGACGCGCCTTGCCGGCCAGTGTCGCGGCGGCGGTGCGCGCCTGTTCCAGGGCATTGGGCACCGATTCCAGGCGGATGTTGCGACCGTAGAGGGCGCTGGGATGGTTGGTGCAGTCGCCGGCGGCCACCACGTCCGTGGCCGAGGTGCGCGCCAGCTCGTCCACCACGATGCCATTGTCGATGGCCAGTCCGGCATCACGCGCCAGTTCCACGTTCGGCTCCACGCCGATGCCGGCCACCACGAGGTCGCACTCGATGCGGCTGCCATCGGCGCAGACCAGCGCGCACACGCTGCCGTCGGCTGCGCACTCCGCGCGCTCCAGGCGGATGCCAAGCCGCAGGTCGACACCCGCGGCGCGGTGCGTCTGCTCGATGAAGGCGGCGAATTCGATGCCGGTCACGCGCGCCAGCACGCGCGGCAGTGCCTCGAGCACGGTGACGCGGGCGCCCAGGGCGGTCGCGCTTGCCGCCAGTTCAAGTCCGATGTAGCCGGCACCGACCACCACCAGACGGCTGCCCGGCTGGCAGCGCGCACGGATCGCCTGCGCATCGTCCAGCGTGCGCAGCACGTGCAGATTGTTGCCCGGACGCTGCGGATCCAGACCGGGCAGCGCCAGGCGGCGGGGGCGCGCTCCGGTGGTCAGTGCCAGGACCGCATATTCGGCCACCGCACCATCCGCCAGCGTGATCCGGTGCGCCGCCGGATCGATCGCCTGGACATGCGCACCGGGTACCAGCCGCACCTGCGCCCTGTCATAGGCCGCCTGCGGGCGGATCGCCAGCTGATCGGCAGCCAGCGCGCCGGCCATGAAAGTCTTGGACAACGGCGGACGATGGTAGGGCAGCCGGGATTCCTCGCCGTACAGTACGATGTCGCCGCTCCAGCCCTGTTCGCGCAACTGCAGGGCAAGTTCGGCGCCGGCATTGCCAGCGCCGACAACGATGGCGGTGCTACTCATGGTCTTTCTCCTCTGGGATGGGGGACCGCAGCGCCGGGAACCCAGTCCCAGGTGCCGAGGGTGTGCAAGGTCATGTCGGCCAGCAGGGTACGCACATGCGTGGGCGCAGCGTCGCCGGCACCGCTGGCTTCGCCGCGGCGCAGGGCTTCCGCCAGGAGATCCGCGCCGAACATCGCTTCGACCGCGATGCGCTTGACCGGCTGTGCCAGCGCCTGCCGGGCCAGCGGCGCGTCGAGCACGCACAGTTCACGCCGGCGCCATTGCAGCCAGGCGTGCCCGCTGGCCTGGTCGGCCAGGATGATTTCGCTGAACTGGCGCGCACACTGCACCAGCAGTCCCATGCAGGCGCGCGGCGCGACCACCTGCGGGTCCGGAAACAGCTGGTCCGGCGACACCGCATGCACGTTGACGCGCCGGAAACGCTCGATGTCGGCAAGTCCCTGGCAGTCCAGGATGACCATGCGGTCGTTGCGGCCGAAGGCGATGGTGCGCGGCCGTTCACCCAGGGCCACGGTGTTGTCGAGGAATTCGAAATGCACGCGCTTGTCGGCGCGCAAGGCCCAGCGCAGGAACAGCGGCGGGATGCCGCTGTAGGCCTCGACGTTGTGCCCCAGGGTATCCTCGACCGCCTTGAAGCGCCCCACTTCCAGGCCCCGCTTCCAGGCGCGCTCGACGATGGCGGCAGGCGGCGTCACCATGAAGAACATGTAGACGTCCTGGCCGAAGCGGGTGAGCAGATTGCTGCCGGCCTCCGGTGAATCGGGCGCGAAGCTGTCGAAACGGAAGCGGTCGATCAGCAGGTGCGACATGCGTCCCTGGGCCGCCTTGCGGTTCATGTAGGCATCGAGCTTGCGGTCGATCAGGAAGACCTCGTGTCCGGTGCAGGCGCCGGCGTACTTGTGGTCGCGGCCCATCGAGGCATAGTCGAGCAGACGCTTGCGCCAGATGTCGGGGCTGATCAGCGCGAAATCGCGCCACGGCACCTGCAGGCGTTCCGCCAGGACCTGCTGCAGCGGTCGCATGGTGCTCTTGCCGGAGGCCGATGCCCCCTTGGTGTTCATCACCACCGGATGCGCCTGGACCGGCAGCTTGCGCCAGCCTTCCGCCGCCGCTCCGAGTTCGATCAGCGGTGTCAGCGCGCGGCCCAGGCACAGCGCCACCAGGCCGTTGACGGCCAGTTCGGTGGCAATGTCCTGGATCACGGCCGGCTCGCCCCACAAGCGGCCGTGGCGATGGTGGATGCCGAACAGCACCCGGCGCAGCGCCGCCCGGGCGGCGCCCTGCTCGCTGTCGGGCGGCAGCTGGGCCAGGCCCTCCAGCCTGTGCAGCCGTTCCAGGTCCTGGCTGCCGAGGTCGTCGGTAGCCGCCACGACCGGTACGGCCGGCACGGTCAGCCCGAGCAGGCCACGCAGGCGCGTCAGCAGCGGGCGCGGCGACGCTGGCGACGGCGCAGTGGCAGCACGCTCGTCCAGCGCCTTCCATTCGTCCGCCACCAGCGCACGCAGGCGCATGCGCAGGGCATCGACTTCGGCGCGCAACTGTTCCATGTGGGCGGTCAGGTGACGGTCGAGCAGGCGGTCGACCATGGTCCGGAAACTGATGCCGAGGTCGGCCACGCGCGGCCCGTCGGACACCGACCAGTCGGCTGTGATCTGCACCAGCACCTCATGCAGCACCAGCCGGTCGGCACGCAGCGCCGCCAGATCCTCGATCGGCAGACCGCACAGATCGCGCAGCGCCAGCACGCAGTCGTAGTCGCGCAAGGCATGTTCGGCGAGAAATATGGTGCAGCGACGCATGAGCCGCAGCGGAACCCGGCTTTCCACACCCGGATGCCAGGCATCCTCGCCCGGAAGGGGCGTCAGCGGATACGAAAAGGTGGCCGACATGGGCAGGACTATACCTCAGGGGCCCGCCGCAGGCTAAAATCACGGATTGCCCTGAGCAAGCGCTTCCCATTCCATGTCCGCACACGCCGCATCCGCGCCCGAGGCCGTCGCCGGGCGCGTCACCCTCACCCACCTGCAGCGTCTGGAAGCCGAAAGCATCCACATCATGCGCGAAGTGGTCGCCGAGGCCGAACACCCGGTGATGCTGTATTCCATCGGCAAGGACAGCTCGGTCATGCTGCACCTGGCGCGCAAGGCCTTCCATCCGGCGCCGCCGCCCTTCCCGCTGCTGCACGTCGACACCACCTGGAAGTTCCGCGCCATGTACGAGATGCGCGCGCGCATGGCGCAGGAGCTGGGCATGCAGCTGCTGGTGCACCGCAATCCCGAGGCCGAAGCGCTGGGCATCAACCCGTTCACCCACGGCAGCGCGGTGCACACCGACATGTGGAAGACCCAGGGCCTCAAGCAGGCGCTGGACCAGTACGGCTTCGACGCCGCCTTCGGCGGCGCGCGCCGCGACGAAGAGAAGTCGCGCTCCAAGGAGCGCATTTTCTCGTTCCGCAGCGCGCAGCACACCTGGGATCCCAAGAACCAGCGGCCGGAGCTGTGGCGCTGCTACAACGCACGCAAGCACAAGGGCGAATCGATCCGCGTGTTTCCGCTGTCGAACTGGACCGAACTCGACATCTGGCAATATATCTACCTGGAAGGCATCCCCATTGTGCCGCTCTACCTGGCCGCCGAACGCCCGGTGGTCGAGCGCGACGGCACCCTGGTGATGGTCGATGACGAGCGCATGCCGCTCAAGCCCGGCGAGACGCCGCAACTGCGCAAGGTGCGGTTCCGCACCCTGGGCTGCTATCCCCTGACCGGTGCGATCGAATCCGACGCCGACACGCTGCCGGCGATCATCCGCGAAATGCTGCTCGCGCGCAGTTCCGAACGCCAGGGCCGCCTGATCGACCACGACCAGGCCGCCTCCATGGAAAAGAAGAAACAGGAAGGTTATTTCTGATGGCCCACCAGTCCGACCTGATCGCCCAGGACATCCAGGCCTATCTGCAGGCCCACGAGCACAAGAGCCTGCTGCGCTTCATCACCTGCGGCAGCGTCGACGACGGCAAGAGCTCGCTGATCGGCCGCCTGCTGTACGAGTCCCAGATGCTGTTCGAGGACCAGCTGGCCGCGCTGGAGAGCGATTCACGCAAGGTGGGCACGCGCGGTGACGAACTCGACTATGCCCTGCTGCTCGACGGCCTTGCCGCCGAGCGTGAGCAGGGCATCACCATCGACGTCGCCTACCGCTTCTTCTCCACCGACCAGCGCAAGTTCATCGTTGCCGATACGCCCGGGCACGAGCAGTACACGCGCAACATGGTCACCGGCGCCTCCACCGCCGACCTTGCGATCATCCTGATCGATGCGCGCAAGGGCATGCTCACCCAGACGCGCCGGCACAGCACCCTGGTCTCGCTGATCGGCATCCGCCAGGTGGTGCTGGCGGTCAACAAGATGGATCTGGTCGACTACTCCGAGCAGCGCTTCCGCGAGATCGAACACGAATACCGCAGCTTCGCTGCCCAGATCGGGCTCGACAGCATTGTCGCGATCCCCCTGTCGGCTGTCCGCGGCGACAACGTCATCGCGCCGCAGGGCAATACCCCCTGGTACGCCGGGCCCAGCCTGATGCCCTGGCTGGAGACGGTGCCGCTGGACGAAACGCGCACGCAGGCCGGCGCCTTCCGGCTGCCGGTCCAGTGGGTCAACCGGCCCAACCTGGACTTCCGCGGCTTCACCGGCACCATCACCGGCGGCGAACTGCGCCCCGGCGACCGTATCGTCGCCCTGCCCTCCGGCCGCTCCAGCACCGTCGCGCGCATCGTCACCTATGACGGCGACCTGCCGCGCGCCGTGGCCCAGCAGGCGGTCACGCTCACGCTGGCCGACGAGATCGACATCTCGCGCGGCGACCTGATCTGCCGCGACAACGATCCTGCCGGCGTGTCGGCGCATTTCGTGTGCACCGTGGTCTGGATGGCCGACGCCGTGCTGACCCCGGGTCGCGGCTATTTCATGAAGATCGGCGCGCGCACGGTCACCGCCCAGGTCGCCAACATCCGTTACCGGCTCAACATCGACACCCTTGAACATCTTCCGGCCGACGTGCTGGCGCTGAACGAGATCGGTGTCTGCGACCTCGACGCCGATCGTCCGATCGCCTTCGACCCCTACGACGACAACCGCGACACGGGTGGGTTCATCCTGATCGACCGGATCAGCAACAGCACGGTCGCGGCGGGCATGATCCGCGCCGCGCGCGCGGCTGAGGCGCCGCCGGCGCGCGGTCCGGTCGACGCCGCTTCGCGCGCGTCGGCACTCGGGCAGTTGGGCCAGGTGATCTGCCTGCAGACGGTCGACGAGGACACCGGCAGCGCTGCTGCGGCCCTGCTCGAACAGGGCCTGCAGTCCGAGGGTGTGCGCACCATCCGGCTCGACGCCGAAAACCTGCGCAGCGGGCTCTGGGCCGACCTG